>NZ_GL830879.1:0-95 GCF_000188175.1 Phascolarctobacterium succinatutens YIT 12067 | reverse complement strand
AGATAACCCCAAATTAGGGGACGGAAACTATAAGGTGCAAGATTAACATAGAATTAAAGTTTGTAATTTCAGAGATAACCCCAAATTAGGGGACG
>NZ_GL830878.1 GCF_000188175.1 Phascolarctobacterium succinatutens YIT 12067 | reverse complement strand
TACCAACGGTGTTGCAACCAACGCAACCAACGTACAACCCGGCGATTATGTTGACTTCAGCGGTGACAAGAACATCAGCGTAAGCCATGACCGCACTAAAGTAAAAGTAGAGCTGAACGATGAGCTGAAGGATATCAAATCCATCATCGGCGCAGGTGAAGGTGCAGGTAGCATTAGCTTTGCAGATGGCGGCAAGGTTAAGGTTAATGATGTTATCATTGAAAAAGGTGGCAAGATTACCGGTGTAGCAGCAGGTACTGCCGATACTGATGCAGTAAACTATGGTCAGCTGAAAGATGTAAAAGCAGAAGCAGGTAAACATACTACCTTGTCTAACGGTAAGAATACAACAGTTGAATCTACAGTTAAAGACGGCCAGACTGATTACAAGGTTAATGTTGCAGGCGATTTGACTGATATTACCTCTGTTGCCAATGGAGATTCCAAAATTAACTTGAATAAAGATAGCATCATCATTTCCAATGGTAATAAATACTTTGCAATTACTAACAGCGGTATTGGCATGAGCTATATCGGTGCTGATTATAGTGCAAAATCCATCATGCTTGGCGAAAACGGAACAACCATCAGCGGTGGCTTGAATGTAGCAGGCAGCAAGATTACCGG
>NZ_GL830877.1 GCF_000188175.1 Phascolarctobacterium succinatutens YIT 12067 | reverse complement strand
CTGTGTCTAAAATAAGTTTACCACTTCACCCTCGTAAAAGGTGGCGCGAGGCCCCCCTCCCCATGCTGCGGACGACGATTGCGCCGAAAACGGCAGCGCAAAGAGAACGGCTGCTGGACGCTCTTACGCAACTTGCGGATACTGACCCGCTTTTGCGCTGCGAAGTGGATTCCATCACCCATGAGATCATTCTTTCTTTTTTGGGCCGGGTGCAGTTGGAGGTCGTTTCCGCTTTGCTGTCGGAAAAATACAAGATTGAAACAGTGGTAAAGGAACCCACCGTCATTTATATGGAGCGGCCGCTCAAAGCAGCCAGCCACACCATCCATATCGAGGTGCCGCCCAACCCGTTTTGGGCATCTATCGGACTGTCTGTTACACCACTCCCGCTTGGCTCCGGCGTACAATACGAGAGCCGGGTTTCGCTGGGATACTTGAACCAGAGTTTTCAAAACGCTGTCAGGGATGGTATCCGTTACGGGCTGGAGCAGGGCTTGTTCGGCTGGAACGTAACGGACTGTAAGATTTGCTTTGAATACGGGCTTTATTACAGTCCAGTCAGCACGCCGGCGGACTTCCGCTCATTGGCCCCGATTGTATTGGAACAGGCATTGAAGGAATCGGGGACGCAGCTGCTGGAACCTTATCTCTCCTTCACCCTCTATGCGCCCCAGGAATACCTTTCCAGGGCTTATCATGATGCACCGAAATACTGTGCCACCATCGAAACGGCCCAGGTAAAAAAGGATGAAGTTGTCTTTACTGGCGAGATTCCCGCCCGCTGTATACAGGCATACCGTACTGATCTGGCCTTTTACACCAACGGGCAGAGCGTATGCCTTACAGAGCTGAAAGGGTATCAGGCCGCTGTCGGCCAGCCGGTCATCCAGCCCCGCCGTCCAAACAACCGCCTGGACAAGGTGCGCCATATGTTTCAGAAGGTAATGTAAAGATACATAATCGTCAAGACGGCAACAATCAGAAGTTATGGAGGGTAACAATGGAATATAGTAAGGAAGATTTAATGGAAGCAAAAAAGCAAATTTGGGGAGTGGGAGAGAACATGGGAACAGAGGAAAGTAAAAAAATCTGGGAGGAGAACGCACAATTTTGGGATAATGCAATGGGTGACGAATCTAATGAATTTCACAGAGAGGTAGTGCGTCCCAAAGTAACGGAACTTCTATCTCCTAATCCTGCGGATTACATTTTGGATATTGCGTGTGGCAATGGAAATTATTCTTCGTATCTTGCACAAAGAGGCGCTTCGGTTGTCGCTTTTGATTACAGCAAAAAAATGATAGAATTGGCTAAAAGACGGCAATCACAATATGCAAAACAAATTGAATTTTGTGTGGCGGATGCGACCGATAGAAAAAGTATATTAGAATTAAAAAGAAATCGAGCCTTTACGAAAGCAGTTTCTAATATGGCAATTATGGATATTACGGATATTGAACCACTTCTTATGGCTGTTTATGAACTGTTGCAGGAAAGCGGAATTTTTGTCTTTGCAACGCAACACCCTTGTTTTGTCACGTTGACTGAAAAATATATGACACCGCACAGTTACTATGATATAGCGATTGAAGGGCAACCGAAAGAGCAGATTTATTATCATCGTTCCATACAAGATATTTTTAACCTTTGTTTTAGAGCTGGATTTGTCATTGATGGATTTTATGAAGAATGTTTTAAAACCAACAAAGAAATTCCTATGGTAATGATAGTAAGGCTTAAGAAGGTAAAACGTGATAGCTTAAAATAAATTCAAGTTTGTCGGGTAAATAGCAAACCCAGCCGAGCCAGTCAACGGTCAAGATGAACGGCGCATATGCGCAGCCGTTGACAGCCCCGCCCGCCTTTGCTGGTAGGCAATCAAGGGGCGACAGCAAGAAGTGCCACCGCCCCGCACTATTATTCAGAAAGGGGAATTTCCATGACCGACCAGATAGCCTATCAAGAATATATCCAGCGCAGGTACAACGCCTTTTGCAAGACTGTTATCCGCTGTGCCGCCTTGGACAAGATTTTGAAGCTTAAACGGCAATGGGAACGGCAAGTTTCCCTTGACTATCTGATGAACGAGAAGTTTGTCCAGTTTGCCGCGTCGGAGCCGGACGAGGAATACCCATTTACCGTCTGCGGTCAGACCGTCCTGCTCTGCAACGCCGCCCTTGCCGACGCGATCTCTGTTTTGCCGGAGCAGACGCGGGAAGAAATCCTGCGCTATTACTTTCTGCGCCAGCCGCAGCGCGTGATCGGCGCGTGTATTGGCCGGTCACGCAGCACAGCGGGGCGGCATATCCAGCTTGCCTTGCAGCGGCTACGCGAAGAAATGGGGGTGAGCCGGTATGAGTAGACTTCTCCCCTATGAAACAATCCTCAAAGCCCGTGAGGGCGACCCAGAAGCCGTGAACGCTGTCCTGCTCCACTACGCCGGATATATCCGCTATTTCTCAAAAGTGAACGGGCAGGTCAACGCCGAGGTGGAGGACTATGTAAAGCAGCGGTTAATTGACTGTCAATTCAAGTTCCGGCTTGACGAACCACCGGACAAGTCATAAAAACTGAATACCAGCCGCCACCGACGCGGCCAGCGAAAGCAGTAAGTCTTGAAAAAGATTTACTGCTTTTTTTGTTGTCCGGCTCCGCTCCCGGCCATTTTGCCCCCTGCCGGTTGTAGTAGTAAGCGAGGAGGGAATTTTTCTGCCCTGGTGTTTGGCATTTGGAGCATTTACCCGTAGTAGAGGGCAAAGAGAAAGGATTTCTCCAACACCGGGTAGAAACCACTGCGTCCGGTGTCATTTTAGCGAAAGCGGGCAGGAATGCCCTTTACAGGATTAGTAGTAGCAGAAAAAGAGAAACAAACTTTTGTGGTTGCAGTTTTCCAAAAAAGTGGCGGACGGAAGTGAGAGAAAGTTTGCAGTCACGGAGAGCAAGTTTCTACCACGGTGCCAAAATCCGCAATTCTGCAGTTTTGCCCCTCGCGGGAAACTTGTTGGGGAGTGCCTTCCCCAAACCCTGCTCATGCGCCCTTACGGGCGAGAAAGGAGGTCACACCATGCGAAAGAAATACAACACGCCCCACCGCAGCCGCGTTGTGAAAACCCGGCTGTCCGAAGATGAGTATGCCGACTTCACAGCGCGGCTTGCGCCCTATGGTATCAGCCAGTCCGAATTTCTCCGGCAGGCGATACGGCGGGCGACCATACGCCCGGTTGTCCATGTGTCGTCGGTCAATGACGAGTTGCTTTCCGCTGTCGGGAAGCTGACAGCCGAGTACGGCAGGATCGGCGGCAACCTCAATCAGATTGCCCGGTATCTGAACGAATACGGCGTACCCTACAACACCCTTTCCGGCGAGGTACGCGCCGCCATATCCGACCTTGCCGTCCTCAAGTATGAAGTCCTCAAGAAAGTAGGTGACGCGGTTGGCAACACTCAAGCATATCAACTCTAAAAACGCCGACTACGGAGCCGCCGAGCAATATCTTCTCTTTGAGCATGACGAGTTTACCATGAAGCCCGTCCTTGATGAAACCGGCAGGCTTATCCCCCGCGAGGACTACCGGCTGTCCACGCTGAACTGCGACGGGGAGGATTTTGCCGTTGCGTGTATGCGGGCCAATCTCCGCTATCAGAAAAACCAGCGGCGGGAAGATGTGAAAAGCCACCACTACATCATCAGCTTTGACCCGCGGGACGGGCCGGACAACGGCCTGACCGTAGACCGGGCGCAGGCGTTGGGGGAACAATTCTGTAAAGAGCATTTTCCCGGCCACCAGGCCCTTGTCTGCACCCACCCGGACGGGCATAACCACAGCGGCAACATTCATGTGCATATCGTCATAAACAGCCTGCGGATTGAGGAAGTGCCGTTCCTGCCCTACATGGACAGGCCGGCCGATACGAAAGTCGGCTGCAAGCACCGATGTACCGACGCTGCCCTGCGCTACTTCAAATCCGAAGTCATGGAGATGTGCCACCGGGAGGGGCTTTATCAAATCGACCTCTTGAACGGCAGCAAGAACCGCGTCACCGACCGGGAGTATTGGGCGCAGAAAAAGGGACAGGCCGCGCTGGACAAGCAGAACGCCCCCATGATTGCCGATAGTATCACGCCCCGGCAGACCAAGTTTGAAACGAACAAGGAGAAGCTGCGGCAGACCCTACGGAAAGCCCTTGCCACCGCCGCCAGCTTTGACGAGTTTTCCTCTCTGTTGCTGCAGGAGGGTGTGACCGTCAAGGAGAGCCGGGGGCGGCTTTCCTACCTCACGCCGGACAGGACAAAGCCAATTACCGCCCGGAAGCTGGGCGACGATTTTGACCGCGCCGCTGTCTTTGCCGTTTTAGAGCAAAACGCCGCCAGAGCAGCCGAAGCGCCAGCCAGATCCCCCGATCCCCCACGCACCATAAAAGACCGCTTGCAGGTTGCCAGAGCCGAGATAGCCGCCCCGAAACAGGACGGAGTGCAGCGGCTTGTGGACATTGAGCAGAAAATGGCCGAGGGCAAAGGCCGGGGCTATGAACGATGGGCGAAGATACACAATCTGAAACAGGCCGCCAAGACCCTGACCATCTACCAACAGTACGGCTTTTCTTCCCCGGAACAGCTTGAAGCCGCCGTTGACACCGCCTATCAGAAAATGCGCCAGACCAGCGGCGAACTGAAAGCACTGGAAACGAAGCTGCAAGGGAAAAAGAAGTTGCAGCGGCAGGTGTTGGCCTACGCCCAGACCAAGGCCGCCCGCGACGGGCTGCGGGCACAGAAATCCGAGAAAGCCCGCGCCGCATACCGGCAGGCCCATGAGAGCGATTTTATCATAGCCGACGCAGCAGCCCGGTATTTCAAGGCGCATGGCATTACCAAGCTGCCCGCCCGGAAAGCGTTGCAGGCCGAGATCGAGCAGCTTATCTCCGAGAAAGACGGCCTGTATAACACCTATCACGAACAGAAACAGCGGTTCAAGGAGTTGCAGACCGTCAAGCGGAACATCGACCAGATTTTGCGCCGGGACGAGCCGCACCGCAGAAAGGAGCAGAGCCATGAGCGATAACCTGCCCCACATGGACTACCGCCAGCACCGGCGGGCGCGGCGGCTGGTACATGAGTGCTGTAACTACGATGAGGGGAACTGCCTGCTATTGGACGACGGGGAGCCTTGCGTGTGCGTCCAGAGCATTTCCTATTCCCTCATGTGCCGCTGGTTCCGTGTGGCTGTCCTGCCCCTTGACGGGGAGCTGGCCGCAGCCCTCTTGTAACGGGGGAGCCGGAAACGCTGCGCGGTCTGCGGGGCGGCCTTTGTCCCCAAATCCAACCGGGGGAAATACTGCCCCGGCTGCGCCGGGTGCATGAAGAAACGCAAAGCCGCCGAGAGAAAGCGGAAACAAAGGCAGAAATGTCACGCTTTAGAGCCTTTCAAACCCGCATAAATCAAGGCTTTTTTCGTGGGTGTCAAAGGGTATGCGATACATTTATCCTTTCCCCCCGGAAATGCCGTCCTAATGCGTGACAAAGCCCAAAAACGACACAACACAGAGGGAGGTGATACTATCGCTGATTATATCAGGGCAGACACCACGCTGCCCGCCTATCTTCCATACCCCCGTTTCCTGCTGAAAATGGAGATTTCACAGACCGCCAAGCTGCTGTATGCGCTTTTATTAGACCGCTCCACCCTGTCACAGAAGAACGGCTGGCAGGACGGCGAGGGCAGGATATTCATTGTCTACCCCGTTGCGGAGATAGCGGAAATGCTGGACAAGGGTTGTACCGCCATCAAGGGAGCCTTGAAAGAACTGGACGCAGCCGGGCTTTTAGAACGGGAACGGCGGGGCTTCTCCGCACCCAATCGGCTTTATGTGAAAGTGCCGCCTGTCCCAGTGGTACGGTTTTCCGACCAACTGATGGCCGGAAAAGCGACCCTCATACAGTCGGAAAAGCGACCTTATGACGGTCGGAAAACCGACCCTATGATGGTCGGAAAACCGACCCCTAACAAAACTAATATAAACAACTTAATAGAGAACCAAACAATGAGAGCGAGTGGGGAGCCGCCCACAGCTTATGGCCGATATGAGAATATTTTTCTGTCAAAGGACGAATATGACGAGTTACAGGCAGAATACCCGGACAGGCTGGAACGGCTGATTGAGGAAATGAGCCATTACCTTGCCGCCAGCGGGAAAGCCTACCAGAATTATGCCGCCGCCTTGCACAGATGGGCGGCCAATGACAAAAAGGGAGCCGTAAAACAGGGCATCCCCGACTATACCTGTATGGAGGGAGAAAGCTTATGACAAGTGAAATCAAAGATATTTTGGAGAACATGACAACCGCCGCCCCGGAGATGGAGGACTATATCGGCGAGGACGGACTGCTTTACTGCGGAAAGTGCCATACGCCGAAAGAAGCCTACTTCCCGGAGGGTAAGGAGCTGTTTGGCCGTGACCGCCACCCGGCAGAGTGCGACTGCCAGAGAGCCGCCCGTGAGCAGCGGCAGGCCGCCGAGGAACACCGCCGCCATGTGGAAGCCGTGGAAAATCTGAAACAGAGGGCTTTTGCCGACTCAGCCATGCAGCAATGGACATTCGAGAACGACAACGGCAGAAACCCGCAGACCGGGATTGCCCGGCGGTATGCGGAGCATTGGGAAGAAATGCAGGCCGAAAACATCGGCTGCCTGTTCTGGGGGAACGTCGGCAACGGGAAAAGCTACCTTGCGGGCTGTATCGCAAACGCCCTCATGGAGAAAGAAGTCCCCGTATATATGACGAACTTCGCCGTTATCCTGGGCGACCTCTCTCCCGGCTTTACAGGCCGGAATGAGTATATTTCCCGCCTTTGCCGCTATCCGCTGCTTATCATTGACGACTTCGGCATGGAGCGTGGCACCGACTATGGACTGGAACAGGTATTCCATGTGATTGATACCCGATACCGCAGCAACAAGCCGCTGATCGCCACCACCAACCGCCCGCTGGACGAGTTGAAAAAGCCGACAGACACGGCCCATTCCCGGATTTATGACCGACTGCTGTCCATGTGCGTCCCGATACGCTTTACTGGCGTCAACTTCCGGCAGGAAACCGCAAAGCGGAAAATGGAAACCATGAAGAAACTGCTGGCTGAATGAAAGGAGTATTGCCTATGGAGAATATCAAGCAGCACGACCACCGTACCACCCGCCGCCCCGACTGCGTGACGGAAATCCGCATGGGGAATACCGTTCTTGTCGTGTCCGGCTTTTTCAAGAAAGACACCACCAGCACCGCCGCCGACAAGATGGCGAGGGTACTGGAAGCGGAAGCCGCTGCTACACAAAAAAAGGCGATTTGACAAGCTGTAAAGAAGCAGATTTATCACTTTTACCGCTGTACAGCCGCCCCTGTTCCGTGGTACAATGAAACCACGGAATAGTGGGGCTGGCTGTCGGAAACGGAGGATTTTATGTTAAGACAAGCCACCCAAAACCTCATTACCGCCCTTTATCCGAGATTGTCCCATGAGGACGAATTGCAAGGCGAGAGCAATTCCATTTCCAACCAGAAACGGATTTTGGAAGCCTACGCCAAGCAGAACGGCTTTACCAATCTGCGCTGGTACACCGACGACGGCTACTCAGGTGCGAACTTCCAGCGGCCCGGATTTCAAGCCATGCTTGCAGACATTGAAGCCGGGAAAGTCGGCACCGTCATAGTCAAGGACATGAGCAGGCTGGGGCGTAATTACTTGCAGGTGGGATTTTACACGGAAATGCTGTTCCCTCAAAAGGGCGTGCGTTTTATCGCTGTCAATGACAACGTGGACAGCGCAAACGGCGGCATGGACAATGATTTTACCCCTCTGCGGAACTTATTTAACGAATGGCTGGTGAGAGATACGAGCAAGAAAATCAAGGCAGTAAAGAAAGCAAAAGGCATGAGCGGCAAGCCTGTAACCAGCAAGCCAGTCTATGGCTATCTCATGGACAAGGACGAGAACTATATCGTTGACGAGGAAGCCGCCCCGGTTGTCCGGCAGATTTACCAGCTTTGCCTTGCGGGAAATGGCCCGACCAAGATTGCCCGTATGCTGACGGAGCAGCAAATCCCCACGCCGGGGACGCTGGAATACCGCAGGACGGGCAGCACCCGACGCTACCACCCCGGCTATGAGTGCAAGTGGGCGACAAACACCGTCGTCCATCTGCTGGAAAACCGGGAGTACACTGGCTGTCTGGTAAACTTCAAGACGGAGAAGCCCTCTTACAAGGTCAAGCACAGCGTTGAGAACCCCATCGAGAAGCAGGCTATCTTCCCAAATCACCATGAGCCGATTATCGACACGGAAACATGGGAGCGTGTGCAGGAGTTACGCAAGCAGCGAAAACGCCCGAACCGCTATGATGAAGTGGGGCTGTTCTCTGGTATGCTGTTCTGCGCCGACTGCGGCCATGTGCTGTATCAGCAGCGGTATCAGAACAAGAACCGCAAGCAGGACTGTTATATCTGCGGCAGCTACAAGAAGCGTACCCGTGACTGTACGGCACACTTTATCCGCACCGACCTTTTGACGGCGGGCGTGCTTTCCAATCTCCGGCAAGTGACGGAATACGCCGCCAGGCATGAGAGCCGCTTTGTAAAGCTGCTCATCCAGCAGAACGAAATCGGCGGCAAGAGAAAGACCGCCGCAGCCACGAAGCAGCTTGAACAGGCCCAGACACGCATTGCCGAAGTGAACCGCATTATCAAGCGGCTGTATGAGGACAATGTAAGCGGCAAAATCAGCGACGAGCGTTTCATGGAGCTGTCAGCGGACTATGAGCAGGAGCAGCGGGAACTGAAAGACCGGGCTGCCGCTTTGCAGGAGGAACTTTCCAAGTCGCAGGCCGCCACCGTCAACGCCGAGAAATTCATGGGGATTGTGAGAAAGCACCTTGCTTTTGAAGAATTGACCCCCACCCTCTTGCGGGAAATGATTGAGAAAATCGTCGTGCATGAGTGCAGCTATGACGAGAACGGCACCCGCAGGCAGGACATTGAGATTTATTACAGCTTTGTCGGCAAGATAGACTTGCCGGAAGCCTAACGCCTGACCTATCCGACACAGCCCTAAGTGCCGGATAGGAACGGCAAAATTTTTTACACTTCTATTACTTCTTTATCGCACATTAGCAAACGAGCCAGGCATCAAGTGCTCCCAGACAGGCACCGGTTGCGTCGGACGCACCGATTTCGTGAATACATTTTGTTGCAAATTCCATAGTGTCATCTTCTCCTTTCAAGGTCAGCCTGCAAGATAGCGGATATTGCATCAGGACTGCAGCAAGTAATTTTATGCACGTTACTGCATTTTTTATTAGGTATCTTCTCACCTGTTTAGCATGATATTGTCAAATTTTTACTGCGTGAAACAAAATCAACAAGCATTGCTTGTGTGATGGTGCTTGATAATTTACATGATAAAGCCTAGTTTGTCAATAGGCAATTTACACTTTTTGTTGCATTTTGGGGCGCTATAATGAAGAAATGTAAAATAAAAATAATATTTCTGTTGCATGGTCCAGAATAGCAGTTGTATAAGTAAGTAAATTGTGTAACATCATTTACAAATCTATTGAAATACTAGGCTTTGACAAGTTGTATATTTTTACTCACAAGTTAATATACGAGCGATGAAAAGAAGAGTACGCAAGGAGTACTGCCACAGAGAGCTTCCGTTTGGTGCAAGGAAGCGCAGGAGACTTTGCCGAAGATGGTCTTGGAGCTGATTGGCTGAAGCGTAAGTTTAGGTCGTCCGGGTGCACCCGTTACAGTGCTGAAGTATTAATGGCTTAGTCCGGCGTACTTGAGGAGGCTGCTATCGTGAGGTAGCAGTGAAATTGGGTGGTACCACGAAGTTTGCTTTCGTCCCTTACTGCATAATGAAAATGCGGTATGGATAAGACGAAGGCTTTTTTTATTTTACTTTTTGCAAAGGAGACGATGAATTATGTTAAAAAAATTATTGGTTATTGCGTTATCTGTAGTGGCTTTGGCGGCGGCAGGCTGCGGCGGCGGTGACAAACAGGCTCAAACAACGATTAAGGTTGGTGCTACCGCCGGTCCGCATGCCGAGGTTGTGGAGGCTGCAGCCAAGGAAGCGGCTAAAAGTGGCCTGAAGGTACAGGTTGTGGAGTTCTCGGATTATGTTACACCGGACAAAGCTTTGGCAGATGGCGAGCTGGATTTGGTAAGCTATCAGCATAAGCCCTTCCTGGATAACTTTAACAAGACTAATAAGACTGACCTTGTGCCCATCGGCAACGCTATTTTAATGCGCATGGGCATTTACAGCGATAAGTTGCATGATGTGAAGGATATTCCTGACGGTGCAACGATTGCTATTCCTAACGACCCGACAAACGGCGGCCGCGGTCTGCTGCTGTTGCAGCGTGCCGGCTTGTTGAAATTGAAGGATGGCGTTGGCATGAAGGCTACACCGAAGGATGTTGTCGATAATCCCAAGCATCTGAAATTTAAGGAGCTGGAGGCAGCACAGCTGCCGCGCAGTCTGGCTGATGTTGATGCTGCGGCTATTACCATGAACTATGTAATGAGCGGTGGCTTGGATGTTAAAAAGCAGAATATCTTCCTTGAGCCAAAGGACGAGCCGTTGGCTGTAATGATTATTGCTGCCCGCAACAAGGATAAGGATAAAGAGGCTTATAAGGCTTTTGTGAAGGCTTATCAGTCCGAGGCTGTGAAGAAGTTTATTGCCGATAAATATAAAGGAACCATTGAGCCTGCATTTTAATATTTATGTAGCGATATATTGATATAGATAAAAGGCTATAGTTTTACATACATCAAAAAAGCACGGGCAGATACCCGTGCTTTTCTTCATTATATAAGGTATATTTTTTACCACCCTACTCCAATCCAGGGGCCGTGGTGATGGCCGCCGCCGATGCCGATACCTATGCCGATCGGGAAGTTCCAGCCACCCCTGCGGCTTTGCTTTTCGCGTTCAATCTTCATAAACCACAAGCGATAGATTTTACCGCCGTTTTCCAGCTTTTTCGGCGTATCCTTATCGGTGATAATCTTATAGCCGTTGAAGTTGGCGTTGGAGCTTTCGTAATCGCTGAGCATTTTGTTCATCTGCGCAAAGGTAGCCTTGTTATTGGTATATAAGCGCAGCATTTCGGTATTGGGCATGGTTAAAATCAGCTGCTTGCGCAAAGAGCGGTCTGTTGCCAATCCCTGGTAAACCTCTACCCTGTCCTCCTTTATTTTTACATATAGCAGGTCTTCGTTATTGCCGGCTTGCAGGCGGTCATTCATTACTGCCGCACTGATGGTTTCCATCGGTTTGATTGCGTTCAGATCATCGGCAGCCTTAGTTTTATCTGCGGCGAGCGCCAGCGCGCTGCAGCAGCACATCAGTAAGCAGGTTAACAGTAAAAGCAGTTTGCGCATAATTCTCCCTCCTTTGGAAGCTGATGGGAAAAATCTACATAAAAGACTTATATAATCCTCAATAATATGGTATCATATTTACGTAAATTTGTTAACTGAACTTTAGGTGATATCTGAGGAACAGTGGATATTTAAATACGAGGAGATTATATGAAGAAAAATAACCTGATTTGGATAATTATCTGTAATATCCTGGGAGCACTGCTTTTGGGAAGCTGGCTGGCAAGCACCCCTACCGCCGGCTATCACGGACCTTGGCTGGCGCTGGACCAAAGTGTCTTTTATTTCTTTAACCAGAAGCTGGCGCAGGGAACGGCCTTTACTTATTTTATCGCTTTTGTTAATCTGCGTGCCTTTGATGTGGTGGCCTTTGTGGCGATGCTGGCGATTTTTTACAGCTATTACCGCAAAAGCAATGTTGAAGGCAAGCGCTGGCTGTTCTGTATCGGCGTTGCCATGCTGGTAAGTGCGGTAATCATTAAGCAGTTTGATAAGCTGCTGCCGATTGACCGTGCGAGTGCTTCTATTTATTTTGACCAGCTGTATCATAATGTAAACTGGGTTAGCCAGCTGAGCGGCTGGCCTGCCAAGGATCGTTCCGGCAGCAGCTTCCCCGGTGACCATGGCATGATGCTGTTGATATTTGCTGTGTATATGTGGAAATATATCGGCAAAGATGCTTTTATCAAAGCGATGGCTGTATTTATTATTTTCTCACTGCCCCGTATTATGGGCGGTGCGCATTGGGTTACCGATGTTTTCGTAGGCTCCGTTTCTTTTGTCCTGCTTGTTTTAAGCTGGATTCTGCTGACACCGCTTTCAGATATCTTTATCGGCTGGCTGGAGAAAAAGCTGCCGCTTAGATGGTTTGTGAAAAAGAGAGAGTAAAATTTCAGGCTGTTGCCATTTTTAGTTTTTCTTACAGTAAGACTGAAATGGCAGCAGCTTTTTTATATATAATGAAGGAAATGTCTTCGGGGCATATCATGTCCCACTATGGACTTTTTTATTTTCGCTTCCCTCTTCTATTTTTTGCAGATTTGTGATAAAATTTAGATGTATTTTTATGAGAAAATTCAGCAAGGAAGTGACGGAATGGAATTTGTAAAATCTGCTGATGTAGTCGTTATTGGTGGCGGCATTGTAGGTACTGCTGTATTGCGCGAGCTTTCCAAGTATGACCTGAAATGCGTTCTGCTGGAAAAAGAGCCGGACATCGCTATCGGCACTACTAAAGCTAACAGTGCAATTCTTCATGCTGGCTTTGACGCTCCTACCGGCAGCCTCAAAGCTATTACCAACGTTCGTGGCAACGCTCTGTACCACGAGCTGCAAAACGAACTGGACCTGGATATTAAATGGACCGGGTCCTTGGTTGCTGCAACCACCGACGAGGAAATGCAGACTCTGCAGGAGCTGCTGCAACGCGGTAAAAAGAACGGCGTTGAAGGCCTGCAAATCCTGTCTAAAGAAGAAGTTCTTGAGCAGGAGCCTAACCTGACCACTGTCAAGGGTGCTCTGTGGGCTCCGAGTGCCGGCGTATGTTGGCCGTTCGGTGCTGCTATTGCTTTTGCTCAATGCGCTGTACAAAACGGTGCAGAAGTTATCCGCGACTGCAAGGTACTGGGCTTCGTTAAGGAAGACGGCAAAATTACTGGTGTAGAAACCAATAAAGGCACTATTGCTGCTAAATATGTGGTTAATGCTGCCGGTGTTTATGCTGACGAAATCGCTAAGCTGGCCGGTGATGATACCTTTACCATCACTCCGCGTAAGGGCGAATATATTCTGTTTGATAAGACTGCCTGCAGCAGTCTGGTTTACGGCGTGGTATTCCCCACTCCGACCAAAAAATCCAAGGGTATTCTGGTTTGCACCACTACCCACGGCAACACCTTCATAGGTCCTAACGCTAATGAGCAGGATTCCAAAGAAGATAAGGCTGTTACCACTGCCGGCATGAATGAAATCATTGCTTCTGCCAAGAAGCTGATACCGAACCTGCCGATGGGCGCAGCTATTACCGAATTTGCCGGCCTGCGTGCCGTTTCCAGCACCGGTGACTTCGTACTCGGTCCTTCCGAAAAGGTTGAAGGCCTGTACAATGCTGCCGGTATGCAATCTCCCGGTCTGACCGCAGCTCCTGCTGTAGGTGAGCTGATTGCCAACGAAATTGCCCGTGTAAGCGGCGCTGCCAAGAAGGCTGACTTCAAGGCTGCTCTGCCGAAGCATAAAGCATTCAACTATATGACTGCTGATGAAAAGGCTGCCAAGATTGCCGAAGACAATCTGTACGGCCGCGTAATCTGCCGTTGCGAAACTGTTACCGAGGGCGAAATTGTAGAAGCAATCAACTCTCCTGTAGGCGCACGCACTGTTGACGGTGTAAAACGCCGTACCCGTGCAGGCATGGGCCGTTGCCAGGGTGGCTTCTGCGGTCCGCGTGTTACCCAGATTCTGGCACGCGAGCTGAACATTTCTGTTCCCGAAGTATTAAAAGAACGTACTGATTCCAATATGTTCTACGAAAAATATTCTGCAGATGGCGGGGAGGAATAATAATGAACCAATTATATGATGTAATTATTGTTGGCGGTGGCCCTGCCGGTCTGTCTGCTGCTTACAGCGCATGGCAGAATGGTGCTAAAAAAATCGTTGTTATCGAGCGTGACCGCGAACTCGGCGGTATCCTGCAACAGTGCATTCACAATGGCTTCGGTCTGCATCACTTCAAGGAAGAGCTGACCGGCCCCGGCTATGCACATCGCTGCATCGAGCTCGTTGCTGATAAACCTGAAATCGAAACCCTGGTTGATACCATGGTATTAGATGTACAAAACAATAAAACCGTTATTGCCGTTAATCCGGAAAAAGGCTTGCTGAAGCTGGAAGGCAAAACTGTTATCCTGACTATGGGCTGCCGTGAGCGTACCCGTGGCGCTATCCGTATTCCGGGCGAGCGTCCCGCAGGCGTTTTCACTGCCGGCGCTGCTCAGCGTATGGTTAATATGGAAGGCTATCTGCCGGGTCACAAAATCGTTATCCTCGGCAGCGGTGACATCGGCCTGATTATGGCTCGCCGTATGAGCCTGGAAGGCTGCAAGGTTCAGGCTTGCCTGGAAATCTGCCCCTTCTCCAACGGTCTTACCCGTAATATCGTTCAATGCCTGAACGACTATGATATTCCTCTGTACCTCTCCCACACCATCGTTGCTATCCATGGTGAAGAGCGCGTAACCGGTATCACCGTTGCTAAGGTTGACGAGCGCATGACTCCGATTCCGGGTACTGAATTTGATATCGAGTGCGATACCGTACTGCTGTCTGTAGGTCTGATTCCTGAGAACGAGCTGTCCCGCGGCCTTGATCTGGAAATGAACCCGCTGACCAACGGTCCGGTTGTTGACCAGCATCGTGAAACCAGCTTAGACGGTTTCTTTGCTGCCGGCAACGTAGTACACGTACATGACCTGGTTGACTTTGTATCCGAAGAAGCTGAAATCGCAGGCAAATATGCTGCACTGAAGGCTCAGGAGAAAATGGCTACCGAGAACCGTACCGTAACCGTAAAGGCTATTGACGGCGTACGTACCTGCGTACCGCAGAAGCTGACCATGCCTGCAGAAATTCCTGCTGACGAAAAGGTTAAGCTGTTCATGCGTGTTGCTGCACCGCACCGCAAAGTTAAGCTGGAGGTTAAGAGCGGCGACAACGTTCTGCTGAGCCGTCCTCTGCCCGTAGCAAAGCCCAGTGAAATGATTGCCGTAGAAATTCCGGCTGCAAAATTTGCCCAGATCGGTGACGAAGTTACCGTAGGTCTGGTGCTGTAAGGAGGGTATAAAATGGCTGTTGAAACTCGTGTTATGAACTGCATTATGTGCCCTATGGGCTGCGAGATGACTGTTACCATTGAAAATGGTGCAGTTACCAATGTTACCGGCAACACCTGCCCGCGTGGCGCTAAATATGCTAACGATGAAGTTACTGCTCCGAAGCGTATGCTGACCTCTACCGTTGCTGTAGAAGGCGGTATGCTGCCTTTGCTGCCTGTAGTATCCGCTAACGTACTGCCGAAGGAACGCATCCTGGACTGCGCACGCTTTCTGCGTAGCGTAAAGGTTACCGCTCCGATTAAAACCGGTGACGTTGTAGTTAAGGATATTCTCGGCCTTGGTGTAGATATTATCGCCAGCCGTGATATGTAATCAGCTGAGGATTCTTCTGTTACATATAATATAGTAAAAATTGAAAGAGCTGCAGTTGCACTACTCTGCGTAGTGTAAAACTGCAGCTCTTTTTGTGTATGAGTGATGAGGATGAAAAGAAGGATGTTAATCAGGTGTTTTTGGCAATTACCGCACCCAGTACAGCACCGATGATGAAGCTGGTGGTAGCTTTTTTGTTGCTGTCCTTTTTCGTTACGTAATTGTCGTTCTTATAACGCTTGTCATAGCGGTCATGTCTGTCATAACGATCATGCTTGTCGTAGCGGTCGTGTCTGTCATAGCGGTCTGAATGACGCGGTGGCGGAGCATCGTGCCTTTCGTGAGCGGATGCTACGCTTGCCAGCGGCAGAGAGAGCACCATGGCAGCCATAGCAATTGCTGTGGTTTTCTTCATATACTTGGTTAATGTTGTCATCATATTTGGCACCTTCTTTCTTAAAGTGGTTGTTTACCTTTGTTGCTTTTATTATAAAGGCAGTATATGGCGAAATTATGACGATTTTATCTGATTTACAAAAACTAAGCAGAAAAAATTGTAAAGACTTTAGCATTTTACTTATTTGGATATAAAAAAAGTGCTTTTTTTACTTGGTTAATACGCAAACATAAAATTTTAGGTTATTATATATAGTAGTTATTAATCAACCCCCTTCCCCGTCAGTCGGCAAAGGAGGCTGTAGCATGAAGGCTGTTACCTATCTGAAACAATTTCTTTCCCTAAAGTCCCTGTGCCTGATTATAGGCGGCTCGCTGGTATATTCCATCGGCTTTAATATGTTCATTTTGCCATGTAATCTTTATAATGGAGGCTTTTTAGGGATAGCACAGCTGTTGGGATATTTTATGAGAAACGTCATGGGGCTGAGCTTTGTTACCGACAACTATATCGGCATTATCTATTTTCTCCTGAATATACCCCTGATGTTGCTGGCTATACGTAAGTTCGGCAAGGATTTTTTAGTGAAATCTGCTGTCTGCATTACAAGCTACAGCGTATTGCTGAGCCTTGTGCCTGTTGCGGAACATAATTATCTGCCCGATACGATTACGGCTTGTCTGGCAGGCGGTATCCTGTGCGGACTGGGATGCGGCATGACGCTGATGAGCAAGGGCAGCGGCGGCGGTGAGGGCATTCTGGGACTGCTGCTGATGCACCGGTATCACAATATGAGTGTAGGTAAGGTCTTCAATATTATTAATATCTTTGTCTTTGGCAGCTGTATTCTATTATACGATGTAGCTGCGGCAGTCTACTCCATCTTCTTTGCTGTGATTACTTCCGTTGTTCTGGATAAGGCTTATCTGCCAAGTATTACGGTAACGATGATTGTAATTACTAAAATAGATTTGGTAGAAGAGGTTATTTTTGCTGCTGTACATCGTGGTGTAACTAAAATTAAGGGCATAGGTGCCTATAGCGGTGAGGATACCAATGTGCTTTTGACAGTTGTTTCTAAGGTTGAGTCGATGAAATTACGTCATTTACTGGAAGAATGTGATCCGAATATCTTTATTATTGAATACGAAAATGTATCGGTGATAGGAAATTTCGAAAAAAGATTATAGAAATTTTTACCGAAAAATGAAGTTTTGCAAGGTGTTTTTAGCGATTTTTCGTAGATTTTTATAGAAATTTTGAAGTTTTTTCAGGTGCTTCAAAGCGTGTATACATGATACTTTATTTGTCCACGAATCCAAGTGTTTCACTAAAAAATCTTAAAAAAGTTGTAAAAAAGGTGTTGACATTACCTTGCCCACGTGGTATTATATACAAGTCGCCGGGATACAGCGACAAACACAAACAACAAAGTTGCGAACAGACGCAACAGAGTGAACCTTGAAAACTGAACATTAAACCTAGAAAAAAGCGAATGTGCGGGTCGA
>NZ_GL830876.1 GCF_000188175.1 Phascolarctobacterium succinatutens YIT 12067 | reverse complement strand
TGCACTAGTCAACAAATTTTAGACACAAATCATAAAAAAATATACAACAAAAAATTATCTGTTAGTCAGATATCCGTTCGTAATGCAACTTGCGATATTGAGTTGGCGTCAGATAGTTTAACGAATAAGCTGGACGCTGTTCATTAAAGAAGTGAATATATTCTTTTACTTCATCTACAACAGGCCTTTCGCCTGTTACATGAAAATCGGTAAACATTTCTGCCTTTATCCAACCATTAATCGCTTCCATTGCTGCATTGTCGGTAGGTGTTCCGGCACGAGACATGGAATGAGTAATGCTATACATTGGCAACAAGTCGTTAAATGCCTTAGATGTGTAAACAGATCCTTGGTCTGAATGCAAGATCATTTCATATTCCGGATACTGCTTCTTTAAAGCAATTAAATCCTCCAGACCGCTAATATATGTCATACGGTCACCACGTTTGGAAGATAGAGAATGGCTTACAATTTCATTATTCCAAAGATCCATATACAATGTTAGCTCATAATAGATCCCTTTTACATAAAAAGCAGTCATATCGCTTACAATACATTGCAGTGGTCCGTCAATCTGTATTTCTGTCATAAGCAGATTAGGAAAAACACGGTATGAATCTCCTGGCTTTTTGTATTTATAATGCTTGGCTTGACTCTTAATGCCAGTGATTTTACAGCACTTATGTGCATATGCATCTGAAAGTACAAGACCAGTATCCAAACGAATCTTAGCGTTAAGCCAACGATACCCATGAGAAGGAAACTTAGCATGGTACTCTTTAAAAAGTAAAATATTGCTAAGCAGGCTCTTCATTCTTGTAGAAGGATGCGCAAGCTTCTTTTTCCAAGCATAGAAACTACTGCGCTGGATATTCATGGTTTCGCATATAAGTTTTACTGGAAATTCTCCGGAAAGCTCTAATACTACTTGGTATTCTTCTTGCCGTATAGAATTACTGTACCATCCCCTTTCACCGCATAGCCTTTTTTTAATCTGGCTTCTGCAATTCTTGCTTTAAGCAATTCACGAATTAATTCTTCCTTGGTCATGGATTGAAAGTCATCCGTATTTGCAGAAAGTGCTGGGGAATCGGGACGTATTATATTACATTTTTGTTGTTTACAATTTTTTGCAGGCAGGTTATTTGCATCTCTGTACATACGCATATAAGTGCGTGCTGTACCTTCGCAAATTTTATATAACTCTGCAGCTTGATAGCGAGTAATCTCACTGTCATATATTCGTCGACCAATGTCTAATTTTTCTTGTTTAGTGTATTTCATGGTAAACCTCCTGTTTAGACTGAAGTATTCTTTGTTCAGTGATATATATATTGGTGTATTCCATTATATATTATCTGTACAAAAAATACCCCCTCTGTGTCTAAAATAAGTTTACCACTTCA
>NZ_GL830875.1 GCF_000188175.1 Phascolarctobacterium succinatutens YIT 12067 | reverse complement strand
ATTTCCCAATGACCGAATTCATTGCGTTCATCTATGACTTACGAAATGCGTATGAAGGATATTCGTGAAGAATCTCTTGCTGAAGGCGAAGCTATTGGTTTTGCTAAAGGTGAAGCCGAAGAAAAACTTGCTACCGCCAAACGTCTTTTAAGCATTGGCTTATCTGTGCAAGATGTCGCTAAAGGTACTTCGCTTTCTGTTGAGCAGGTTGAAAAGATTAAGGCTGAATTAGCTTGATTATCCCCCCTACTTCCCCCGTCATGCGATCCCACGCACGGCTTTTTTATAAACAAAAAATCTGCGCAAGCACACAGCCTGCGCAGATTCGCCAAAGCACGAAAACCTTAATTCGCTAAGATATCTTATTTAACTTCAATAACGATTTCCTGACCATGCGGAATATCAGGATTCATAGCATCCTTCAGCTCCTCCGGAGTTACACCCAAATCCACATTATCCCTAACCTCTACCTGAAAATCAGTACCGGCCGGATAGTTGATATTGCTGCCCTTCATAAAAAGACCGCCCACCAGGCTAACCGCAGCAGCAACAGCCACAGCACCGCCATCGGTTTTGCCCTTGCCTTCGAGGCCTTTTCTCAACGGAACGCTGACATTGTTCAGCGTCTTGATTTCCTTGCCTGCAATACGCAGTACACCCTTTCTGCCGAAGCCGCCTGCCTTCTGCACTTCATATACATAACCCATGCCAACAGTACCTTTAGGAATAACTACAACACCGTTAATTATCAGGTTTTCTGTAGTCTTGAACTCCACCTGCTGATTTTTCTTGTGAGTTTTAGAGTTAGCAGGCTCGATAAGCTCAACGTTAAGCATAGTTTTTTTAGGGATATAAATATGTCCCGGCATAACATTGGCAATTGTCACCTTTTGAGCAGCGGCCTGCTCCTCTTTTTTCTGCAGCGCAAGTCTTTCCTTAAAGGTCAGCTTCGAAGGATCTGCCTCTTTAGCAGGCATTTCTTCTTCTGCAAACGGGTCGTACTTTTCATCCACACTTACATACCGGCTTGACGGCGCAGCAT
This sequence comes from Phascolarctobacterium succinatutens YIT 12067, assembly GCF_000188175.1. GTDB lineage: Bacteria > Bacillota > Negativicutes > Acidaminococcales > Acidaminococcaceae > Phascolarctobacterium_A > Phascolarctobacterium_A succinatutens. The sequence goes on along the minus strand of NZ_GL830875.1, from coordinate 67,214 downwards.
AAGCCATCGGCAGGCTCAAGCCATTAGCCATCATAATTGCGCTGAGGATTGCTGCCGCAAATTTTCCTGTTGTTCTCATTTTCAAACACCTTCCCTTCAATAATTAGGATATCTTGAATACCATCATACCCGGCATTACAGATATCAGGGTAAAACAAAAGCCATTTTGCGAACTTCTCGCATTGCCGAAGCTTTTTGACTTCTGCTTTAATATAATCTTACCATATAAATTGGACAATATCTGTCTATCTTGACTTGCTTTTATAAAATTTTTATAAATTATTTTACGCAATATCATTTTCTTTTCATCGAACTATTGTTTTTATTCTTTGCCTATGCTATAATTATCTTAGTTGCATGAGTAGCCGCAATTTTGCGGAGCTTATGCCTGGTCATAGGGACCAGTGGCGCCTGTCGAGCTTTCGGCAGGCGCCTTTTTTGTATACAAAAAAGCATCGTAAGCTACCTCAATAGCCTACGATGCTTTTGCTTTCAGCCTTATTTGCTGTGGTGGCAGTGACCGCTGGTCTCGCCATTCATGATTTTGCGGAAAACCTCATGCGCTTCGTCTGCGCTCTTACCGCTTTCCAGTGCTTTTTTCATATGCACCATGGCAGTGCGATACTTAGCATGTGCTTCATCCTGCGGAATGGACTCAATGTCCATCGGGTTGAACTCCATTACCTTTTTGAAGATAGCATGGATTTCGTCGCTGGATTTACCTGCCTTTTTAGCAGCCTCTACGTGCTTCATAGCGCTTTCATAACGATGCTTGCCGTGCGGATCAGTCGGAATTTCAAATTTCGGATGCATATTATTCACCTCGCTTCCTTTGATTACAACCATAATATACACTATATTGCCGCTATAAGGTCAAGTACATATTTATATTTTTCTCACCTGAAACTAGCTCTCTTTTGCAGTCGGATGCAAGCGTTGGGCGATAATTTTGTTGAACTGCTGCTGCCAGGAGGCCAGCATAGCAGGCAAAGTGCCTTCATTTATAATCTCAGCTTCAACATTATATTGTTCTGCAATAGCCTGCAGCAGCTTCTGCCCTGCCAGCTGCATTTCTTTAGCGCTGATAAGCTCCCACAAATGCTGGTCTAGCAGGTGTACATAGAGCGAAGTATATACCAGCATTATATCTTCCTTGGCCAGCCTTTCGGCTGCCAGCAGATATTCCGGCTTTACTACCGCAGCATCCTGCGCGCTGTATGCCTGCCACATATCGCCCGTCTTGATGTCAAAGCGTTTGAGGCGGCGGAACACGTCATGCTGCTTTGCGGGAGTGAGGCCGGATTGCTTGGCCAGCGCTTTTTTTACTGCGTTCTTCACGGTCTTGCCGATAAGCTCGCCTAACTTGGAGTGCTTGCCTGCTCCCTCCATGTACAGCTCGCTCGCACTGTTGGCGATGATAATCGTCTGATCCGTGCCGGAGCCTGTAGCAATACCGTTGGAGTATTTGCTGCCCTCCAGCAGCTCCTGAATGGCAGCGGTCTTAGCCTCGGTACAGGTCACCAGAGCGCGCGCCATTACTCCTTCCGGCATATCGCAGTCCAACAGCAGCATAATGTTAATTGTTCCGTACTTCGGCTTAGGCATAGGCTTATAATAATCAGCAGGGTCACCTGCACGCCCACCGTTTGTTTCGATGCCGCCGGTTACGATGGCAGTTACGGTAAGCTCCTTAAAGCTCATGGTTTCTACCACGGCGTTTTCCATGCTGGCCGCTGTGCCCATGCCGCTCACCTTGTCCGGGTCCAGCGCCAGGCGCTTGGATACAAGGCGCATGTGCTCCACATAGGTGTCCGCCAGCATTTCGCAGGGCATGCCGGCTCCCTGCTTGGCATCATAATTATATACGGCAGCGTAATCATCATGGTAGCCGCCGTTATAAAGTGAGGTGCTTAAGATTTTGCGCGCTCCTTCAAAAAAAATAACGATGCTTTTATCGTAAAAATAAACCTTATCTCCTGTCGACAAGGTGCATAAATGTTCCGACATAATCAACCTCCTTTGATTTTTATTGTTATTATAAGCTATATAGTAATAGTATGGTCAAGAGAATTACAGGTGAAATAAGAACGAAAAAACGCCGACGTCTGCAACTCTTCCGAGTTGCAGCGTCGGCATTTTCATTTACGCCTTACGGCGACTTTATTTTGCTTTCTTCAGGAATTTTTCATACATTGCATGGTCTTCAGCCATCATCTTATCAGCATCGGCACCGATAATGCAGGTCGGGTCGATACCCTGTTTCATGAAATAATCCTTGAATTCCTTGGATTCGCAAACCTTTTTAGCAGCAGCGCGCAGAGCTTCCAGCTTTTCTTTCGGAGTATCCTTAGGAGCAACCAGAGCTGCCCAAGCGCGAACGGTCATGTTGTGGCCCAGCTCTTTGAAGGTCGGAACATCCGGATAGATTGCGCTGCGGGTATCAGCCATAACAGCAAGAATCTTCAGGTTGCCTGCGTCTACCTGGCTCTTGAATACAGACGGGTCAGCCAGAGTTGCGTCGATGTGCTTGCCTGCCAAAGCTGCAGCAATGTCAGCGGATCCTTTCGGATATGGTACATGCTTGAATTGTACGCCAAATTCCTCTTCAAAGGAAAGTGCGGCAATGTGCCAAATAGCACCGGTACCGGAGTTACCCATCTTCACCTTGCCGGGGTTTGCCTTAGCGAAGGCTACGAATTCGTCTACATTATTATAAGGAGCATCCTTCGGCACAATCAAAGCTGCCGGAGCTGCAATCGGAGCGCAGATAGCTGCATAATCCTTATAGGTGTTTTTACATTTGCCCTGATGCGGGAACATAGCCAGCTCAACGGTAACCATGCCCAGAGTATGGCCGTCGGGTTTAGCGTTAGCCAGCTCTACCATGCCGGTTACACCGCCGCCATCGGGTTTGTTTACGGGAACAAATTTGCTGCCCTTCAGCTCTTTTTCCATGAACTGAATCAGACCTCTGGCAGAGATATCGGTACCGCCGCCCGGAGCCTTAGGAATAATTACGGAAATATCTCCGTCTGCAGGATAAGCTGCTTTTTTGCTGTCGCCGCCGCAGCCGGTAAGCATAACAGCCATGGTCAGCATAGCCATCAGCACAACTAAAATTTTCTTCATTGTCTTACATCTCCTTATATTTTAAATTTAAAGGGTAACAAGTTCATCCGCGCTCAATCTTACACAAGCAATATTGCAACGCTTATAAGTATAGGTGAGCATAAGGTCCTCGCCGTCAGCAATAATCGCCGGATAGGAAAATTCCGCAGGCTCTGTTTCCAGGTCAAACAGCTTTTGCCAGCTCGCACCCTCATCTGTGGATTTGAACAGACTTAAGGGAGAACGCTGACCCCAGTTGGCAGCCACCGGATTGCACACCAAGTAGAGTACACCGCCGGCAGTCCGCACCAAGTCAAGACCGCTGTTATTGTTCGGCAGACTCAAAGCGTAGGCACTGCACCAGGTTTCGCCGTCATCCGCAGAATCGCTGCGATAGACAAAGCCCTCGCTGCTGCGCAGCAGCATATGCACGCTGCCGTCCGCACTCTGCCACAGGCTCGGCTGGATTACGCCGCGTCCGTAAAAGGACTGCTGGCTTACGGCAATATTACTGTCGGCAGTCTTTTCGCCTGTCTGATATTGCAGTCCCTCAATCTGCACTGCAGAGGATTTATGCCAGCTTGCGCCATCGTCATCGCTGATATCTGCAAAGGCCTTCCATATACCATGTTCGGTAGACGCACCGGCAAGAATGCGTCCGCTCGCCAAGCGCAACGGCTTATTGCGTACAGGTCCGCGTCCTCCGCTCACATCACCGGGCACCAGCTCCTGCGGTCCGCTCCAGGTTTCGCCGTTATCCGTAGACTGCAGCAGCCACGTCTGCCAATCGGCAATCTGCTGGCCCTGCTTGTAAAACAGCAGCAATCTTCCGTCCGCGCCCGCAAAAAGCACCGGATTCCAGTTTGCCGCCGCCCCGTTCACCAGCAGCTTTGGCTCACTCCAGCCTGCATCCGTGCGTCTGCTGATGTAGATCCCCACGTCGCTTTCTCCCTCGTGCGTACCGCCGAACCAACAGCACAGCAGGCTGCCGTCGGGCAGCGCCAATACTGTTGAAGCATGGCAGAACGCTGTAGGCAGACAGCGCATAATCAATTCCTTTTGCATTATATCAATCACATCCAAAAAAGTCGCATAATTCTATAACATAAATATTGTAACACATATACAAAAAAGCGTAAACTATTTTCTTCACATTTCTGACAAATTTTGTCCGTCGACACGTTGCCTACTAAGCCATTGGCAACGCTTTGCAGTCCGCAGGCAAAAAAATGCGCAGGCTTTTGGCTTGCGCAGCTGCTTATTTATTTGACGTACACCTTTTCTTCATCAGATATAAGGCAATCATTTTGCCATGATGTACATTGCAACTTATAGTATTCCTGTAAGCTCCCTAATTAAAATGTAAGCCTCATCTGATGCCAGACAGCATTTCCATGCGTAGATTTATCGGACACTCCCTCATCGGCAAAGCCGAATTTTGCATAATAATGAACGAGCCTATCCTTGCAGGTCAGCACCAGGCCCTTTCTCCCCTGTTTTCTGGCATCCTCAATCGCACGGTGAATCAGCTCACCGGCATAGCCATGCTTGCGATAAGCAGGAATGGTATTGACACCGAAAATCATCTGCCACGCGCCGTTTTCATCGTGCAGCGTTGCCTTCTCGTACATTTCATCCGTCAAATCAGGCTCATCCGTCACAAAACCGTCCACGAAGGCAATCAGCTTTTCAGCCTCATACATAAGCCAGAAATGATTGCCGTAATATTTCACTCTGTCAACAAACTCCTTTTCCGTTGCTGCCTCCGCCGGCGGAAAGCATTCTGCCTCCACTGCGGCAATCGCGGCAATATCTTCCTTAGTTGCATATTTTATAACCATAAGTTCTTCTCCTTAATAATTATTTATTCAAAGCACATGCATCACAATATTTTGTTACGCTTTGAAGTTTTCCTCACCTTTAATTATAGCACTAGCAAAATTGCAAATCATAATAAGTATATCATGAATCGTAATTCGATTAAACAGAAAAAAGCAGAAGATATTCTTAGTAGTTGCCTTTTTTGCAAAAACTGGGAGCGCTTTTATCTGCAAAAAATGTTTGCTTTACGAACTATTGTTTTTATTCTTTTTCTATGTTATAATTACCTTAGTTGCATGAGCCACCGCAATTTTGCGGAGCTCTTGCCTGGTCGTGCGGACCAGTGGCGCCTGTCGAGCTTTCGGCAGGCGCTTTTTTTACATCTGCCATCTTATATATTTTTGCCTAACTTTATGCTATAATCAAAGGAGGAAACATATGAAAAAGCAAGTATCTAATCTTGACAAACTCACTCTTGCCAACGATTTTCTGTTCAAGCACGTTATGCTCAGAAAGCGCATCTGCAAGCATATTCTGGAGGAGCTTTTACACACCAAAATTGCAGATATCACCTATCTTGAAGCAGAACAGACACTTGATGTTTATCCCGACAGCCATGGTATTCGCCTGGACGTCAGAATTGCTGATGACACCAATACGCACTATAATCTCGAAATGCAGGTCAAAAATCCTGTCAGCAGTACTGGTAAATTTCAACTTCCCAAGCGCACTCGCTACTACCAGGCCATGTTGGATACAGATATGCTGCAAAAGGGACAAGATTATGACGAGCTTTCTCCCACTTATATCATCTTCTTCTGCCTGTTTGACTTCTTTGAGGATTCCCAGCGTATTTATACTTTTAAAAGACGTTGCATGGAAAACATGGAGATTGAATTAGCAGATGAAGCTGCTATTATGTTTCTTAACACATTAGGCACTAAGGGCGATGTATCGCCGGATATTCAAAGCCTGTTTGACTACATCAACAACAATACAGTTACCAGCAACTTCACCCGTGAGGTTGCCGATACGATTACGGAAATCAAGAATGATAAGAAAGTGAGGGATTCCTATATGACTTACGAAATGCGTATAAAGGATACTCTTGCCGAAGGTGAAGCTAAAGGTAGAGTTGAAGGTAAAGCTGAAGGTATAGCCGAAGAAAAACTTGCTACTGCTAAGCGTCTTTTAAGGATGGGTTTGTCAGTACAAGATGTCGCTAAAGGTACTTCGCTTTCTGTTGAGCAGGTTGAAAAAATTAAGGCTGAACAAGCTTGATAAGAACGTGAGGGATTCCTATATGACTTATGAAATGCGTATGAAGGATATTCGCGAAGAATCTCTTGCCGAAGGTGAGGCTAAAGGTAGAACTGAAGGAAAATCCGAAGGTATAGCCGAAGAAAAACTCAGAGTAGCTAAACTCATGCTGGCTAAAGGTTCCTATTCTCCGCAAGAAATCGTTGAACTTTCCGGTTTGTCTATTGATGATATAGAAAAGCTAAAGCATGATATGCATGTAGAGAAGCAAGAATGATCCTAGCCCCTCCTACCACCGCCGTGTGCTTCCGCACACGGCTTTTTTTCTGCCCGCACAAAAAATTTCCCGAACGCTGCCAAACACAGCTGTCGGGAGATTTTCAAATATCTTCATATAAACAACAGGACTCAACGCCTGTCAGCTGCAAGAGCATCTTATTTACCGCTGTCAAAAAGTGCTTCGACAAACTTATCCGGCTCAAAGGGGCGGAAGTCCATAATGCCTTCGCCTACGCCAATCCATTTAACCGGCAGTCCCAGCTCTTCCTTAATTGCCACAACCACACCGCCCTTAGCAGTGCCGTCCAGCTTTGTGAGTACAACGCCGGTAACCTTGGCGGTTTCCATAAACACCTTAGCCTGATTGATTGCGTTCTGACCGGTAGTAGCATCCAGAACCAGGAAGGTTTCGTGCGGAGCTTCAGGAATTTCGCGCTTAATAATGCGGTGAATTTTTTCCAGCTCGTTCATCAGGTTAGCCTTGTTATGCAAGCGTCCTGCAGTATCAATAAAGAGGATATCTGCCTTACGCGCAATCGCTGCCTTCATAGCGTCAAAGACAACTGCCGCCGGATCAGCACCTTCTGCATGGCGGATAACGTCGCAATGCGCACGCTCGCCCCAAATTTGCAGCTGCTCGCCTGCCGCAGCGCGGAAGGTATCGCCTGCTGCCAGAACAACCTTGTATTTGAACAAAGTGAAGTAATTTGCCAGCTTGCCGATAGTAGTAGTCTTGCCTACACCGTTAACGCCAACAACAAGAATAACCGTCGGCTTGGCACCGATACGTGTACGTTGGCCGCTGTCTGCCAGCATTTCTGCCATATATTTTTTCAAGAAAGGTATAACATCCTCGGTACCGCTGATTTCTTTCTTCTTCGCTGCTTTACGCACTGCGTCGATCAGCTTTTCGGTAGTTTTTACGCCTACGTCCGCAGACAGCAGAATCATTTCCAGCTCATCGAGAAAATCATCGTCAATCGCAGCAGACAGGCCTACAAGCTCCTGAATGCGGTCAGTAAAATTGCGTCTTGTTTTAGAAAGGCCTTCCTTTAAACGCTCAAAAAATCCCATTATTCATTCTCCTTTGCATTTATTTTTACGGATAATAGTTTAGAAACACCGGATTCTTCCATAGTTACGCCATACATGATATCAGCGCATTCCATCGTTCCCTTGCGGTGTGTAATCACGATAAACTGCGTGTTTCCTGCATAATCCCGCAGGAAATCGGCAAAACGCTGAATGTTGGCATCATCCAAAGGCGCGTCAATTTCGTCCAGAATGCAGAACGGCGAAGGCTGATAGCTCAAAAGAGCAAAGAGCAGTGCGATAACCGTCAGCGCTCTTTCGCCGCCGCTCATCAGATACAGGCTCTGCAGCTTTTTGCCGGGTGGTTGGACATCGATATCAATACCGGAATCCAGCAGATTATCCGGCTCTGTGAGACGCAGCACCGCCGTACCGCCGCCAAATATCTTGACATAGCATTGCGCAAAGTATTCGTTGATTTTGGCAAAGGCCTCCTTGAAGCGTTTGGTCATACCGCTGTTGATTTCTGCGATAACAGCCTCCAGATTTTCCTTTGCTATACACAAATCATTATATTGCTTACACAGGAATTCGCTGCGCTCCTTCACTGCGTTATATTCTTCAATCGCCGCCGCATTAATCGGTCCCAGGTCTGCAATCTGCAGTGTCAGACAGCTTTCCTGTTTTTGCAGCGCCGCCAGATCCATGGCCTGCAGCTCGGCAAAATCCTGACCGCGCGCCGCCGCCTCATCCAGCTGATAATCCTGCTGCAGCTGCTCACGAATATGGCCGCAGTTGCTTTCGTGCCGTGCCAAGTCCAGCTCTGTCTGCTTCAGCTGTGCTTCACTGTCATTCACCTGCTTGCGCAGTCCGGCAATCTCTTTTTCAATATCCTGCTGTTTATCAAGCAGGCTGCCGCGCTTCTGAGCAAAGTCATCCTTACCGCCCAGAATCTGCTGCAGTTGTGCCAACAGCTCATCGCTTTGCTGCTGCAGGCGTTGCTTTTGCACACCACAGTCGGCAATTTCCTGCTGTCTGCGCTCCTGCTCTTTTTGGTTGGCAGCAATTTCCTCCTGCAGCCGCAGTGTATCCTGGTCAAGGCTGTGCATAGCCTTGCTGATATCCTGCGTGCGTACGGCAGAGGTCTGCAGCGTAATTTTGGCATCCTGCAGCTGGTTATCCAATGCAGTAACCGCACTGCCGTATTTGGCGATTTCCTTCTTCAGGTTATCCAACAGCTCCTTGGCCTCGGTATCCTGTCCTTCACGCTCGGCAACTGCCGCGCGCAGCTCCTTAACCTTATCACGGTTTGCCATATAGGCCGCAGTGATATTGCTGCGATCATCCAAAAGCAGCAGCAGGCGCTCATTGTCGCGCGTTTTCTGTTGCTGTACCTGCTCCAGATTGAGCTTGAGCCTGTCGGCCTTAAGCTGCTGCTGACGCAGCTCTGCTGCCAATTGCTGCAGCTGCTCCTTTTGCTTGCCTTCGGTTTCTTCCAGCTCCTCCAGCTTTTCCTGCCAGCTGAGCATCTCGGCATGCAGCTGCTTCACCTGTGCTGCCGCCTGAGCAATTTCTACATTACGGCTCAAATAGCCTTCCTTATGCTTTTTACTGCCGCCGCTCATGCTGCCGCCGGCGTTTACCACATCGCCGTCAAGCGTAACTACGCGCAGACGGTAGCGTCCGGCCTTTGCTGCAGCCAAGGCAGCATCAATGTTTTCGGCAATCAGCACTCTGCCCAACAAAAAGCGGACAGCGTTTTCCGCCTCGGGCTTGAAGCCGATTAAATCAACCGCATAGCCAAGAATTCCCGGCAGCTTCGCCAGTGCTTCCTCCTCGCGGTTCGGGCCGCGACGCTGTACGGTATCCAGCGGCAGGAAGGTTGCGCGTCCGCTATTGGAACGCTTCAAATAAGCAATTGCTTCCTTCGCCGCATTGGCAGAGCGCATCACCAGGTTCTGCGCACCCTCGCCCAACGCTGTTTCGATAGCAGCGACATATTTATCTTCTACCTGCAACAGCTCCGCTGCCACGCCTACAACCTGCTCACGCCAAGGCTCCTGCGCCTTCAGCACCGCTTTGATGCCATAGCTGAAACCCTCGTAGCTCTGCTGCAGACGCTTTAAGCTCTGCTCGCGTGTTTCGGCCGCCGTCAGCCGACGCTGGCACTGCTGCTGACTGCTGCGTACAGCCTGCAGCTCCTTTTGACCTGCATCATAGGCACTGCGCAGCTCCTCGCCCTTTTTGCGCACCAGCTCCATACCGTGAGCGCACTGCGACTGCTGCTCCAACAGGCTGCTGTACTGCTCCTGTGCCTGACGGTCCGCCGCCTCGGCTTCTTCTATACTTTTCTTCAAAGCCTCGCGGCGACGTGCGCGCTGCTCCTGCTCCTGTTCCAGATTATGCAGCTCGTTGCGGAGCTTAATCAGCTCCTGCATGCCGCTGAAGAACTGTGACTGCGCCTGCTCATCATTGCGCTTCGCCTCTTCCAGCTTAGCGCTCTGCTCGTCACGCTGCGCCTGCAGATGCTTCACAGCGCCATCGGCCACAGCATGTCTTTTTTCGACAGCATCAAACTCTGTTGCCAGCTCCTGCATTCTCGCTTCCTGCTCGCGCACCTGCTGCTCCAAACGCTCATTGCGCTGCACTAAGCGTTCGCTGGCCTTTTCGTTCTGGCTGACACGTTCATCCAAAACCTTTTGGTCACCGCGCAGCTTTTCCAAAGCAGTTTCGCGGTTTTTGATATCATCCTGTAATTTATTATAAGCCTCGGCCAGCTTATCCAGCTCCTGCTGTACCTGTACGGCCTCGGCCTGCATGCTGCCGACCTTCGCTGCCTGCTCGGAATAAGCACTTGCCGCCGCTTCTTTTTTCGCCTGCAGCTCATTGCCTGTTTCCTCCAGCGCATCCAAACGACGCAAAAGCACGGATAAACGGCAACGGCGCAACGCCTCGCTCAGCTCGTTGAACTGCTGCGTTTTGGCTGCTGCCTGCGCCAAAGGCTCTACCTGCGCATCCACCTCACTGCGGATATCGTTGATACGCGTAAGGTTATTGGCCGTATCATCCAGCTTGCGCACCGCATCCTTTTTGCGCAGACGGTACTTGGCAATACCTGCCGCTTCTTCAAACAGACTGCGTCTGTCCTCGGGACGGCTGTTTAAAACCTCATCAATTTTATTCTGGCCGATAATGGACATGGAGCCCTTACCAAGACCGGTATCCGCCATCAGGTCGATTATATCCTTCAGGCGGCAGCTTTTCTTATTAATCGCATATTCGCTTTCGCCGCTGCGGAAAATGCGGCGCGTCAGGCTTACCTGCTCAAAATCGAGCGGCAGTGTTCTGTCGCTGTTATCAAAATCAACGGTGACCTCTGCTACGCCCAACGCTCTGCGCTTGCCGCTGCCGGAGAAGATAACATCCTCCATTTTGCTGCCACGCAGATACTTGGCGCTCTGCTCGCCCAACACCCAACGGATGGCATCCGAAATATTGCTCTTGCCCGAACCGTTCGGTCCGACAACAGCAGTAATTCCCTTGTCAAAGGTCAATTCAGTTTTATCAGCAAAGGATTTAAAGCCATAGGTTGAAAAGGACTTTAAACGCACTAGAAATCACCCATTTTCTCTAAGTCAGTTATTATATCTTTTTATTGTATCATAAAATGCTGTTTTTTTACACCATGAAGAACTTCTCTTATGTTAAAAATTGCAAAATAACCCGCCAGCGCTCAGCCAAACCTTCAAGACGCAGGCGCGCGTTGGCAGGACTTGTGGACGGCAAATAGAAAACCTGCACCCGCTCAGGCAGTTTTTTGGCAAAATATTTTTTAAAGGCTGCAGCCGCCTTGCCTCCGTTGCACACTACCGCCTGCAAATGCGGCAGCTCGCTTACAAGCTCGACAACAGCATTCGGCGCTTCGTTTTTGATGCTGCTGTCCAAGCTGCCGTCACGCTCGCAATAGCCCAGCGTATCCCACAGCGCCAAGTGATGCTTATGCAGCAAAGCCTGCTTAACCGCGTAATTTTGCGGCACATCCTCATTTAAAAGCAGTGCCAGCAATCGCCAGAAGCGGTTTTGCGGATGCGCGTAATATTCCTGCTGCTCCAATGATTTTATCCCCGGCATAGAGCCGAGAATCAATATTCTGCTTTGCTCGTCCGCTATCGGTGCGAAGGATTTACATGTGGACATACTCTTATCTCATCTGCCTTATCTTGAATTATCTGCAGCGCAAGACCCGGGAAGTATTCCTCCCAATAGCGCAGGTTACAGCTTTTTTGCCCACGCAGCTTCGATTCCAGGCGTGCAGGGCAATATATAGTAATAGCGCCGCAGTCAGCCAACTTTTCTAATTTTGACGTCACTTCGGTGCGCAGCACTCTGCTTTTTACCAGCTCACCCATCGCCGGGTGAAACGGTCCTGCAAGGATATTCCCCGGCGTGCACAGCTCATCGTCAGGCTGCAGGCCGATGCGGATAACATTCACGCCTGCTTCCGTCAGTTCGCGGTAAACCCAGGCTGCCTGCGTCACGGCCTCCTCCTGCGTCAGCGGTACAAAACGCCCCGCCGCGTAGTCCGCAGCCAGCGGCGTACCCTTGATTACTAATAAAGGATAGATGCGTGCCACGTCAGGCTGCATTGCTATCGCTTTGCGTACTGTTTCCTGCACGCTGTCAAAGCTTTGCTCGGGCATGCCCACCATCAGCTGCAGGCCGACTTGAAAGCCGAAGCGTTTTAAAAGCGCCACCGCCGGCGCCACCTGCGCCGCCGTGTGTCCGCGCTCCGCTGCCGCCAGCACCCTGTCATCAAGCGACTGCACGCCCAGCTCCACCAAGCGCACCCCATGACACTGCAAAAGCTGCAATCGTTCTTCATCTATATAGTCCGGGCGTGTGGAAAGGCGCACGCTACCGATAAAGCCTTCGGCCAGCAATGCGTCCGTCAGCGCCAAAAGCTCCTCCTGCAGCTCCAGGGGCAGCCCGGTAAAACTGCCGCCGTAAAACGCCGCCTCGTTGACCACGCTCGGACGCAGCCAGCTGCGCCAACGCGCAAGCTGCTCCTTGGCACCTGCGACAGCAGCCAGCTTCTGTCCGCTAATTGTCTTTTGGTTACAAAAAACGCATTGATGCGGACAGCCTGCATGCGGTATGAAAATCGGCAGAATAGACATAGATATCCCTTCTTTTGAACAAAAACACAGCTTTTATGTAAATTTTTCAGGAAAAAGCTAAATTAATGATAACTATTCCTATTGACATTATCCCCTATAGGGGGTTATTATAGTTTTGCAAGAAATTTAATAGGAATGTGGTGCAGCAATGAAATTATCTCATATGGAGTTTATAAAAACAAGTCTTCCCTTTACATTTTCTACAATGGCGGCCTCGCTTATGGGTGCTGTCGACACTGCAGTAGTCGGGCATTTGGGGAATTATACATACATTAACGCCGTTTCTTTAGGCGCAGTAATTTTCAGCACAGTCTATTGGCTTTTCGGCTTTCTGAAAATATCTACCAGCGGTTTTGCGGCACAAGCCTTAGGTCAGCATGATCGCAAGCTGCTTGCCGGTGCTTTTATCCGCGGAGTGCTTGCAGCCTTCGGCATCGGCCTGCTGCTCGTCATTTTGCAGGAGCCTATCTGGCGGACAGCTTTGCTGCTCTTCAATCCCGACGCAGCAACCAGGCCTATGTTAGAGCAATATTATCGCATGCTCATTTGGATTATGCCGCTGACGCTCGTTTTCCAGACTGCACAGGGATGGTTCGCCGGCACGCTGCATGTACGTATCGCTGTGCTCACCGCACTTGCCAGCAACATCATCAACCTGCTGCTGGACGTGCTTTTTGTCATTGTATTGCATTATGAGGTAACCGGCGTTGCTGCTGCCACCTGCATCGCCAATATTACCGGCTTTTTAGCTATTCTGTACTTTTATGCCAAGCATAAGCCCCTGCCGCTGACAGCAGTTCCGCTGCGAAAAATCTTTTCCGGTCCCACTTGCCGCCAGATGCTGCAATGCGGTTCGCATCTCACCGTGCGTATGTTCTGCATGATTATCATGGTCAACAGCTTTATGCATCAAAGCTCAGCCTTCGGCGGCGAGCTTTTGGCCGCTAATTCTATTCTTTTCCAGATCCAATTCATCATGGGTGATATTCTGACCGGCCTTTCGCAGGCAGGTGCCATCTATTCCGGCATTGCCTTCGGCGAGCATGACCGCTCCATGCTCAATGATACGCTGCGCATCAGCTTCATCTGGGCCATCGGCTTCGGCCTGCTGCAGACTGTCGGCTATTATTGCTGTCGTCACGCCATTCTTGGCTGCTTCACCAATCTGCACAGCGTCATTGCCACAGCGCAAAAGTACGATTTGTTCATAGCCTTCTTCCCGCTTATCAGCGCGCTTGGCATCGTCTACTACGGCGTCTTCAATGGTGCGCTCTACACCAGGCCTATCTGCATCTCCATGCTGCTGACCGCAGGCTGTTACCTTACCGCCTACTTTACGCTTATCCCGCTTTACGGCAACATCGGCCTGTGGCTGGCCTTCCTCATCTTCTATATTGCCCGCAGCAGCTTTTTACTGTTCTTCGTTCCCAAGCTGCAGCAAAGAGTAGCTTTGGTCTAATCTCAAACATGACTGCACGTTCTTAACGTGCAGTCTTTTTTTAGCGCAGATATTGGTCAATAGCCGCTTCAAAATCTTCCAGACTTTTGCTGCCCTCACCCTTTTCGATAGCGTGCAGAATGCAATGCTCCAGATGGTCCTTCAAAATAACCTTGGCCGTATTATCCAGCGCCTTGCGCACCGCAGCTATCTGAATCAGCACCTCAGAGCAATCCCTGTCGTTATCTACCATAGTCTTGATAGAACGCACATGGCCTTCAATGCGTGCCAGGCGGTTGACAACTTTCTTCTTATTAGGATGGTTGTGAGCGTGTGCATGAGCTTCCTGCAGAGCCTGCTGCTTTTTATCATCCTGCTGATTTAGCTCCGCCTGCCTGCGCACATATTCCAATAAAGATTTTTCCTCTGCCATTACTGTCACCAACCTTATCTCTACATTATTAAAAGGGAGCGCACTAAACACGCTCCCTCATTTTATTCCGCTGCCTGTGGCGTCAAAATGCTTTCGATTACCAAAGCAACACCGTCATCATTATTGGATGCCGTAATGATTTTTGCATTCTGCTTCACGCTGTCCTTAGCATTGGCAACAGCAACGCCGATACCGGCATTGGCAATCATCTTCACATCGTTATTAGAATCACCGATGCACATAATTTCCTGCGGTTGTACGCCGTAGCTTGCAGCTACGCTCTTAACCGCCTCCCATTTGTTGACACCGGGCTCCATCAGCTCCAGGAAATTGTCTTTGGAGCTGGTAACATCCAGCTTGCCGGCAAAATCCTCTTTGAACTGCTGCCATACATCGGCAAATTCCTCGCTCTTGGTCATTACCAGAATCTTGTACGGTTCTTCATCCGTATGATACAGTGCATCACCGATAGCAGTCGTCTGAATACCGCTGATTTTGGTATACATGCGGGAACAGTCATTCTCCTGCTTAATCAAAATACTGTCACCCACATAAAGCTGCAGGTAATAGCCCTTCTCGCGGCAGTACGCCAGTACCTCGTTGGCTGTAGGCAGCTTCATCTTGTGCTCGTAATAAACCTTACCGCTCAGGCTGCCCTTAACGAGAGCGCCGTTATAGGTAACCAGCGGCACATCAAGGCCCAGCTTTTGCGCATAGGGACGCACGGAAACGTACATTCTGCCCGTGGCAATCAAAAAAATCTTGCCTGCGTCCAGTGCCTTTCTGATAGCTGCCTCATTACGCGGAGAAATTTGGCAGTCCTTATTTAAAAGTGTATCATCCATATCGCTGGCAATCAACTTAATTTCCATGCTCAACCTGCTCCTTTAACATCAATTTATCCAACACAATAGCGGCTGCCGGATAAAGCAGCAAAAGAAAAATACCGTGCATAATGCCAAAGTTAAGGTCATAACCCGGCAGCATGCGGCAAACGGTTACGGCACCCTCCATGGAAAAGGCAGCCATCACCAGCATAGCCTTTATGCAATCATTTCTGCGCTGCGCAAGCTCCTGCAGCCTTGTCAGCAAAAACTGCTTGTCGACAATAACATGCATCAGCTTCAGGCCCAGGCACATAAAAGCGCCTTCGATAAAGGAACCTGCCACCAGACCGCCCAGGGTAACAACCTGCAGCATACCGGTTACATATTCACAAAGGAAAAAAATGACGCTCAGCGTCAGCCACATTGTAGCTAAATTATACATTGTTTTCTTCAAATTAATCACCAAGATACATTATAACACAGACAGCCGTCAAATTACACCAGGCGTCTGATATTTTATGATGCTCTTAAGCATATTTTGCAAGTATTTCTGCATATTTTGTGGTAAAATAAATTTATTAACGTAAGCAGACAGCATTGTCTGTACGAAAGGAGCAGTTTATATGAAGCGCAGTGATAAATTCCGCCAGGCTAACCGTGAAGCTCTGGCTACCGTTATCGCCACCATCGCCGTCATCATCTTCTGGTGCCTGACAGGCTTTGGACTCGCAGACAGCGATATTACCTTTTGGCATACACCTCTTTGGGTTTGGGGCGGCTGTGTCGGCACCTGGCTCTTTGCCATCGCTGTTACCGTTTTCCTGACTAAGAAGGTATTTGTCAACTTTGATTTGGATGACAGCACGGAGGATAAACAGCATGAGTAGTATTGTAAACATTTTACCCGCACTGGCCTTCCTGCTGATTCTGTTGAGCATCAGCGCCTATATCCAGCGCACGTCAAAAGAAAACAGGCAAAAGGATTTCGCCAAGGATTACTTCATCGGCGGCCGTACTCTCGGCGGCTTTGTGCTGGCTATGACCACCGCTGCCACCTACAGCAGCGTAAGCACCTTCGTCGGCGGTCCGGGCGTAGCCTGGGTTATCGGCTACGGCTGGCTGTACATGGCCATCGTACAGGTAGTCGTTATCTTCCTCGTCTTGGGCGTGTTCGGCAAAAAAATTGCCCTCATCGCGCGCGAAATTGACGCCGTAACCGTCATTGACGTACTGCGTGCCCGCTATCATTCAGACTTTCTGGCGAACATGGCCGCCGTTGTTATTGTCGCCTTCTTCTGCGCCACTATGGTGGCACAGTTCGTCG
The DNA here is from genome assembly GCF_000188175.1 of Phascolarctobacterium succinatutens YIT 12067. GTDB lineage: Bacteria > Bacillota > Negativicutes > Acidaminococcales > Acidaminococcaceae > Phascolarctobacterium_A > Phascolarctobacterium_A succinatutens. The sequence continues at coordinate 50,515 of NZ_GL830875.1, read as the reverse complement.
GCGCTGCCAAGCTCTTCGAAGCAGTAACCGGCTTTTCTTACCTCACCGGCCTCACGATGTTCGGCCTAATTGTTGTCATCTACACCACTATCGGCGGCTTTAAGGGCGTTGCCGTTACCGACGCCTGCTGCGCCATCGCCATGATCGTCGGCCTGTGCATCCTCATGGGCGGCATGATGCACACAGGCGGCGGCTTCAACAAAATCATGAGCTACATCAGCACGCAGCACCCCGATATGCTGGAGCCGCTTTCCCGCGGCAAAATGCCGATTTCTCTGTATATCAGCCAATGGCTGCTCGTCGGTATCTGTACGCTGTCGCTGCCGCAATCTGTTGTCCGCGGCATCAGCTACAAGGATACCAAGGCGTTGCACAATGCTATGATTATTGGCACCATTGTCATAGGCGCTATGACGCTTGTCGCAACCTGGATCGGTGTCATCAGCAAAGGTATTCTTACCGGACCTATTACAGCCTACGGCAACAGCGTTGATAACATCATGCCTATCGCCATCGTGCAAAGCCTCACTCCCTTCTGGGCCGGCGTCATTATCATCGGACCGATTGCAGCAACCATTTCCACCGTATCCTCGCTGCTGCTTTCCTCGTCCTCCTCTATCGTTAAGGACGTTTACATGAACATCAAGGGCAAGCGCGAAGAACAGCTCAGCAATAATCAGATTCGCCTCTACAGCCTGGGCGTGACAATTATTCTCGGCCTTTTGGTTTATGCCATTGCCATAAAACCGCCAAGCGTTATCTGGCAGATTAATATGTTTGCCTTCGGCGGCCTGGAAACAGCCTTCTTCTGGGTACTGATTTTCGGTCTTTTCTGGCCCAAGGCCAACAAATACGGCGCTATTGCAGCCATGGGCGGCGGCGTTATCATCTACTGCCTGGCTATGGTCTTCAAAATTAAGGTGCTCGATCTGCATCAGATTGTGCTTGGCATCGGTCTTTCCTTGCTGTGCTTCTTCATCGGCAACAGCTTCGGCAAGACAGCTGATGAAAAAACACTGCGCATTTTCTTCCCCGAAAAATTTGACGACGAAAAATAAATAAAGCCGCATATTATTCCAATATCCCAAAATCAAAATCTCTGCTTACGGTGTTTGCAAGCACCTTGGCAGAGATTTTTTATGCTCTGTTTTCTTTATAAAATTAAGTATCTGGCAATATTTACCTATGATCTTCTTGCATTTAACAGACGCTGCTGATTAATTTCCTCATAGATAAAATTTTCTCAATGCTGACACTCCTGTCATTGATATCCGCCTTATTCTTATTTACAAAAAGGACAAATAGTTTTCATTGAGTAATCATGATTATCCATTGACATAGAATATTATTTTCTGCTATCTTAAAGATATAAGCAGTTCTCAGCCACTCACCCCACGATACAGGAAGGAGCGTGCCGTCATGCTAAAAAAAAATCTGTCATTATTCTCGCAGGAATGTTGCTTTTAATTACCAGCTGCTTTGCCAACACACGTATACAACAATCTGCTAAACAACAACTAATCCCCAAGGTCAAGGAGGTCACAATTATGGATTTTTCCCAAGAAAAAGAAAACGTTATCTATCTTGCAGGAGACTGCTTCTGGGGGTTGGAAAAACTGATGCAATCCATACCTGGCGTAATCGATGCCCAAAGCGGTTATGCCAACGGCACAGGCAAAGCAGATGCCAAGTATCAGACAATCTTGGGCGGGAAAACCGGTTTTCGCGAAACCGTGCGTGTTGAATACGATCCGGCAAAGGTAAGTCTTGACCATCTGCTCTTGGCATATTTTTACGTTATTGACCCAACAGTCCTCAACAAACAGGGTAATGATACCGGAACACAGTATCAGACTGGCATCTACTATACCAATACACAAGTGCAGGCTGTCGTAGAACGTATCGTGGAACTGGAACGCGGTCGTCATAAGGTATTTGCAGTCGAAGTCGGACCACTGAAAAACTATTATCCGGCAGAAGAATATCATCAGAACTATCTTGATAAAAATCCGGGCGGATACTGCCACATATCGCCTGCCAAAATCAAACTGCTCAGCAGTTTGAAAATTGATGCCGGTGCCTACAAAAAACCTGCTGCCGAAACTATACGCGATAAGCTTACCGCAGAACAATTTCAGGTAACACAGCAAAACGGTACCGAACGACCGTTCCACAACGAATTCTGGGATAAATTTGCCAAAGGCATCTATGTTGATATCGTAACCGGCGAACCGCTCTTTTCTTCAACCGACAAATATCAGAGCAGCTGCTGCTGGCCCGCCTTTACCAAGCCTATTGAAGCACCTTTGCTAGTCGAACGCAAGGATACAAGCTATGGTATGGTACGCACCGAAGTGCGCAGCCGCAGCGGTGATTCGCATTTGGGCCATGTTTTCACCGGTGACCGCGAATCACCCAACGGTGTACGTTACTGCATCAACAGTGCTTCCCTGCGCTTTATCCCCTACGAACAGATGGAAGCCGAAGGCTATGGCTATCTCTTGTACCTTTTCAAATAATACTCTCTAATCAGGCATCATATGACTTCGATAATTTCTACACCCTTGTACGAACATAACCGTTTAAAAATTTCTATTAAATCCTCACGGTATTGATTATAAATGATTTTTCGTCTATACTTAGGTGTAAAGACTATATGATATTTGCATACCCATTTTGAATGCGATAATTCGTTAGTTTTATTTGCCATTAATACGTCATTCCTTTCTTTGCAATAGTGACTTGAACACTTACTATTGTATATCGGAATGACCTTTTTTTGTATAACAAGCAATGCGTACCCGCATAGCGGGTGGTTCTGTGTGAAGCACTCTCTCATTTCTTTGAAAAGAATCTCGATAGCGCTCCACGGACTAAAGCCACATAAAAAAAGTCCGTCCTTGCGGACGGACTTTTCAGCATAAACCGGATTATTTACGGATACCCAGTTTAGCAATGATTGCACGATAGCGCTCGATGTCTTTGCTAGCCAGGTAGTTCAGCAGGCCACGACGTTTACCTACCAGTTTCAGCAGGCCACGACGGGAATGATGATCTTTTTTGTGCTCTTTCAGATGCTCGGTCAAATATTTGATGCGTTCGGTCAGAACTGCGATTTGTACCTCAGAAGAACCGGTGTCACCTTCATGACGTGCGTTTGCCAGAATTACTGCTTGTTTAGCTTCGCTAGTTAACATTGTTTGTTTCCTCCTAAAATTTCAAATTGCCATAAGCGTAGCAGCCGTTGGAGAATCGAACTGCCAGGCCTTGGTTCAAATACTATGATAGTATACCATATCTTGCCACTGTATAGCAAGTATTTTGTAAAGATTTTTATACAAACAGCTTTAATTTACCGCAATGCCGCTTCGCAGTCATGCTTATCCTGTGCCAGCTGCTGCTTGAGCTGCTCAATGCCGGCAAATTTTACTTCACCGCGGATGCGCTGCTCAAAATGCACTGTGAGCTGCTTACCGTAAAGGTCACCGGTAAAATCAAAGATATTCGTTTCCAGACGCGGTTGGGCAACATCGCCAAAGGTCGGATTGTAACCAATATTGGCCATGCCGTGATAGTTTTTGCCGTTGACAATCACCCGCACAGCGTAAACTCCCCCCAGAGGAACCGCAACATGTGCATCCTCCAGCTCAATATTGGCCGTAGGATAACCAAGCAGTCTGCCACGCTCGTTGCCGTGCGCCACCGTGCCACTGATGCTGTAGCTGCGCCCCAGCATTGCTGCTGCCTCTGCTACCTCACCGGCAGCAATCAGATGACGGATAGCGGTGCTGCTGATAACGGTTGCACCCTCGCTTACCAGCTCGCGCACAATCAGCTCAAAGCCCATGGCATTGGCAGAAGCAGCCAGCGTATAGACAGTTCCCTGTCCGCGGCAGCCGTAGGTGAAGTTGGCACCGACTACCAGACAGCTGTAATCAAGCTGCTGCAGTCGCTGCAAAAACTCCTGCGGCGAAAGATCTGCTACCTGCTGATTAAAGGGAATGTCCACCAGCACATCCACGCCAAGCTGCTGCAAAAGCTCCTGCTTTTGCGCACCTGTTATCAGCGCCGACGGCACCATGCCCGGACGAATCCATTCAAAGGGATGGTTGCTGAAGGTAAATACCGCCAGCTGCGAATTACATTCACGCGCCTTCTCCCTTGCGGTTTCAATTACATCAAGATGACCGCGATGCAGGCCGTCAAAGGTACCCAATGCTACCACACAGGGAGCGGAAAATTTATGCAGTTGTTCTAAAGAAGTAATAATCTCCATGCTTATTCCTCTGGCATCGGGTAATGCTCTAAGATTTTTTCTGCCTGCAGGCGCTCCTGCTCACAGCGGACGATGCCTAAGAATTCATCCCCCGGCCCCAGCAGTACGTATCTGCCGTCGGCAGTCTGCGCCACCGTGGTGCGTACACCGTTAGTGATACGCGCCGCCTGACGCGCGTTCACCTTGAGCTTAGGCAGCTCGGCAACGGCAGTCAGCGGCTCTGCGGCACAGGCTTCGGGATTCTCCGCGATTTCCTGCAGCGTGCAGGCCTTGTCAATCGTGTAGGCTCCCACCTGCGTGCGCAGCAAAAAGCTCATCGTACCGCAGGTTCCCAGCGCCGTCGCCAGGTCCTCGCCCAGAACGCGGATATAGGTACCCTTGGAGCAGGCCACGCGCACAGTAAAGCTGTTTGCCGTATAATGCAGAAGCTCCAGCTTATAGATCTCAATCGGACGTGCGGTGCGTTCCACCTCTACGCCCTGACGTGCCAGCTGATACAGCTTTTTGCCGTTGATTTTGATTGCCGAATACATCGGCGGCAGCTGCAGCTGCTTGCCGGTAAATTGCGCCAGCACCGCTTCTAGCTCCTGTTTGCCGAATGCAGGCACAGGCATCGTTTTGACAACCTCACCGCTGTCATCGCCGGTAACTGTCTGCGCACCCAGCGTAAATTCGGCAATATATTCCTTGCGGCCTTCCACAGCGAACTCCAGCAAACGGGTCGCACTGCCCGCAAAAACAGGAAGAACTCCTGCCGCGTCAGGGTCAAGAGTTCCCCCATGTCCGATTTTCTTTGTGTTAAGCACGCGCCGCAAAAAGCCGATAACATCGTGCGATGTCATCTGTGGTGGTTTTAATACATTAAAAATTGCGTCCATATTAAACCAATTTGCCCAATGCTTCCAGCAGCTGAGTGCGAGCCTCCTCTACCGGTGCATAAATCGTACAGCCTGCTGCCCGCAGATGACCGCCGCCGCCGAAGGCTACAGCCACAGCGGATACGTCAACGCTCTTGGAGCGCATGCTCACGCGCGTTACCGCCGGCTCAACGGCCTTGAACATAATAGCTACGTCAACGCCCTCAATATAGCGCGGGTAGGACACAAAGCTGTCGGTCTGGACATCCTTGTCATATAAATCGTTGGTAATTGTGAGATAAGCAATTTTGCCTTCATAAGCGAAGGTCAGCGAAGGCAGTACCTTGGCCAGCATCTCTACCGTATCACGGGAACGCACGTCCAGTGCATCGCTGATTTCGTTAGGCTGCACGCCGTATTCCAGCAGCTTGGCAGCATTACGCATAGTTTTCGGCGTAGTGTTGGCATAGCGGAACGAACCGCAGTCTGTGCTGATTGCTGTATAAAAGCAGGTAGCAATTTCCTTATCAAAGGGCCATTGCATAGCCATGAACAAATCGCACATTACCTCGCCCACGGCTGCTGCCTTGGCATCCAAGTAGAGATATTCGGCAAAGCGTTCGTTGGAAATATGGTGGTCGATGTTCAGCAGTATTTTTGCTTCTACAACCTCGGACACCAGACCAATACGGTCAAAGGAGCTGGCATCAATAACTACCAGCAAATCCGTCTGCAGCTTGCTGCCCTCTACCGGGCGTTCACACAATTCAATACCGGGAATAAAGCTAAAGCTTTTATTGATAACGTCATCACAGAAAACAGTAACCTGCTTGCCCTGTGCCAGCAAAAAGCGTGCCAGTCCCAAAGTGGAGCCCAAGGTGTCACCATCCGGGCTTACATGGGTGCACAGCACTATTTTTTCTGCCGCCAGCAGCATAGCGCCTGTTTCCTGCAGACTAAGCTCCTTACTCATGCTCTGCTTCCTCGGCTGCAGGCTTTTCTTCCTGCTTAATCTTATCTAAGATGCTCTGAATATGCGCACTGTATTCTGCGGAGGTATCCTTCTGCAGAATCAGGGTCGGTGCAAAGCGCAGGCGGATACGTTTGGCGATTTCCGTACGCATAAAGCCTAATGCCTTGTTCAGAGCCTTCCAGGTTTCATCCTGTTTATCCTTGGGACCATACATGCTGATGAAAATCTTGGCATAGCTCATATCATCTGTCAGCTCCACGCCGGTTACGCTAACAAACTGAATACGCGGATCCTTGACATCATGCAGCAGCATTTTGCTGATTTCGTGCTTGATGGCCTCCTGTACTTTTTCTACTCTAAGTCTTGCCATTTTCTTTTCCTCTATATATAGATACAGACTGACGTACAGGCAGCAGCTGCGGGGAATGCGGCTTTTGCGGCCGGCATTCCTGCGCAATGTGCCTTATACGGCAGACTATTCTACTGCGATTTCTTCCATGTCGTATACTTCAAAGATATCGCCCTCTTTAAGGTCGCTGAATTTCTCTAAAGTGATACCACATTCAAAGCCTTGGGCAACTTCCTTCACATCGTCCTTGAAGCGGCGCAGAGATTCGATAACGCCTTCGTGAACTACGATGCCGTCACGGACAACACGAACCTTGGAGCTGTTGGTAACCTTGCCTTCAACTACATAGCAGCCGGCAATCTTCAGCTTGGAAATAGTAATCAGCTGACGGATTTCTACGCGGCCTTGAATAACCTCTTTGAATTTAGGAGCAAGCATACCCTTGATAGCAGCCTCAACGTCGTTGAGTGCGTCGTAAATTACACGGTAGGTGCGTACGTCAACCTTCTCGGTTTCGGCAGCCTTACGCGCGTTAGCGTCAGGACGAACGTTAAAGCCGATAATCAGTGCGTTGGCAGCGGATGCCAGCATTACGTCGGACTCGGTGATAGCGCCTACGCCTGCATGGACAACGGCAACCTTAACCTCATCGTTTTTGATTTTCTCAAGGGATGCCTTCAATGCTTCGATGGTACCCTGAACGTCAGCCTTAACAACGATGTTCAGCTCTTTGATTTCGCCTTCTTTAATGCGTTGGAACAGGTCATCCAGAGAAACCTTGGAGTTCAGCTTGATTTCCTCTTCCTTCTTCTTAGCGATACGTTTTTCGGCAACGCCGCGGGCAGTCTTTTCATCGGTGCTGTCCAGAATATCGCCGGCAGCCGGTACATCGTTCAGGCCCAGTACCTCTACAGGGGTAGAAGGCAGAGCCTTCTTAACTTTTTCGCCACGGTCATTAATCATTGCACGAACCTTACCATAGGAGGTGCCGGCAATAATGGTATCACCGATATGCAGAGTACCGCGTTGTACCAGGACAGTAGCAACCGGGCCACGGCCTTTATCCAGCTGTGCCTCGATGATGGTGCCGTGAGCAGGCAGATTCGGGTTAGCCTTCAATTCCTGCATTTCAGCAACCAGCAGAATCATTTCGAGCAGGTCGCTGATGCCGGTTTTCTGATGTGCGGACACCGGTACCATGATGGTGTCGCCGCCCCAATCCTCAGGAATGAGCTCATGCTCTGCCAGCTGTTGTTTAACGTGATCCGGATTTGCGCCCGGACGGTCGATTTTATTGATAGCTACAATGATAGGTACCTTTGCGGCCTTAGCATGGTTGATAGCCTCGATGGTCTGCGGCATTACACCGTCATCTGCTGCTACAACCAGAATTGCAACGTCGGTTACCTGTGCGCCGCGGGCACGCATAGCTGTGAAAGCTTCATGGCCCGGGGTATCCAGGAATACAATCTGCTTGCCCTGGTAGTTTACCTTATAAGCACCGATGTGCTGGGTAATACCGCCGGCCTCGCGGGAAGTAACGTTGGTTTTGCGGATAGCGTCCAGCAAGGAGGTTTTACCATGGTCAACGTGGCCCATAACGGTAATAACCGGCGGACGCGGAACGCGTTTTTCAGGCGGATCGTCAACCTCGGGAATCTCTGTCGGATCCTCTTCCGGAGCCTTCTGGCCAACTTCTACGCCGAAGTTGTCGCCGATAAGCTGTGCGGTATCGAAATCGATATCCTGGTTGATGGTAACCATTACGCCCAGCATAAACAGAGCCTTGATTACTTCATTAACCTCACGCTTAATGAGCTTGGAAAATTCCTGTACATTGATGGATTCGCCGATTTCAACGTAGGTCGGACGAACGATTTCTACCGGAGCCTGTTGTTGCTTCGGTGCGGGCTTCTTGCCGCCGCGGTTTATCGGCATCTGATGGCCGGCGCTGCGGTTCGGACGGCTTTCGCGGGTAGCGTAGCTGCCCTTAATCTGCAGCTTGTTGTCCTTACGGCTCTTGCCTGCGTTGCGACCGCCCTGACGGTTATCGCGACCGCCTTCGCTGCGACCGCTACTGCGGCCTTCGCTGCGGCCACCGCTAACCTGTGCACGGCTTTCGCCATGTACGCTCGGGCCCTGCTGGCTCTTAGGACCTACAAAGATACCGCCCTGGCGTTGTTGGCCGTTGCGGTTACCCTGACGGTTGCCCTGACCGCCCTGCTGACCGTTGCGGTTTTGCGGACGGCCTTCGTTACGGCCGCCTTGGCGGTTGCCCTGCTGGCCACCGCGGTTTTGCTGCGGACGGCCTTCGTTGCGGCCACCCTGACGATTTTCGTTACGCCCTTGTTGAGCGTTGTTGTTATTGCGTTGATTTTGTTGCTGATTTTGTTGCATATTCCTCTGTCCGTTATTCCTATTCATATTGTTATCGTTTCTTTTAGCTGTATCCTGCGGACGCGCAGGAGCAGCCGGTTTGCTGACATCACGTTTTTCCGTCTTCGCCGGTTTGGGCGGTTCTGTTTTTTTATCGTATGCTTTACGGATAACAGACATAGCCTTGTCATCAGCTGCACTAAAATTAGTTTTTTCGATATTATTTTTCTTCAACAGGTCAATGACCTCATTTACCGGTTTGCCATAATCCTTGGCAACCTCATATATTCTTTTATTACCCATTCATCCACCTCCAGACCAGATAATAAGAAGCAGATTCATCTGCGAAGCTCGCGCAAGCTGCGCAGACAACTGTGATTTAAATCATTATTTTTTCAGCAGCATGTTGGCAAAATTCGCATCGGTAATAGCCACAGCTATTCTAGGTCCTTTGCCGATCGCATAGCCCAGCTCATTGCGCGTCAACAGCTCAATGACCTGCACGCCTGCCATCTCTGCCAGGAAATAAATTTCCTTTTTTGAATTAGGGGCAGCATCTTGTGCCAAAACAAGTACCTTGACCTTGCCGCTTTTTAAGGCAGCACGCACAGCTACATCACCGGAAGCGGTTTTGCCGGCTTTTTGCGCCAACCCTAAAGCAAAAGCAACATTATTGCCTGCCATGCTCGAAATCCTCCAGCAGCTGCTTGAGTACATCCTCGCCGATAGGTCTCTCCAAAGCGCGCTCCAGACGTTTCTCCTTTACGGCCTTGGTAATGCATTCCTTATCGGGGCAGACATATGCGCCGCGTCCGTTCTTCTTGCCGGTGAGGTCAAGGCTGACCTCGCCCTCAGGTGAACGTACAACGCGCAGCAGAGCCTTTTTATCCTTCATTTCATTGCAGCCTAAGCATTTACGCTGCGGAACTTTTTTAACCTTCATCATGCTTCTTCCACGGGAGCAGGCTCAACAGCAGCCTCTTCGGCAGCCTGAGTTTCGCTCTTAATATCAATTTTCCAGCCGGTCAGCTTAGCAGCCAGGCGGGCATTTTGGCCTTCCTTGCCGATAGCCAGGGACAGCTGGTAATCAGGTACGACAACGCGGCAGATTTTGTCTGCTTCGTTAACGTTTGTCTTGACAACCTTTGCCGGGCTCAGAGCATTGGCAACATATTGTGCCGGATCTTCACTGTATTTTACAATATCAATCTTTTCACCGCGCAGCTCGTTAACGATAGTCTGTACGCGCATGCCCTTGTGGCCTACGCAGGCACCTACCGGATCAACATTGCTGTCAGCGGTATATACGGAAATCTTGGAGCGCATACCGGGCTCGCGGGCAACGGATTTGATTTCAACAACGCCGTCATGGATTTCCGGAACCTCCAGCTCAAACAGGCGCTTCAGCAGGCCGGGATGAGTACGGGAAACCATAATCTGCGGTCCCTTGTTGGTGCGCTTAACCTCAACAATATAGGTTTTCATACGCTCATGGTATTGGTAGATTTCACCGGGAATCTGCTCGTTCGGAGTCAGCACGGCTTCAACCTTGCCCAAATCGATATAAACGTTTTGGTTTTCCATGCGCTCGATAATACCGGTAACGATATCATTGGCACGGCTTTGGAAGCGTTCATATACCTGTCCGCGCTCTGCCTCACGGATACGCTGTACAACAAACTGCTTAGCGTTTTGGGCAGCAATACGGCCGAAGTTTTTCGGAGTAACCTCAACCTCTACGATATCGCCTGCAAGATACTGCGGGTTGATTGCCTGAGCATCCTCCAGAGTCATTTCGTTAATGCCGTCAGCCTCGCCTTCAACTACAGTGCGCTGAGCATATACATGGATTTCACCGGTTTCTTTATTCATTTCAACACGGACATTCTGGTTTGTGCCGGTGTTCTTCTTGTAAGCAGCAACCAAAGCGTCATCAACAGCCTGGAACAAAAGCTCGGGGTCAATACCCTTTTCCTTTCCTAATTCCTGGATTGCTGAGATAAAATCTGCGTTCACTTAATAAGCCTCCTATTTCTTAAATTAAAAGTCTATATGCGGTCTGATATTCGCAATCAGCCTACGTTCAATGCGGTCAGGATTTTTGAATTCCTTGCCTTTAATAATCTTTTTAACCTGTACAGCTTCGTCATCATGTGCTACCAGAATACCGGTCAGATTTTTCATTCCCTCCCACGGAGTATAGAACATAATGTCAACCTTGGTGCCGTAGGCAGCTTCAAAGTCCTTGTCCTTCTTCAGCGGACGGTCAATGCCCGGAGAAGAAACCTCCAAAAAGTATTTGTCGGGAATAGGATCCTCTGCATCCAGAATCTCCGTCAGCTTTTCGCTCACCATCTGGCAGTCATCAATTTCAACTCCACCAGGCTTATCGAGAAAAATCCGTAGGTACCAGTCCTTTTCACGCACATATTCTACATCAACCAGAGTAAGTCCGGTATCCTGCAGAAGGGGGTCTACCATTGCGGTAATCAGTGCTTCAACTTCTTTTGCCTGCATCATTTTCACCTCCATATTAAGTTTTTCTTTCTGTATTAACCTTGCGGCCAACACCTGCCTCTGCCGCAAATGCGTCAGAAACATCATAATAAGCGGAAAGAGCGGGCTTTAAACCCACTCTTTCACAAGTCATACTTATTTTGGCTATTCTTATTATAGCATCTGTTGACAAGTCTTGCAAGTAGCTTACGCTATATCTAGTTATTATATGTTAAATTTTATACAGAAAAATGCTAAATCTGCCACGTAAAATGTATACACTATGCTTTCCCTTGTCAGTGGCAAAAATATCTGCTACAGTAATATAGTAAACAGATAGAGATTGTGGAAAAAGTGTCAGTTTGGACAAGGGCGCTTTATCGACAAGCTTTTTATGAAAGGTGGTATTTTTTATGTCCTATAATTTTGATGCTGCTGTTTCTCCCTTTATTAAAGCACTGCCTCCCTCCGGTCTGGCAAAGTTTCTTGATATTATGGCCGCTAACCCCAACATCGTGCCTCTCAGTGTAGGCGAACCCGATTTTGATATTCCGCAGGCTGTCAAGGATGCCGAAATCAACAGCATCTGCGAAGGCAAAAGCTGCTACACTCCTACGCTCGGCCTTTTGGAGCTGCGCGAGGCAATTGCGGATGATATCCATAAAAACTACGGCGTTAAATACGATCCTAAAACCGAAATCATGGTAACCGTCGGTGTCAGCGAAGCACTGTACACCACTATTACTACCATTATGCATCCCGGTGACGAAATTATTCTTCCCGAGCCCTGTTACGTTGCCAACAAGGTCTGCGTTATTCTGGCAGGCGGCAAGCCCGTTTCCGTAGAAACTTATCAGGAAAACGGCTTTGTGCCCACCATTGAAGATCTGGAAAAGGCTGTTACGCCCAAGACCAAAGCTATTATGCTTGGTTATCCCAATAACCCGACCGGCGCTATTATGAGCAAGGAGCAGATTAAGGCTATCGGTGATTGGGCTGTAAAGCATGACCTGATTGTCATCAGCGACGAGCTTTATGCTCATCTTACCTATGGTGGCAAAACGCACACCATGTTCACCTCCTTCCCAGAATTCCGCGACCGCACCATCATTTTCAACGGCTTCTCCAAAGCCTACGCTATGACAGGCCTACGTCTTGGCTATATCATGGCACCGGCAGCAATCATCAACGCTATGAACATCCTGCATCAGTATGTTGTGCTCTGCCCCAACGTTACAGCACAGTACGGCGCGATTGCGGCACTGAAATACTGCCGTCAGGACGTTGACAATATGGTTGCCGAATACAGCCGCCGCCGTCAGATTATGATTGACGGCTTCCACAAGATGGGTTTGCCGCTGTATGAGCCCGAAGGCGCCTTCTATGTTTTCCCCTGCATCAAGGAAACCGGCCTTTCCAGCATGGAATTTGTTGAAAAGCTGCTGGAGGAGCAGGAAGTTCTCGTAATCCCCGGCAACATCTTCGGTGCCGGCGGCGAAGGCTATATCCGCTGCTCCTATGCTTACAGCGAAGAAATCCTGCATAAGGCGCTGGAGCGCATCGCCCTCTTCGTAACGAAATACAGAAATCTGAACAAAGCGAAATAACTGTTATGCTGGCTCCTTATTAGACAAGCTGATTTGCTGAGGAGTATAATATAAACAGCTAATAAAATATTAGCCGATGATTTTGGTATTTATCTAATCCCTTCCACTTCGTCTCACTCCTTCCGTGAGACACAAGGCAGAAAAAAACACGGTGCATAATGCCCGTGTTTTTTTCTTTTGCATCGGTATAATCATCTTCTTAAACTCGATATTTCTCCCGGAAAATTAAAGCTGCCAGCCCCGGCCTAAACCGGAGACGGCAGCTTTTTGCATAAAAGCATCTGCGTATAATTTTTATCTTAAGTTAAAGCTTACCGCACGCGTAACGCGACAGCGTGCGTTCTGACCGTACTTATCTTTGGCAGGACTGAAACGCCATTTGTTGACCGCAGTTACAACGCTGCTATCCATAGCGCTGTTGCCGGAGGAACCGACTACCGTTACATCCTCTACACTGCCGTCGGCACCTACCAGAATACGTACCGTTACCACACCGGTAGCACCGCTGTTGCGTGCGGACGCAGGATATACAGGCGCAACCTCGCGCAGCAGGCGTGGCGGTTTTACCGGCACACCGCGGCCTTCGCCGCTGCCGCTACCATTACCACTGCCGCTGCCACTGCCTGTTCCGCTGTCCGTACCTGTGCCTGTACCGTTACCGGTAGGATTACCGGCAGTAGCCTTCGGTCCGGGGGCTGCAGTCGCCTTTTTCCTGACAACTTTCTTTTGCGGTTTAGGCTTCAGCTTTTGGTCAATAATATCCTCCAGACTTTGGATGACAGGCTCTTCCTGCTGCTCCTCCTGTTCGATTTCTTCCTCCTGAGCTTCAGCGCCGCCACCGCCGCTCTCCAGCGAAACCTCCAAAATTTCCGGAGGCGTATGCACAAAGCGGTAGCCGAAAATGCCAAGGCCGGCGGCAAGAACAAGATGCACAGCCAGAGCTACGGCAAAGCCCTTGCCAAATCGCTTTTGTTCATCCTTCATTTGCTCTCACCTGTATCCGTAGCCAAACCGAAGCGTGTGACACCTGCTCCCTTCATTTTATCCATCAGCTGGATAATAGTTTTATAGGGAGCTTCGTCCTCCGCTCTGATAATAACCGAGAAGGAGGAATCATGCTTGCTTTCAATCGCAGCATTCTGAACCAGCATATCCATCTCGATTTTATTTTCATCAAGATAAAGGCTGCCGTCCTTTTTGATTGTTACATTAAAGTTACTCTTGCTGACATTCTCCGAATGCTTAGCAATCGGCAGGCGGATAGGAATCGTCTTGACCTCGCTCATATACATAGTGCTGACAATGAAAAATACCAGCAACAGGAAAATCATGTCAATCATCGGACTGAGCATTATCGACGGTGGAGTAAGCTCTCTTTTACGACGTCTGCGCATTTTTCAACACCGCCCCTCATTTGCTCTGCTCGTTAGCTTTGAAAATATCAACCAGTGTATCCGCTACTTCGTTGATATTCAGAGTTTCGGTTTTGATTTTACTTGTAAGATAAGCATGGATACACATACCCATAATAGCAATGCACAGGCCGAAAACGGTAGTAATCAGCGCTTCGCCGATACCTGCGGTAACAGCCATCGGGTTCTGAGTTCTTTCGTTCAAAGCATTAAAAGAAGAAATCATACCGGTAATCGTACCGAGCAGACCGAGCATCGGTGAAAGGCCGATAACAACGCTCAGATAGTTGATATTCTTTTCCAGGCTGTCGATGATGCGGTCAGCTTTGGTATAGACAATAGTTTCCAGACGCTGTCCGAGGTCACCCTTAATATCCAGAATCTCCTTAGCCATGGCAGCAGCCTCGCCCTTGCTCTGCTCTGCCAGCTCACTGGCGCCAACCAGATTAAAGTCATTCATCATGCGGCAGAAGCTGCTCGCGAACTTTTCTCCGGAAATAGCCTTCTTATAGAAAAGATATCGTTCCACACCAATAGCAATAGCGGCAAAGGAACACATCAGCAGCGGCCACATGCAGGGACCACCCTTAACAAAATAATCAACAGCTCCGGCAAAAATACTCATACTTAAACCTTCTTTCAAAAAAATAACGCTGCAATTTTTTTGCGGCAAATCGCAAGCTCATCATCCGCCTATACACAGCGGAAGGAAGTTGGCAAAGCCTCCATATCTGATACTTGTTGCTATTTACTAGATGTTTATATTATAGCCTCTTTACTAATCTGCGTCAAGAAAATACAAACTATATAAACAAAGGCAGTACAAGGAAAATTCCCCGTACTGCCACAAGGTACTGCCACAAGCTTTATGTTATTTGAAATACTTGGCGAAGGCCTGCGCCGCCGCCAACTGCACCTCTGCATTGAAGGCTGTATACCGCTCAAGCAGCAGGCGTCCCTCCGGCGTCAGCACACTGCTGCCACCGCTTTTACCGCCTGCCGTGCTGCTGACCAGCGCAAAGCCCAGGTCTGCCTCCGCACGCCGCAGAATCTTCCACGCCTTGCTGGCCGACATACCCATAGCCTTGTAGGCAGCACTCAGCGAACCGGTGGCCTCAATGCGCTGCAAAAGCTCCGCTACGCCCTTGCCGAAATCAATGCTTTCGTTATACACGCGCACCTTCACATGATAATGCTGCGGCTCTGCATAGGTCATTTTACCACCCCTTGCCAAAACCGCAGGCAGGATAGGTGCACACAGCGCAGTTCAGGCACAAACCGCCTTCGCCCAAGGCCGCCAGCTCGTCGGCAGTGACAAGGTCACAGGCCAGCACGCGCGGAAGCACCAGGTCGAAAATCGTGCGCTTAGCGTACATTACGCAGCCCGGCAAGCCCATAACAGGCACCTGCTTTTCACCGTAGTAGGATAGCAAAAACATGGCGCCCGGAAGCACCGGTGCGCCATAGGAAACAATGCGTGCGCCGGTATTTTTGATTGCGAGCGGTGTGCGGTCATCCGGGTCAACGCTCATGCCGCCGGTGCAAAGCACCATTTCCGCGCCCTTTTCCTCAATCGCAGTTTTAATCGCAGCGGCAATCTGCTCCGGTTTGTCATCCAGCACCTGCTTATAAACTAACTCCACATTGAACTCAGCCAGTTTTTCCTCCAGCACGGGGGTAAAGGTATCCTTAATGCGTCCGTGGAAAACCTCACTGCCGGTCGCCAGCACGGCAGCCTTTTTGATTTTATACGGCAAAAGCTGCAGCAGCGGTTCATCACCGCACAGCTCACGCACACGCTGCATCTTTTCCTTTTCGATAACCAGCGGAATAATGCGCGTACCGCAGAGCTTGTCGCCCTTCTTCACCGGCGTATTGCCGTGACGCGTCGCAATCATCATCTGTCCGAAGCTGTTCACCAGGCGCAGACGCGCGCCGTCTACCTTGAACAGACCGTCAGCAGCGGCGGCAAGCTCAATCTTGCCCTCTTTCACAGGCGATTCATCCATCATAGTGTTTTTACAGATGTCGCACAAAATGCGTGCGGCATCATTTTCATGCAGCATGTTTTCGTCGGCTTCCCACACATATAAATGCTCCTTACCGATGGAAAGCAGCACCGGAATATCCTCTGGCTGCACCACATGCCCCTTGCGGAATACGGCATCCTTCGTAACGCCCTTGATAATCTGTGTCAGGTCATGGCAGAGAACACTGCCGACCGCATCTTCAGTACGAATTAATTTCATGCTTATCTACCTCTTATTTAGCCTGCGCAAAGCCGTAGGCGGCAAAAATCTTCATAGCTTCTTCTGTCTGCAGGAAGGCCGCAAAATCCTTAGCAGCCTCAGCCTGCGGAGCCTTCGCCAACACGCCGATAGGATAAATTACCGGCTTCTTTAAGGAGCCTGCCGGAGCTTCGGCAACAACAGTAACCTTATCCTTCATGAGTGCTGCATCAGTAGCGTAAACAAGGCCTGCATCGGCACTGCCTTCGGCAACCCAGTTCAGCACTTGTGTTACGTTAGTACCAAGGCTTACTTTGGACTGAATCGCATCCCACTGGTCCAGCTTGGACAGTGCTTCTTTAGCATATTGGCCTGCAGGAACGCTGGCAGGATCGCCGATTGCAGGATGCTTAGCCTTGCTGAAATCATTAAAGCCTTTGATTTCGCTGCCGCTTTTAGGCACAATCAGCACCAGCCTGTTTTCCAGCAGCGGCTTCACCGTGCTCTTATCCATATAGCCCTTGTCGCTCAGTGCGTTCATCTGCTTGTTGGCCGCAGAAATAAATACGTCAGCTGCCAGGCCGCTTTCAATTTGTGCCTGCAGCTTGCCGCTGGCATCATATACGCCCTCGATTTTGATTTCCGGATGTTTTTGCTGATACAACGGAATAAGCTTTTGCGTAAAGACCTTTTCCATGCTGGCAGCAGCTACCAGACGCAGTGTTTTGCCTGCCTGCGGAGCAGCAGCCTGCTTATCACCGCCGCCGCAGCCTGCAGCCATAACAGCTAACATCAAAGAAAATACTAAGCATAAGAGTTTTTTCATTTTACTCCCCCTGTTGTTGTTTTGTTTTATATAAGTAGACATTAAGACCGATAACTACCAAAAGGCAGATGCCCACAATTACGGCCACATACCAGCCTGCGGCATCCCAATCGCCTGCCGCTACGGCAGAATAAACTGCCAGCGGCAGTGTGCGTGTACGTCCTGCGATATTGCCGGCAATCATCGCCGTGGCACCGAACTCGCCCAGACCGCGGGCAAAGGCAAGCAGACCACCTGCGATAATACCGGGCAGCGCATTAGGCAGATGAATACGCCAAAAGATACGCCATTCCGTCATGCCAAGCGAACGCGCCGCCTCCAGCATGCCCTTGTCAACCTGCGACAAGGCACCGCGCGCACTGCGGTACATGAGCGGCAGCGAAATTACCGCTGCTGCCAGCACTGTTGCCAACCAGCTGAAGGCTATTTTTATACCTGTCATCTGATAAATAAGCTGGCCCAAAAAGCGGTTGTTGCCAAAAAAATACAGTAAAAAGAAGCCTGCTACCGTAGGTGGCAGCACCATCGGCAGTGTTATTACAGCGTCGGCAAAAATCTTCAGGCTTTGGCTCTGCAGCCGTTCCACCCACCAGGCAATAATTACGCCGATAAAGAAAACTATGACGATTGTTGCTGCCGCAGTGCGCAGCGAAATCCACAGCGGTGACCAGTCTATTGCGCTCATTTTCTTGCACAGTCATGGGCGCTGCCCTTCAGGATACGCAGTCCATGCTCCAGCTGCGGCAAAACGATTGCCAGCGCTTCCTCCACCGCTTTGGTGCTTCCGGGAAGATTCACAATCAGCGTCTGTCCGCGCACTACGCTCACGCCGCGGCTCAGCATTGCCCGCCGCGTAATCTTCAGCGATTCCGCACGGATGGTCTCCGCGATACCGGGCACATTGCGTGTAGCCACCGCCATTGTTGCCTCCGGTGTAACATCGCGCAGTGAGAGGCCCGTGCCGCCTGTGGTGATAATCAGATCCACCTGTCTGCTGTCCGCAAGACGCATCAGCTCACGTTCTATTTTCTTCTGCGCATCGGGAAGCAAAACCTGCTCTACAATTTCGTAGCCTGCTTCCGCCAATAGCTCTGCTGCCCTAGGCCCGCTGGTATCAACACGCTCACCCGCGGCACCCTTATCTGAAAGTGTCATTACCGCCGCACGCAAGGGTGCGTCGGCTGCTGGCAGCGTCACTTCCAGCTCCATGCCACTGCGCAGAACGCCGCCATGCTCTACCGTAGCAAAAACGCCCTCACGTGGCATAATGCAGTCGCCCACACGTGCAAAAATCGTGCAATGGCTGTGGCATTCCTTGCCAATCTGCGTCAGCTTCATCACTACTTCACCGCTGCGCATGATGCTGCCTACCAGCAGCTTTTTGAAGTCGATGCCGCTTACCAAAATATTTTCACCGAAGGCACCGATAGCGGCATCACCGCCGCGCGCATTGAATTCATCCACCTTTTCCGCACTCAGCAAACTCACCTGACGATGCCATTTGCCGGCGTGAGCATCACCCTCGATGCCGAAATTTTCTTTGAGGACAATCTCATTCACAGGATGCTTTTCCGTACCCTTCTTTTCGCTGATACACACAGCCTTGATTATGCCTCTGATGCTTGCTTCCATACAAAATCACCACTCTTTCCGCCTGCTTTGCTCAGCAGATGCACATCTGTAATCACCATCGCCTTATCCACGGCCTTGCACATATCGTAAATCGTCAGCAAGGCAATCTGCACGCCTGTCAGCGCCTCCATCTCCACGCCTGTCTTGCCCGTAGTCTTGACCAGGCACTGTGTCTGTACAGCGTAGCTGCCGTTTTCCGCCAACAGCTCAAAATCTACCGTGCACTTCGTCAGCTGCAGCAGATGGCACAGCGGAATTAGCTCACTGGTGCGCTTGGCTGCCATAATTCCGGCAACACGTGCTACGCCCAGCACATCACCCTTATCCATACTGCCGGCAACAATCTTTTCATATATTTCTCTGCTTACGCAGATTTTCCCCTGCGCCACTGCAACCCTCGCGGTGTCAGCCTTGTCGCTGACATCCACCATCAGAGCATTGCCCGCAGCATCAAAATGTGTAAATTCACTCATTGTCTGCTCCTTCAAAGCCTGTATTTATCCGCCAATCTGGCTCATATTAAAGCGCGCTGCTTTTACATCAAAGCTGTGTCCCGCAGGCTTGGCGTAAATAATCTCCTGCATAGCCTGCAGCAAATCCGCATCACTTGCGCCGTCACGCAGCAAGTGCTTCAGGTTCATGCCCGCGTCACTGTAAAGACAGGGCTTCAGCATGCCTACGGATGTAAGACGCACCCTGTTACAGACAGCGCAGAATTTATTGTGCAGCGGTTCGATAAAGCCCACCGGCATTGCATAACCGCTAATGCGCCAGTAGCTTGCAGGACCGTTGCCGTAGCGCTGCGCATCGGGCTGCAGCTGTAAACCTGCCTGCTCCAGCAGACTGCGGATTTCGTTGCCGCTCACTCCTCGCAGATTAGCGTTGCAGTCCAGCGGCATCAGCTCAATAAAGCGCAGTGGTGCGTTATACCTGTGCGCCAGCTTTAGCAACTGCATAATATCGGCCGGACCGTTTTCTGCAAGGGGCACACAGTTCAGCTTGAACGGTATCCCTGCAGACTGCAGCTCCTGCAATGCCTGCAGAACGCTGTCCAGGCTGCCGCCGGTAAGCTCTGTATAATACGCTGCATCCAGCGTGTCCAGGCTCACGTTGATGCTGTCCACACCTGCCGCGATAAGCGCAGGCAGCTGATTTGACAGCAACGTGCCGTTCGTTGTCAGCGTCACCTGCTCCGCGCCCTCCAGCTGCTTCAGGTTGGCAATAAAATCACTGCAGCCCTTGCGCAGCAAAGGCTCGCCGCCGGTGATTTTGAATTTGCGGATGCCAAGCTGCAGCGCAGCGCGGCAAATGCGCAAAAGCTCTTCGTAGCGCAATATTTCATTATGCGTCACATGCTCACTCACCTCCGGCTGACAATAGCGGCAATGCAGGTTGCAGCGGTCGGTAAGGGATATGCGCAGATAATCTATTTTACGGTTGTATTGGTCGTGCATGATTGTAGTCCTTTTTTACGTGAATTGAAATTAGTAAAAAGCTGTTAGTTTCTCGCCTGCCCCTTGGAGAAGGTGCTGAACACAGTGAGGTGAAAGGTGGTTATGTGCGTCGCAATTAAATATCATTTCGCTCAGAAAAAATTTTCCTGTGCCATAGGGCACAACGCAAATTTCGTGTGGAAACAGGACGAAGTGCCGCAAAACTCGCGCTATGCAAATAAATTATACTAAAGTAGTTGGCTTAGCGCTCAAACAGTTGCGACACTTCTATGGTGCCAGACACTCATTTGCTAAAATTTTTATTCGCTACACGATATATTAATTGCTCGTTAAGGCTTTGAGCTAACCTGTTTGTGTTCTGCTGTCCTTCTTGCCTGCCCCTTGCACTCTTCGAGTATAACACGACCAGCATTTTTCATTTTATGAAAAATTGGTCTTAGTATAGGGAAGGTGCCGAACGCAGTGAGACGGAAGGGGGCTGTCCCCAGCGTCATTCTCACCCGAGAATAACGCTTGCCAAAACAAATGTGGTTTTGCAACCACATTTGTTTTCAGCTTATTAAAATCTTATTCTTCGTCAACGCCCATAGCAATTTTTTCCGGGGTAATCGGCAAAGTCATAAAGCGTTTGCCGGTTGCCTGATAAATTGCGTCGGCAATCGCCGGAGCAGGTGTATTGATTACCAGCTCGCCAACGGATTTGGCACCGAAGGGACCGCTTTCCTCATAGCTGCTGACAAAGTCAACATAGATATGACCGATATCCTCACGGCAGGGAACCTTGTACTGCATGAAAGAGTTTTCGTAAATACGACCTTTAGGACTGTAGGTTACGTTTTCCATCAGCGCCATGCCGATACCCTGCAGAATGCCGCCTTCGGTCTGCACCTTCGCCAGATGCGGATTAACCGGAGTACCGCAGTCAACAGATGCGTAGAAATTCACTACCTGCGCTTCGCCTGTCAGCAGGTCGGTTTCAACCTCAGCCACACCGGCCATAAACGGCGGCGGGGACAGCACACTGTTCTGCTCCACGGTTTCTTCCAGAGCGATATCGTTATTCACCATAGAAGCAGTGGCGATATCAAAGAGGCTTACAGCCTTGTCGCTGACAGTATCACGCACCTCGCGTCCGTCAAAAACAACCTGGTCCGTGCCGCATTCCAGCAGGCGTGCGCCCAGCTGGCAAATCTTACCGCGCAAACGTTGTGCGCAGATTTCTACGGCCTTACCTGTAATATATGTTGTACTTGATGCGTAGGAACCGGAGTCATAGGGAGAAGCATCGGTATCCGCACCGAATACGGTAATGTTATCGTAATCACATTCCAGAACCTCTGCTGCCATCTGTGCCAGAACGGTATCGCAGCCGGTGCCCATATCGGCAGCACCGATCAGCAGTGTGTAATGTCCCTCGTCGTTAATTTTGAGGGTAGCACCGCCGACGTCGCAGTAAGGAATGGAGCTGCCCTGCATCGCAATAGCCACGCCCATTGTGCGTACCTTGCCGTCAGGCAGCTGCTGCAGCGGGAACTTCTGCTCCCAGCCGCTCATCTCGCGTACCTGCTCCAGGCAGCGGTCCAACGCGCAGCTTGTGTTGGGCGCACCGTAATAAGCAGGCATAATATCGCCCTCACGCGTAATATTCATCTCACGCAGCTTAATCGGGTCCATCTTCAGGCGTGCTGCCAGCTCGTTCACAGCGGATTCTACGGCAAAGATGCCCTGAGGAGCACCGTACCCGCGGTATGCGCCTGCAGCCTGCAGGTTGGTGTAAACTACGTCAAAGCCGAAGCGGAAGGCCTCGGTACGGTACAGAGGAATAGACTTGTGACCGGAAAGGCCGACGGTCGTAGGACCGTGCTCGCCGTAAGCACCGGTATTGGAAAGAGTATATAAATCAATCGCGCGGATTTTGCCTTCTTTGGTAGCGCCCAGACGCACGCGCACCTCCATCTCATGGCGCGGGCTGGAAGCTATATGACATTCGTAACGCGAGAAAATCATCTTACTAGGCTTTTTTGTTTTCCAGGTAACAAAAGCCGGATACATTTCGCTGACACAGCTCTGCTTAGCGCCGAAGCCGCCACCTACACGCGGTTTAACTACGCGTACCATAGTTTTGGGGATATGCAACGCGTTGGCAATAATGCGGCGGCAGTGGAAAACTATCTGCGTAGAGCTAAGGACATTCAAACGGCCGTAGGTATCAATGGAGCAATAGGTTACGAAAGGCTCCATCATATCCTGCTGCACAGCCTTGGTATGAGTTGTCTGGTCGATAACAACATCGCATTCCGCCAGAATCTTATCAACCTCGCCATCCTCGATAACCTCATGGGCACACAGGTTGCGCTTATTATCGGCGCCAACCGGGCAGTGAGCCTTCCAGGTATCCTCGGGATGCACGAGCACAGGGTTATCCAGCGCAGTACGGAAGTCAAGCACTGCGTCCAGCAGCTGATATTTTACTTTAATCAAAGACAGCGCCTTATCGACAGCCTTTTCCGTTTTGCCGGCAACAATCGCCACAATGTCACCCACAAAGCGTACATGACGGTCGAGCAGCAGACGGTCATAAGGACTCGGTTCGGGATAGGTCTGGCCTGCATAGGTGCAGCGCTCGCCGTCCTGGTCCACGTCCTCCCAGGTATAAATTGCTTCGATGTCAGGCACCTTGGCTGCAATCGCGGTGTTGATGCTTTCAATAATAGCATTCGCATGCGGAGAACGCAGCACCTTGACAAGCAGGCAGTCGTTCGGCACCAGGTCATCGGTGTAGACAGGCTGGCCTGTCACCAGCTGCATAGCATCCTTTTTGCGGTAGGATTGGTTAACTATTTTCATCTGCAGCTCCCCTCCTTATGCCTGCGCCTGAGCTTTTTTCCAGGCGATGAAATTCTGAATTCCGCGCAGCTGTCCCTCATAGCCGGAACAACGGCACAGGTTGCCTGCCAAAAATTCCTTGATTTCTTCTTCCGTAGGCTCGCTGTTTTCACGCAGCAGCGCGATAGCGTTCATAATCATGCCGGGGTTGCAGAAGCCGCACTGCTCCGCGCCCTGGTCGGCAATAAAGGCACCGAATTCCGCTGCCTCCTGCTGCATTCCTTCCATAGTCACAATGCTGTGGCCTGCGGCACGCGCTGCCAGGATAGCACAGGAAAGCACCGGCTTATTATCCATAAATACAGTGCACAAACCACAGTTGGTAGTGTCACAGCCGCGCTTCACGCTGTAGCAGCCTTCCTTGCGCAGAAAATCGAGTAAAACTGTATCAGCCTCCACCATACGGGTCAGCTTTTTGCCATTTAAGGTTAAGGTTATCTCCATCAGGCCTTACCTCCCAGTTCTGTTAAACATCTTGCTGTCAGCACCTTAATCAGGTGTGTACGATACGCAGCACTGCCGCGCGGATTGGTTTCCGTCGGCAGTAAGCCTGCAGCATATTCCGCAAAGGCCTGCGCCTTCTCGGCAGTCATAGGCAGAGTTGCGAGCTGCTCTGCATCCTTCACCAGTGCAGCCTTCGCCGGACGTGCGCCCACTGCAGCCTGCACGCCTTCCTGCGTCAACGCCGCCGCGCAGGTCAGCACCGGAAAGTCGGTTTTGCTGATGCGCACGGATTTATAGCTGTAATGCGCTGCTGTCTTTTTAACAATAACGCGCACCAGAATATCTCTGTCATACGGCATATTCACAAAATCTGCCACCGGCACAATACCGCCCTTGTATAATTCCACATAGCTGTCCATCACCAAAAGCAAGGTCAGCACATCCGAAAATCCGAAGCGTCCGAACACACTGCCGCCGACGGTAGCAAGATTGCGGAACTGCACACCTACAATATGGCGCAGCGCCTCCTTATTTGCTCCCTCACTGTAGGCAGTAAAGCCTTCATGCAGCTCCAGTTGGCGCAAGCTCACCATCGCACCGATGCGGAATTCCGTTTCTGTTTCCTCTATTGTATCCAGGCCTAAAGCCGACAAATCAATAGCTGTCTGCACATTGCTCTTGCTCAGGCGCATCCACAGCATACCGCCAAGCAAGCGGTTAGGGCGCTTCTGGTTCAGCTGCCACGCCTCCTCCAGAGTTGTTGCCTGCTTATATTCACGAATTGTCAACATATACTGCCCTCCTGTTCTTTTTTTATTGCATACTTATTCCATTATATTTTACCATATTTTTTCTATACTTGAAAAGAGAAAAAATGCACATTGGCTCATAAGTTACATTCTTCTACGGCATAAGAAAAAATGGATGCCTCTCTGTAAAGCAAGAGAAGCATCCATAATTATTATTAAAAATTCTAAGCAGGCTTATTTGCCTTTTTTAGCACCCTGACGGCGGTTACTGCCGGTTTTGGGAGCCTTGCGCTTATCAACAACGGAATTGCGTCCGCGCTTAGGTCCTGCGGACTTTTTCTTTTTGGCAGCCACAGCGACGCGGCGTGCCACAACACCACCCTCCAGATTTTGGCGTTCCATCAAAATACCCAGCTTGGTTTCGATATTACGCAGCCATTTAACCTCGTCGGCAGTATAAAGCGTAATTGCTTCGCCCTCATTGCCTGCACGGCCTGTACGGCCGATGCGGTGAACATACCAGTCGACATCATGCGGAATATCGTAGTTTACAACATGGGTTACACCCTCAACGTCCAAACCGCGGGCAGCCAGGTCGCTGGCAACCAGAATCTGAATCTTAGCATCACGGAAGGCCTTCATAACAGTTTTGCGCTTTGCAGGAGACATTTCGCCATGCAGCACATCAACGTTATAGCCCTGCATGCCCAGCCAGTCGCCCAACTCCTTAGTGCGCTCCTTGCTCATGCAGAAAACAATCATCAGATACGGGTTCAGGCGGTCAATGAGCGCTGCCACAGCCTTATTCTTGTATTCATCGGTTGTTTTCAGGCAAACCTGTTTAATTTTCTCAACTGTAGCCTGATCCGGGTTGATATCAATGAGCGCGCAGTTTTTCGTCAGCTTGCGTCCCAGCTTGCGCACTTCTTCCGACAGAGTTGCGGAGCAAAGCATCGTCTGATGCTCCGGCGCGGTCATAGCAATCAGCTCCAGCGCTTCATCCATAAAGCCCTGCTGCAGCATTTCGTCAACCTCGTCCAGTACCAGATAGCGCACACCGCCAAGGTCGGTGTTGCCCTTGCGGATGTGGTCCAAAAGACGGCCGGGAGTACCGATCAGCACATGGCTGCGTCCCTCCAGCTTATATTTTTGCGTTTCGAAATCGCGTCCGCCGGTAACAGCCAGCACTTTGATATCGCTTTCGCCCAGGATTTTTTTCATTTCGGTGGCAATCTGCTGCGCCAGCTCGCGCGTAGGCGTAATTACCAAAGCCTGCACATAGCTTTTGGCAGTATCGATTTTTTCTGCCAGCGGCACTAAGAACGCCAGTGTTTTGCCAGTGCCTGTCTGCGCACGGGCGATTACATCACGTCCGGCAAACAGCGCCGGTATAGCCTGCTCCTGTACCGGCATCGGCTTTTTAATGCCCATTTTCTGAAGCTGCTCTACGGTGTGGGCACAAACCTTTAAGGCTGCAAATCCATTTGTCATTTCACATTCCTCTTTTCCTCTAAAATTTATCTTCTGACCATAAGGTCTTTTTTCTCTATAACTTTAGTATTATATCATAGATTGGGCAGGAACGGAAAGATGCAGGCAAATTTTTCTGTTGCATATGATTGCTATAGCCTGAAAACTATCTCTGATTTTTATAATTAAGCATATAAAATTGCTTGGCCAAACAAATTGTACATGCGACAAAAAGCCCCTGCCGGCGATTTCCGACAGGGGCCTTAGCTTATTCAATTTATTCAGCTTCGCAAGCTGACATTTGCTTTTACATTACGCCTCTGAAATAGTGGCCTCTTGTAGTACCCGGCAGATTTTCCGGTGCCTCCACCGCACCGCCGAGAATCTTGCGGTACAGCGCCACAAGTTCGCCCAGACGTGCCGCATCGTAATCACGGCCGTCAATTCTCAGCGCCGCTACGCCTGCTTCCGCCATGTGCTGCACATTGGCAGTCATCGAAAGCTCATGCGCATTCAGAATATGCATGCGGCAGAACTGGTCCGTAACAATCGGGAAGCGTGCATCCTTGCGGTCACCCAAGAACAAAGGCTCTGCACAGTTAAACTTGCAGGCACCCTTATCCAGCGCACCCAGGAAGCTGCCGCCTACACAGTATTCGGAAACCATCATTTCCAAACGTCCCTGAATCATGCACTCCAACGGCAACGGGCTGACGCTCACAAGATGCTCTACCTGCGCCATGGTCAGCTCGGGGCTGAGCACTGCACCTGCAGCGCCCTGTTCCTGCCAGAACTGCAGTGTCTGGCTGTTGAAGATGTTCAAAGACATATCTGCTACCAAATTAAGCGCAGCATGCTTCTTCGCCAAAGGCCACAAGCCGTTGTTGTTGATATAAACAAAATCAGGCTGCATCTCCTCCCACAGGGTAAAGAGCTTGTCGAAATATGCCAGCTGTGCTTCCTTGATGATACGCGGTGTAGCAAAGGCCAGCTGACGGCCTGCCTTGCGCACCAGCTTGGCAGCCTTGGCATAATCCGCCTCGGACGGCAGCTGATGGTTAAAGCAGTCACCGCCGAAGAGAATGCGTTCAGCACCTGCCTGCAGCGCAGCATTGACCTTCTCAACGCTGTCGCAATGCACTACCAGAACGGATTCATGCTGCTTGGCCTTATGTGCCTGCGGCACTAATTGCTCGCTGAAGCTGTGCACCGCTGTGCGCGCCGGTGCGAAGGCATTCAGACGCGCTGCATCCAGTGCCTCGCATGCCATACGGCGTGCTTCGTTCATTTCGCTCATCGGCACCATGACATTTTCGTCATGCTCAAAGCACAGGCTGTTCAGGAAATATTCGGTCGTACCGAGGCGGTCCAGCTGCTTGCGCACACCGGCCTCATCCAGCGCACGCTTGCGTGCTGCCTCTACGATAAAATCGGTTTCGCCGTAGCCGACGTTGCCTTCATCATCCGTCAGCGTAACGGTCATAGGCTCGCCCAGACGTGCAGTAACTACGGCATCTACCGGAATACGTTTTTTTGCGTCCGGTCCGAAGAACTGCTGCGCATAGCTCATCAGTCTGCTGTCGAGAGTACGGAAAACACGGTCATTCAAGCGTACACCGTTAGGCACGTCAATCGTTACCTGCCGGCCAGGGGCCGCGCTCTGCACGCTATTGCCGCCGCACAGCATATCCGTAACGGTTGTGCCTACACGTCCGCCTACGCTTACCCAGAATTCCAGTCCGTCACCCAGATGCAGCTCCTTATCCAGCTTGATAACTGCCTTATTGCGGTTTTTATCCAGCTTAGCTACACGGCCGATAAGCACACCGCGGTTGTTGGGACGGCGGTCGCTCATCATTGTGCGACCGGGACGACGCTCCAAATAAGCGGTGGTAAAGTCACGATTGAAGATTTGCTCGATATTCGCCAAATCTTCTTCCGGCACGTTATAGTCACCGGCAAGATAGCTGTCAATCGCCCGGCGGTAAGCATCTACTACTACCGCAACATATTCCGGGCGCTTCATGCGTCCTTCGATTTTGTAGGACACAACGCCTGCGTCAATCAGCTGCGGCAGAATGCTCAAGGTATTCATATCCTTCGGGCTCAGCAGATACTGGCCTGCATCCTTGCCCTGCAGCATATCTTCATCCTTCGCGTTGAGCAGCTTATACGGTAAACGGCAAGGCTGGGCACAGCGTCCGCGGTTACCGCTGCGGCCGCCGATAAGACTGCTCATCAGGCATTGTCCGCTGTAGCATACGCACAGAGCACCGTGAATAAAGGTTTCGATTTCACTGCCGCGGCTGCAGGCTGCACCGATTTCCTTCAGGCTCAGCTCGCGCGCCAATACGCTGCGCTCCATGCCTGCGCCCATAGCAAAGTCTACACCGCTGCTGTTGGTAATGCTCATCTGCGTGCTGGCATGAAGCGGCAGCTCCGGCACAATTTTCTGCGCCAGACGTATAACGCCCAAGTCCTGCACAATAAGTCCGTCTACGCCTACGTTATTCAAAAACAGCAGGTAAGCGGATAAAGCCTCCAGCTCGCTGTCATCAACCAACGTATTGACGGTAATATACAGGCGCACATGGTGCATATGCGCAAAATACACCGCCTTAGCCATTTCCTCTTCATCAAAATTGCTGGCATAGGCACGTGCGCCAAAGGCTTTACCGCCCATATATACAGCATCGGCGCCGGCGTTTACCGCTGCCTCCAATGCTTCCCAGCTGCCTGCGGGAGCAAGCAGTTCTATTGTTTTCTTTTCCATATGTTATCTACCTTTCACGCACTGCTGCCAGCAGTCTGTCGTATCTGGCCTGCAGGCTTTGCAGCTCTTCTACCAGCACAGCATTTCTTTGCTGCATTTCCTGCTCGAGCGCAGCATATTTTTCCTGTATTTTCTGCTCCGCTGCTGCGCACTTTTGCTGCAGCTCCTGCTCCATCGCAGCGCATTTTTCCTGCATTTTCTGCTCCGCCGCCACAGATTGCTGCTGCATTTCCTGCTGCAGCGCAGCGTATTTTTCCTGCAGCTCCAGTCTGTCTGCAGCCAGGTCGAGCGCCGTCCAGATGGCTATTTTATCTGTCTGCAGCAGCTTTTTGCTTTCTGCCAGCTCCTGCATTCTTCTGTCTACCTCTGCTGCTATTTTCAGCACCTGTTCTTCGGAAGCAGAGGTCGTTAATGCATAGGTACTATTATATATTTTTACAGAAACTGATGCTTTTTCCATAAACACATCCTCTAGCTTATTCTGCGATAACGATAAAGTTAAAGCTTTGCAGGCTCATTTTTTCCCAAGAGCGCTTGTAATCCATGCGGATATTGTAGGTACCGGGCTTAGTAACCGCCAGCACCAGAATTTCAACGCCGGGCGCACCCATTCTTTCCTCATCAGCGCGCGGAATGGTAAACGAGCTGCCTACCTTGCTTACTGCCGGTGAGCTGCAGCTGAATTGCCAGCCGTAGCCGGTGGAAGGATTGCTGTCCAGCTTCAACGCCATAAGTCCGCTTGCAGGCAGACGCAGTGTTTTGCCTGCAGCCTTATCGGTAATTTTCGCCAGCTGCAGCAGGCGTCCCGCTTCGCCGATGCGCAGGGAGGTAACTACATCCCTGTAGGGTACAAAGCTACTGTAGGCAGCATTTTTCTTGCTGCGCACAAACAAGCCCTCTTCGCCGAAAAGCACGTTATCATAATTGCCCAAAGCATTTTTTACGTTATCGTTATCTACAAAGAAATACGTAACCTCGAACTCCTTGCCGGTTGTCAGATCAAGATTCAGTCCGGTGTACGCCTTGCGTCCGCCGTTGTCTGCCTCCAGCAGCAGGCTTACCAGGCTAGGACGGTTCAGCATCACCTTATAGGTTACACTTCCCTGACCGCCTACCTCCTTGACCAGCTTAGCTGCAGCGTCGCGTACCAAAGCGTTGGCCTGTTTTTCCAGCTCTGCGGAATTACTGCCGTCGATGTAGGGCAGCATTGCCGTTGCCTTGCCGACAGAGGTCTGTTCGGTAAGCACCGTAGTCTGCTGGTCTGCCAGAACCGGCAGAGATAAGCATAAGCATAATAATGTTGTCAACAGGATTTTCATAGCCTGCAGCTCCTTTCCAAAAACAATGTTCCAAGCCTTGAATCTCTTGGTAAAAATTAAGCAGGAAGAAAAGCCCTCCTGCTTAATTAAAGCAATCGCGCTAAAACTAGCCGCCAATCGCTATTTTACAATCATAAACTTTTAATGAACTCAACAGCCTTTTCCAGACGTGCCAAAGTTCTTTCCTTGCCCAGCAGAACCATAACGTCAAACATACCGGGGCTTACGGTGCGTCCGGTCAGAGCCAGACGAGTCGGATGGATAACCTTGCCCAGAGCCAGACCGTTGTCGGCAGCAATCTTATTGTATGCTGCTTCGGTAGAAGCCAGGTCATATACATCATCAGCCTTAATTGCTGCAATGCACTGCTCCAGTACAGGAATATTTTCTGCCTTGAAGTGCTTAGCTACACCCTTTTCATCATATTCTTCAACATCCTTGAAGAAGTATGTTGAAGCATCGGCAACCTCCTGCAGAGTTTTAACGCGTACACGTACAACGTCTACGAGCTTTTCAAAGTATGCTTCGTTGGCAGCATCGTTGAACCATTCTTCGGTTACCAGGCCGTCTTTAACGAAGAAGGGCTTAGCATCCGGCAGAATTTTTTCCAGCGGCAGCTCGGACAGATATTGGCCGTTCATCCAGGTGAGCTTTTTGGTGTCATAAATAGCAGCCTTTTTGCTCATCTGCTCCAGCTCAAACAGCTTAACGGTTTCTTCCAGAGTGAAGATTTCGCGTTCATCGCCGGGGCCCCAACCAAGCAGAGTCAGATAGTTGATGATAGCTTCCGGCAGATAGCCTTGGCTGCGGAATTCTTCAACAGAGGTTGCACCATGACGTTTACTCAGCTTGGAACGATCCATAGCCAGAATCATCGGCATATGACCGAACTTAGGCGGTTCCCAGCCCAGTGCTTCGTAAACCAGCAGCTGCTTCGGAGTGTTGGAAAGATGCTCCTCAGCGCGCAGTACGTGAGTCATGCCCATCAGATGGTCATCGACACAAACAGCGAAGTTATAGGTAGGAATACCGTTGGATTTTACAATTACGAAATCATCAAACTGGTCCATGTTAAAGGTAACTTCGCCATGAATCAGATCATGCACGGTGATACTGCCTTCGGCAGGAATCTTGATACGGATGGAATACGGTTCGCCTGCAGCGATGCGTGCTTTAGCCTCCTCTGCCGGAATATCACGGCAGGTACGTGCATAGCGGAACGGTTGCTTAGCAGCGCGTTGTTTTTCACGTTGTGCAGCCAGATCCTCGGTAGTGCAGAAGCAGTAGTATGCTTTGCCTTCGTCCAGCAGCTGCTGAGCATATTTTTTGTAAATATCAAAGCGCTCGGACTGATAGTAAGGACCGTATTCGCCGCCGGCCTCCGGGCCTTCATCCCAATTGATGCCCAACCATTTCAGGCTGGTAAGGATTTGGCTTACGGAATCCTCTTTCAGGCGTTCAATATCGGTATCCTCGATACGCAGAATCAGCTTGCCGCCCATTTTGCGGGCAAACAGCCAGTTAAACAGCGCAGTACGCGCACCACCAATATGTAAATACCCAGTAGGACTGGGAGCAAATCTTACTCTGACTTCAGACATTTCATCGTCTCCTTACATTTTAATTACAAATATAGATTGTCAATCAGATTAATTATACAGCTTTGAAGAAAAAAGTGCAAATATTAATCTGCGTTGCCGCCGTTTTTTATTTTTCTTCATGATTTAAAGAAAAAGCAAATCCAAACGACTTCGTTCATAGAAAACTGCTTTTATTGCTATTATTTAGCATTTTTTCGTTTGTCTAACCGCCGTTTTCGTATTATAATATTGTAATGAAGTAAATAAAAGGAGGATGCTTATGTGCCAAACCCCAGATTGGTCCGTCGGTGACCGCTATCTGCGTGAAAACGTTCCAGAGCTCGCCCCGTTAGTTGACCGTTATTCGCCCTGTCCGTTAAAACCAAAATCTAAAGAGGTTTATTTTACTATATTACTGACCGGTATTATTGCCCAACAGCTGCCGCCTGATGTCAGCCAACAGCTGATGAAAAAGCTCGAAGGCCTCACCGGCAATCCTATTACGCCGCAGGCAGTACTTGCTGCTTCCGCCGAGGACCTGCTCAGTATCGGTCTTGTTAAGCAAAAGATAGATTACCTGCGCAGCTTTGCCGAAGCAGTGATCAACGGCAGCGTAACTATGGATAAGTTCGACGATATGACCGACGGCCAGATTACCAAGCAGCTGATGCAAATCCGCGGCCTCGGCCAATGGACTATCGAAATGTTTCTGCTGCTGGCTCTGTGCCGCACGGACGTTGTACCCAGTTCCGACTTTATCTTCAAGAAAGAGCTGCAAAAAATGCTTAATCTGAGCGAAATTCCCAAACGCGGCAAAATCAATACGCTTACGGAAACCTGGCGCCCCTGGCGCTCACTCGCAGTATGGTATATCTGGCAAAAAGCCAACGATAGCGAAAAAAAATAACACCCAAAGCAAAACAAAACCGTCCTTCCCAGTCTGCAATTTTGCAGATAACAGGAAAGGACGGTTTTTCTTATTTTCCGAACACTATTTACTGTTCACTAATCACTGAATACTATTTCAGGCTGGCAATAGCGGCAGCGGTATCTTCAGCACCGTAAACATAGGAGCCTGCTACCAATACGTTGGCACCGGCAGCCTTCACCAGCTTTGAGGTTTCGGCATTAACGCCGCCGTCAACCTGAATATCCACATTCAGACCGCGCTCGGTAATCATCGCATGCAGGCGCTCAATCTTCGGAACTACGCCTTCAATAAAGCTCTGGCCGCCGAAGCCGGGGTTAACGGTCATCAGCAGTACCATATCAACGTAAGGCAGAATTTCTTCTACCGTACCCAGGCTGGTAGCGGGATTCAGCGCAACGCCGGCCTTCATGCCCTCAGCCTTAATCTGCTGGATGCAGCGGTGCAGATGCTTGGTGGTTTCTACATGCACAACAATCTGGTCGGCACCGGCAGCCTTGAAATCGGCAATGTATTTTTCCGGATTTTCTACCATCAGATGGCAGTCGAAAAACAGGTCGGTTACCTTACGGATTTTTTTCACTACAGGAGCACCGAAGGTCAGGTTAGGTACAAACTGGCCGTCCATAACATCGATGTGTACCCAGTCGGCACCGGCAGCTTCAATTTTTTTGATTTCGTCCGCCAGATATGCAAAATCGGCAGATAAAATTGATGGAGCAACTTTAATCATCATTTTCTTCCCTCTTTCTCTTGCAGGAGTTTTACCTCTGCTAACATTGTCAAATATGATTCATAACGGCTGGCAGAAATCTTTCCTGCAGCCACAGCATCCTTTACACCGCAGACAGGCTCATGCGTATGCGTGCAGGGACAGAACCTGCAGCCTGCCTCATAATCGGCAAACTCACGGAAGGAGGCCAGCACCATTTCGGCTGTCAGGCCCTCCAGCAGCAGATTGCCGAAGCCCGGCGTGTCCGCAATATAGCCTTCGTCAAACGGCAGCAGCTGTGCATAGCGTGTAGTATGCTTGCCACGGCCGATTTTTTCGCTAACCTCGCCCGTGCGCAGGTCAACGCTGCTGTCGATAGCGTTGATGGTAGACGATTTGCCTACGCCCGAAGGTCCGCCAAAAGCGCAGATTTTACCACGCAGACGCTCACGCAGAGCCTCCACGCCGGTGCCGTTCTGTGCCGACAGAGTATAAACCTCGTAACCGATAGGCTCATAAACAGCCTTCACCTGCTCAATCAGGCCCGCAGGAGCATTATCCTCCTTGTTGAGCACCAAAATTGCAGGAATTTTCGCCAGCTCTGCCAACGCCAGCAGCTTATCTGCCAGCAGAAAGCTGAAATCCGGCGCAGCACAGGCAAAGGCTGCCACAAACAAATCCAGGTTAGCCAGCGTAGGGCGTGGCAGAAAGTTTCTACGCGGCAGCACGCCGGTAATCATCCCCTCGCGTTTTTCGCTGCTGCTTACCTCAAAGCCGGCGATATCGCCTGTTGCCAGCGAAAAACGGTTTTTCTTCATTTTCCCCTTTACCTTACAGGTATAGAGCTCGCTTTCGCCCTCAACCTTCAGGTAATAATAGCCGTTATAATTTTTCAGGACTCTGCCCTGCAGCTCTGCCATGTTTACAGGTTCCTTTCGGAAATGAGCTTGCCGTCACAGATGAACTGTACCTTGGCATTGCCTGCATATTCCACCTTCTGACGCAGACGCACGCTGCCGTTTTGTGTACCGCTGTACAGCGTTGCCGTGCCGTTGTCATCCGTCAGCACAATGCGTACGTTGGCAGGTTTACCGCTCGGTACGACAAAGTCAACGTAGGCGCTCTTCTTATCGCCGCCGGCAGCTACGGTAATCGCTACAGCCGCGCCGTCGTTAAGGTTACTGCCTACACCAGGGTTGCAGGCTAGAACTATATTCTTCTTGGCGCTGGCATCCTGAACCTTTTTGATTTCACCCAGCTTCAGACCTGCCTGCTCCAGCATGCCCTTAGCTTCGTCAATGGATTTGCCGATAATATTCGGAACCGGCTTGTCGCCTTCGTTGATTACCAAATCGATGGCAGTTCCTTTGGGAGCCTTGTCCAGGCCCTTCGGCGACTGGCTGAGAACAGCGCCGATTTTACCGCCGTCCATATGCTTGCGCGTCACCTTACCGACCTTAAAGCCTGCATCCGCCAGCTGCTGCTCCGCCTTCGACAGCGACATGCCTGTAACATCAGGCACAGCCTTCAGCTCCGCGCCCTTACAGATGGTCAGGATAATAAGGCTGCCCTGCTTACGTTTTTCGCCGGCCTTCGGGGACTGCTCCATAACAGTACCGGGCTTAAACTTATCAGGATCGCCGTATTTTTCCTCCAGCTCTACCTTAAACTGCTTTTCCTCCAGCAGCTTCTGTGCTTCTACTACCGTCATATTGGTAACATTAGGCACTGCAATTTCCGCCAGATTGCGGTTGAAGATAAAGTGCGCTACCAGCGAAATTGCTACTACAGCAGCAGTAATCATTACTATCAGTTTGGTATAATTCAGCTTTTTCTTAACCACTGGTTTTTCATCCCCTGTTTTTCCGGAAGGCATTGCTTCCTGCTTTTCCTGAATTTTTTCCGGCTCTTGTGTTACAGCCGGAGTTACCTGCTTCGGCGGCAGCTCACTGCGCACCGGCTTCATAATTACCGTAGCACCGTCATCACGGTTATCGACAACATTGCCGTTAGGCTTCACCGCGCCCAGCTCCTGATGATAGTCCTCGCTGCTGAACGGGAAGAGCTTCATCTTCAGGTTCAGCAAATCGTGTCGCATCTGTCCGGCGTTAGCATATCTGTCCTCACAACGCTTTGCCAACGCCTTGTCCATAATCTCCTGCATGCCCTCGGGAACATTTTCCATATAGTCCTTCAGCTGCGGCACAGGCTTTTCTACATGCATCATAGCAACCGAAACCGCCGTTGTGCCGACGTAGGGAACCTCACCCGTAAGCATTTCGAAGAGCACTATACCCAAAGAATAGACATCGCTGCTGGCAGTAATCTTACCGCCGCAGGCCTGCTCCGGAGAAATATAATGCACAGAACCCATCACTGATTTGGAATAAACCATCGTCTGGTTCGTGACCATTTTGGCAATGCCGAAATCAGCGATTTTCGGATTCATATTTTTGTCAATTAAAATATTCTGCGGCTTGATGTCACAGTGAATAATGTTATGGCTGTGAGCATGCTGCAGTGCATCGGCAAGTCGCACAGCGATTTCCAGCACAGTATTCAGGCTCAGCTTATGCTCCTGCATATACTCCTTCAGAGTAACACCGTCAACATATTCCATAACTATATACTGATTGCTGCCTTCCGATACAACATCATAGATATTGATAATATACGGATGCACCAGACGCGCCGCGGATTTTGCTTCTCTGCGGAACTGCTCCAGCAGCTCATTGTCCCCCAGGAACTGGTCGCGCAGCATTTTCACGGCTACATTACGGTCCAAAAGCTGGTCGTGGGCCAAAAAGACTTCGGCCATACCGCCATAGCCAATCGGACGAATAATCTCATAGCGTCCGTTCAAGATGGTCTT
The DNA here is from genome assembly GCF_000188175.1 of Phascolarctobacterium succinatutens YIT 12067. GTDB lineage: Bacteria > Bacillota > Negativicutes > Acidaminococcales > Acidaminococcaceae > Phascolarctobacterium_A > Phascolarctobacterium_A succinatutens. The sequence goes on along the minus strand of NZ_GL830875.1, from coordinate 14,296 downwards.
GCCATTTTTATCCATTACAGCTTTCCTCCCCCTGCGTAGTTAAATCAATCAGAATCAGAGACACATTATCGCGTCCGCCGTTGTCCAGGCTCTGCTCCAGCAGTTTGTCAGCAGCCTGCTCCGGATCGGCACAGCCGATAATCCGGCTGATTTCGGCTGCACGCAGCATGTCGGACAGACCATCGCTGCACAGCAGCAGCCTGTCACCCTCCTGCAGACGGAGGCTGAAGAAATCAGCATTGACTGTTTCCTCGACACCCAGGGCTTGCAGCAAAATATTACGCTGCGGATGTACAAAGGCTTCCTCGTCCGTAATTTTTCCCTGTTCCTTTAAATCCGCTACCAGTGTATGGTCATGCGTCAGCTGCTCCAGCTTGTCGTTGCGGAACAGATACAATCTGCTGTCGCCTACATGGCAGCAGTAGCCGTGCCCATCCCCCGGCAGATAAAGCGCCGTCATCGTCGTTCCCATGCCGGAATAGCTTTCATTGCTCACCGCCATTTTAAAAACGTGCGTATTAGCCTTGTCAAAGGCCTCCAGCATAACCTTACGGATATTCTGTTCCTTCTGCTCATGGCGCAGGCTATGTGTTGCAGCCTCAAAGGCTTTAATAGTAGACCTGCTGGCAATTTCTCCTGCCGCATAGCCTCCCATGCCGTCGGCAACGGCAAAAAGAGAGGGCTCACGCACCAGCAGCGCATCTTCATTATTCTCTCTGACCAGGCCCACATGGGTTCTGCTGATTACCTGCATTATTTTTGCTCCTGTTCCTTGGCAAATTTAGCCCGCAGCTGACCGCAGGCCGCATCAATATCCTTGCCCATCTCCTTACGAACGGTAGCGTTAATCCTGTTTTTCTGCAGGATGCGCAAAAAGCGTTCTACTGCCGCTTTGGACGGGCGCTCAAAGCCCTGCTCCGGTACCGGGTTGGCCGGTATCAGATTAACGGATGCCTGCTTATAGCGCAGGTAATTGCTCAAAAGCTCCGCGTCCTGCGGACTGTCATTTTTTCCCTTCAACAGAATATATTCATATGTTATCTGCCTGCCGCTGGCTTTGCTGTAGCTTTCGGCAGCTGTCAGCACATCCACGAAGGGATAACCCTTGTTGACAGGCATCAGCGCCGTACGCAGCTCGTTTTTGACTGCGTGCAGTGAAATTGCCAGATTTATCGGATTGCCCTGCTCCTCCAGGCGTTTAATACCCGGAATGATGCCGCAGGTGGAAATCGTCATATTACGGTAGCTCATGTTGCAGGTGTCCTCGCGATGCAGAAAATCCAGCGCCTGCAAAACGCTGTCAAAATTCAGCATCGGTTCACCGCTGCCCATGACCACCACTCTGCTCACCATTGCTCCCTGCTCACGCAGACGCTCGTTGAACAGGTAAACCTGCGCCACGATTTCTGCCGCCGTCAGGTTGCGTACAGCACCCTTCAGGCCGCTGGCACAGAAAGCGCAGTGCATATCGCAGCCGACCTGGCTGGAAACGCACACGCTGTAGCCGTAATCATGGTGCATCAGAACCGTTTCTACCGAATTGCCGTCCGGCAAGCCCAAAAGCAGCTTACTCGTCATGCCGTCGGAGGAATTCTGCTCACGCAAAATTTCCAGACTGTGCGGCAACACGGTGAATTTTTCCTGCAGCACGGCAATATCGGCCTTGCTCAGGTTGTGCATAGCGGTAAAATCAAAGACCGACTTTTGGTACAGCCATTGAAATACCTGCTTGGCACGGAACTTTTTCAGTCCTGCTGCCACAAACAAATCCTGTAATTCTTCTATTGGTAAAGCAAAAATATCTTGCATTCTCTTACCTCTATATTACTGCTTTTTCATCAGCTTACAGATATAAAAGCCGTCGATGCCGTCATTCTGCGGCAGAAGCTGCAGCTCCTGTACCTGCTCACCCGTCAGCGGATGTGTGAATTCCACGCGCTGCCATTCGGGATGCTGCGTTAAAAACTCTTCCACCAGATAATGGTTTTCGCTCTGCTCAATCGTGCAGGTGCTGTAAACCATCGTGCCGCCGTCCTTCACATACTGTGCGGCATTCTTTAAAATTGCCAGCTGCAACGGCGGGAACAGCTTCAGATCCTTGCGTTGCTTGCGCCAGCGTGCTTCCGCACGGCGACGCAGCACACCCAGACCGGAGCAGGGTGCATCAACCAAAACTCTGTCAAACACGCCCAGCCATTCGCTGCGCAGCTGCAGAGCATCGTTCTGCAGTGTTTTGACGCTCTTCATGCCCAGACGGGCAGCGTTTTCGGCAATCAGCTCCAGCTTATGCTCGTGGATGTCGCAGGCGATAACCTCGCCCTTATCCTGCATAAGCTGTGCCACGTGCGTTGCCTTGCCGCCGGGAGCGCTGCACATATCCAGCACGCGCATTCCGGGCTGCGGCGCCAGCACCGGCGCTACCAGCATAGAGCTTTCATCCTGAATATAAAAATGCTGGGGCAGTGCTGCCAGAAGCGTATGCAGCGACGGCAGATGCTCTGCCACAATGCCGTAGGGACTCCATTCGGAAGCATGCACCTGCGCACCCATTTCCGTCAGATCCGCCAACAGCTTGTCGCGCGTAGTCACCAGCGTATTAACACGCAGGCACACCGGCGCAGCCGTATTATCAAACGCCAGCAGGCGTTCGGTACCGCCGCGTCCCCACGGTCCCAGCCAGCGCTTCACCAGCCAGCGCGGATGGTAATACTGCAGCGACAGATAATCGGCATCCTGCTTTTCGGTATCAGGCAGGACGAATGCTCCTGCTTCCTGCTTACGCAGCAGACCGCGCAGAACGCCGTTGACGAACTTAGCGCTGCCCTCATGGCTCACGGAGCGCGCCAGCTTCACAGCCTCGTTTACTGCCGCCGACGCAGGAATGCGCGTCATATACAGCAGCTGGTAGGTGCTGATGCGCAGTATCGCCAGAATATCACCGGCCACCTTGTCCAGCGGACGGCTGACACACTGCGCCAGATACCAGTCAAGCGTACCGCTGGCCTTTACCGTGCCGTATACCAGCTCCGTTGCCAGCCTTCTGTCAAGATCGCTCAGTCTGCTGCCGCGCAGATACTGGTTCAGCGCGATATTCGTATAAGCGCCGTCCTCCAGCACCATACGCACCAAAAGCGCCGCTGCTCCGCGGGCACTCTCAGGATAATTTGCTTTTTGTTCCTTCCGCATGCTTTGTTTCTTCCTCATCATCTTCCATAAATGCTAAAATTGCTGCTTCCAGCTTATTGATATCTACCCGTGTATTAAAGCAGGGACCGAAGGGACGCTCGTTTAAAACGCCCAGCACCGGCAGCGGAAATACATCCTGAATGCCGCTGGTCAGGTCACGCTCACAGGCCACGGCCACAATAGCTTTCGGCCTTGCCTGCTTAACCATCTGCCTTGCCAGCGTACCACCGGTGGCCACAGCAAAATGGCAACCGTACTTGTGCGCCAGCCCCAGCATAGCACCTACGCTGCAGCGTCCGCACTGACGGCAGTTCTCTACATTACGGGTTATCTTATGTACGCAGGTATCCAGCTGGATACAATGCGGTGTTAAAATCATAATTCGGTTGGCAGGCACCTTCACCTTATGCTGCAGCACCAGATTGTTGCTTACCTCGATAAAGGACTGCTCAATGCGGACGCGGGGAATATTGAACAAGCGTCCCAGTACTACCGCAAAGGGGAAGAGAATATTAATCGCCTTCCACGCCCAAAAATACAAAATTTTGAGCACCGGTATTCCCAATAGCGCCATGACAATTCCCAGCACGCCGCTGAGCATTGCCAGCACGATCAGTACGCCGAAAAAGCCGAAAATTATCGGCAGGAAACGGCTGATTTCATAAAGCCCCGGAAAGGTTACCTTCCAGACCACATAAAACATCAGCGCACCTAATACGGCACTAATGGAGGTCAAGGCCATAAATATACGTTTTTTGGGCTTAAATACACTATCTTCGTTCATTAAAAGATTACTCCTTCAATTTACAGCCTGCTTCAGGCAAGCAGATCGCCCTCCTGTACACCGCGGCCGTTCAGGAAAACCTGCGCCGGCATACGTTTTTTGGATTCGGGCTGTACCTCGGTGATTTCCAGTACGCCCTCACCGCAAGCTACAAAGAAGCTGTGCTTGCCGGTTTCGATAACGGTACCGGCAGCAGCAGCGCTGTTTTTGTCAGTCATTTTACTGCCCCATATTTTCAGGCCCTTGCCGTTCGGCAGCTTGGTAAAGGTGCTGGGTGCAGGATTAAAGCCGCGGATAAGGTTGTGTACCTCCTGTGCTGTTTTGCTCCAGTCGATATGCTCCATGCTGCGGTCGAGAAGTGTTGCATAGGTAGCCTGTTCGTTATCCTGCGGTTCCGCAACGGCAGTACCTGCCGCAATCTTGTCGATAACTTGCAGCAGCAGCGCCGCACCCTGCTCACGCAGAGCATAATGCAGCTCGCCCATCGTGGTATTTTCTTCGATAGGCACTACTACCTTATCCAGCATTGCGCCGGTATCCATGCCGATATCCATCTGCATAATCGTTACGCCCGATTCCTTTTCGCCCTTGATGATGGCATACTGAATCGGCGCCGCACCGCGATACTTCGGCAGCAGGGAAGCGTGTACGTTAATGCAGCCGTATTTCGGCAGCTCCAGAATTTCCTTGCTCAAGAACTGGCCGAAAGCAGCTACAACAATCAGCTCCGGCTGCAGCTCGTGCAGCAGCTCAACAAATTCGGGAGTTTTTACCTTTTGCGGCTGGTAAACAGTCAGGCCCTGCGCCAGCGCATATTCTTTAACCGGTGTTTGCAGCAGCTTGTTGCCGCGTCCCTTCGGACGATCCGGCTGAGTTACTACCGCAAGAATTTCATGCTTGCCGCTTTCACACAGCGCCTGCAGACTGCCTACTGCGAAATCCGGCGTTCCCATAAATACTATACGCATTTGTTTTCCTCCGTATATCTTTCTATTTTTTTCGTATCCCGGTCAGGATTTATCTTAAAGCATCCTCGGGATTTTCCTTCTGCTTAGGCGAAATGGTTTTAGCCTTGTCGATGAACAGAATGCCGTCCAGATGGTCCAGCTCATGCTGAATGCAAATAGCCAGCAGACCGCTTGCGGAAAGCAACATGCGTTGGCCGGTTTTGTCGGTGAATTCGCATTCCACATATTCGGAGCGTTCTACCTCGCCTTCGTAATCAGGCACGGAAAGACAGCCTTCGCTGCCCAGCACCTTGCCCTCGCGTTTAACAATCTCAGGGTTAATCAGCTCGTACAGGCCTTCGCCTACGTCGATAACTACTACGCGCTTGCTTACACCCACCTGCGGTGCTGCCAGGCCTACGCCGTCGGCCGAATACATTGTTTCTGCCATATCACGCAGCAGACGCTGCAATTTTTTATCTATACGCTCTACCGGTTGAGCCACCTCACGCAGCACCGGAGCGCCGGCAATCACTATTTTTAACTTAGCCATTTTTGTTCCTCCTTATATCTATTCCAATAGTTCATTATAACACATTACTACAGGAAAAAACAAATTCTCTGCACAAGCTTCCTCATATATTTAAGTAAAGACTAAAAAGCCTTCTGCATCAGGCGAATTTCGCGTCAGAAGCAGAAGGCTCTTAAGCTTTTTTGTTATTTATTTTTTATAATTGTTTTTATCTGCCATACGGATACCGGTATTTACCAGCTTCTGTGCAGGCTTGCTGCCATCTTTTGCTGCAGCAGCGGCAGCCATCACAGCCTCGTAGCCCATTTTGTACTGATTCTGTACGGCAACGGCGATACTATAGTTCTTGTCCTCCAGGCCAAGCAAAGTCTTTTTACCAAGGTCAAAACCGGTAACGACAATATCCTTGCGGCCTGCAGCCATTACAGCCTCCACGGTTGCATTGGTGGAGCCGTTGTTGCAGGCAATAATGCCTTTAACATTATGAGTGTTTTTGATTTTTTCGGTAACCAGCTTAAATGCGCCCGCTTCATCACCATAGTTGATAATATAATCATGTTCGATTTTCCAGCTTGCAGAAGCAAATTTACCCCAGTTTGCCATAATGCTGTTCAGACGGTCGGAAATCGTAGTGCTGGCCAAGGTGCTGACATGTACCAGAACCGTTGCCTCCTCGGATTCCTTCACGCCGCTAGCCTTCATCTGCTCTACCATTTGCTGGCAAACCTCGGCACCAGCTTCCAAGTTATCGGTAAGGAAGGCTGCATCATAATCATTGCTGCTGAGTGCAGTATCAACCAAAAATACCGGCAACTTCTGCTCGCGCAGTGTTTTCGCACTTGCCGTCATATTGGAGCTGTCCGCCGGAGCAAGAATCACTGCATCTGCTTTTTTGCTGGGAAGCTCCTTGACCATATCGCGTTGCAGCTCCCAATCGCCGTCCTTCATAACGCCGCCGACATAAACGTTAACGTCAGCCTTAGCTGCGCCGTCCTTAATGCCGCGGATAACTTCTTCCCAATAGTTACCCTTCATAACCTTAAGTACGGCATAGACGTTTTTGCGTCCTTCCTTTACTTCCGTCACAGGCTCAAAATCCTGCTTGGATTTGGCGTTCATAACCTTTTGTGTTACCGCGCCCTGTTGCGCATTGTTGCCGCCGCAGCCTGCAACGCCTACAAGCAGTAAAGCCGAGAATAAAACTGCTAATAATTTCTTCATACCCATACTATCAACCTCCGCTTATTTATATGAGTAACATTTCAAAACTTGCTCATATGTTATCAACAATATTATAACACTTTTACAAGAAAAATCGAGCAATTTGTAATTTTTGTTTGTTTTAACCTAAACTCAATAACCACGTAAACATTAAAGAATAATAGACTCAGCAAGCATTGTATTTATCACAAATCAAAGCTGTTTTTCTGCGTTCAAATCAAAGCTAAATATTATTTTTGTCCTCTTTCACTTCACAATAGCTTGCGTCAGGTAAAGATAACTTTACAAAAGCCTCTTTCTTCTCATCAAAGTTTGTGCTATAATCTTTTATTAAGCAAGCAAAAACTGACAACAGTACAGCCCGCTTTATGATAATTTAGGGAGGATTTTTACATATGCTGAACCAGATTTCTTTATTCACCGAAAACAACGAGGGTGGTTTGTTCAAAATCACCACCATTCTTGCTAAAGCCAACATCAATATTTACACCATGCTGGCCAACGACAGTGCGGAATTCGGCATCGTGCGCCTGATTGTGGACAAGGCAGAAACTGCTATCGAAGTACTGAAGGCAGAAGGCTACCAATGCCGTCAGGACAAGGTTATTGCTGTAGAGATGAACGATACTCCGGGTTACCTGGACGGCATTCTTTCCGCTATCCACGGTGCCAACATCGACATTTCTTACCTTTACATTTCCTTTAACCGCGACAATGTTAAGCCGGTAGTAGTTTTCAAAACCAACGAGCCGGAAACTGCCACCTTCCTCATCGGACGTGGCTACAAGCTGCTGGAAACATTTTAATAGCTGAAATATTTTAAAGGCCGCCCGCTGAAGCAGGCGGTCTTTTTGCATGCAAAAAAGCTGCCGCAGCCTTCGCTACAGCAGCTCATACTTATCAGTTTACAGTTCTTCCGCCAGGTCAAGCAACAGTCTTTCCGTCTTTTCCCAACCCAGGCAGGGGTCGGTAATAGATTTGCCGTAGACGCCATCATGCACGCCCTGAGCACCGTCCTCGATATAGCTTTCAATCATCAGGCCCTTGACGATTCTGTTGATATCAGCATTCAGCTTGCGGGAATGCACAATATCCTTGGCAATGCGGATTTGCTCCAGATATTTTTTGCCGGAATTGGCGTGGTTGGTATCCACAATAATCGCCGGGTTCTGCAGCTGACGCTCCGCATACATATCAATAACGATTTTCAGCACCTCATAATGGTAGTTGGGGAAACTGTTGCCGATGGGGTCTACATAACCACGCAAAATGGAATGCGCCAGCGGGTTGCCCTTGGTGCGTACCTCCCAGCCACGGAACAAAAATTCCTGCTCATGCTGCGCTGCCGCCACACTGTTGAGCATAACGGACAAATCGCCGCTAGTAGGATTCTTCATGCCAACGGGAATGCCTACGCCGCTGGCAATCATACGGTGGAGCTGGTCCTCGCTGGAGCGCGCGCCAACTGCGGCATAGCTCAGCAAATCGGACAGATAGCGGAAAACCTCGGGATAGAGAATTTCCTCTGCACCGGTCAGGCCGGTTTCTTCTACCACGCGCACGTTCATTTTACGGATAGCGATAATACCACCCAGCATATCCTCTTCACCCTCGGGAGAAGGCTGGTGCAGCATACCCTTATAGCCTACGCCGATAGTACGCGGCTTGTTGGTGTACAGACGCGGTACGATAAAAATTTTATCCTGTACCTTTTCCTGCAGCTTGGCCAGACGATAAACATAGTCCAGCACAGCGTCCTCGTTATCGCTGGAACATGGACCGATGACCAGCAAAAAGCGGTCATCCTTGCCTGTAAAAATATTCTTTATAGCCTCGTCACGCTGCAGCTTCAGCAGCTTAGAAGCCTTACTTACCGGATAATCCTCCATTAAGGCCTGCGGCGACGGCAGCACCTTGATAAATTCCATCTGCATGCTCATAAACAATTACTCCCATTAATCAATTTGCTGACACCGGCAGATTTTTTGCAACATTCTACCGGCATTAGCAGTGTTAAATCTTCTATATTGTAACACAAACTCCGTTTTTATACAATCATTTATCACTTTAAATTACACTTACAGGGTCAACATTAAAGTATAAATTTGCTTTTTCCTTAAATTCACTGTTCAGCAGCGCTTCCTTTGTTTCCTTCAAATCCTGCGCCTTCAGCAGCACGTTGAAGCGGTACAGATCATAGGCTTTCGCCACCAGCGAGGGAAATGGTCCTGCAATCAGCAAATCCTCCAGCTTACCTTGCAGCTTCAGGCTCTGCAGATAAAAAACAACCTGCTGCGCCAACACCAGACCAGCGCCCTCATCCTTATCCACCACCTGCAGCTTGAGCATCTGGGCGAACGGCGGATAAAAATAGTTCTTGCGCTCCTGCAGCTCACGCTTGGCAAAGGTGTCGTAATCCTGCGTCACCGCCAGCTGCAGAATCGGGTTATCCGGATCATAGGTCTGGAAGATTACATGTCCCGGCCTGTCACCGCGTCCCGCACGCCCCGCTGCCTGCGTCAGCAACGAAAAGGCGCGCTCCGACGCTCGGTAATCCGGCAGATGCAGCGTACTGTCCGCCGCCAGTACTCCCACCAGCGTTACATTGGGAATATCATGTCCCTTCGCCACCATCTGCGTACCAATCAGCACATTGGCCGCACCGTCGGCAAAGCGCCGCAGGATATCGGCATGCGCAAACTTCGCCACAGTCGAATCCTGGTCCATGCGCAACACACGCACCTCCGGCAGCTGCTGCAGCTGTTCCTCGGCCTTCTGCGTACCGCTGCCGAAATATTTGATGCGGCGGCTATGACAGTTGGGGCACTCCTGCGGCAGCGGCATCGTGTTACCGCAGTAATGGCAACGCAAATCCTCGTTCTTCTTGTGGTAAACCATTGCTACGGCGCAATGCGGACAGGTAATCGTCTGGCCGCAGTCGCGGCACATCACAAAGGTAGAATAGCCACGGCGGTTTAGGAGGACAATCGCCTGCTCCCCCGCCGCCGCCGTCATCACTAACGCCTGCTGCAGCGCGCGCGACAGCACGCTGAAATTGCGCGCCTCCAGTTCCTTGCGCATATCCACGATCTCAACCTTTGGCAAAGCAGCACCATTAGGACGTGACGTAAGATGCAAATGTGTACATTCGCCCTGCAGTGCCTTATAATAAGTGCATAAATCCGGCGTCGCACTGCCAAGCACCAAAGCTGCGCCGGTCAGGCGGCAGCGGGTGCGGGCAACATCACGTGCATTATAATGCGGACGGTGGTCCTCCTCCTTGTAGCTTCCCTCATGCTCCTCGTCGACAATCACCAAGCCAAGCTTTTCAAACGGAGCGAACACAGCACTGCGCACGCCAATCAGCACCCTTGCCTTGCCTGTGCGCATGCGGTACCACACGTCGCCTCTTTCGTTCTGCGATAGCTTACTGTGCGCCACGGCAATCTCGCTGCCGAACCATGCCTGAAAGCGCTTCACCAGCTGCGCTGTCAGCGCAATTTCCGGCACCAGCATCAGCACCTGCCAGCCTGCATCCACAGCATGAGCCGCCGCACGCAGGTAAACCTCCGTCTTGCCGCTGCCCGTAATGCCCTGCAGCAAAAAGGACTGCGCACGCTGCGCATCTATCGCCTGATTAATCTTTACTGCGGCATCCTGCTGCTCTGCCGTCAGCTGCAGGCTTTCGCCACGCTCCTGCTCTGTGTTATAGCTGTTGCGCAGCACACGCTTCTGCACTGCGTCCGCCAAACCGTTCTGCGCTAAAGCGCGCGCTACCGCGGAGCTCACACCCTGCTGCGCCAACTCGCTCACGCTCAGTGCTCCTGCAGCCTGTGCCAGTACGCCCAGGGCAGCATGCTGCCCCTTGGCACGTTTGGCAAGCGTTCCTTCAGCCAACGCCTGCCTTCCTGCAGCATTGATACGATAAGCCAACACAGTTTTTTCCTGCAAACGCTCATTATAAACATAATAAAGCAAACGTCCCTGCGCATCACGCACGGCACGCCGCTTAATGCTCGATTTTCCCGGCACAAAAAGGCGCATCGCCTCTGCCAGCGAACACATATAATAATCTGCCATCCATTTGGCAGTAGCCAGCATTTCCTTATCAAACCAAGGAGTATCGCCCAAGGCTGCCTCCACCGGCTTCAGCTTACTTTTCAGCACTTCATCACTAGGCAGCGACACACGCTCCACCACAAAGCCTTCCACCTTCTGGCCGCTGAAGGGAATAACTACACGCCAGCCGCTGTCTATAAACTGCAGTGCTTCCGGCACACTGTAGGTAAACTGACGGAATAAATTTTTTACCGGTAAATTTATCGCAACATTAACAGCAAACATGGCAACCTCCTGCAAACATACTTGTAGTTTATTATAGCATAAATCAGGGAGAATGCGGAGAGCGTTTATATAAAAAGCGTTCTACCGCAGTCATGTAGAACGCCTTTTGCAGCTTTATGCTATTTTACTGTTATGCTGTCAATTTGGAAGCAAGCTCACGTACTTCTGCTTCTACCGAAGTTTTATCTTTCATAACCGCTAAGGTTTGCCTTTAATCTTTATGTTTACTTATTTCGTCCCCGAAAGAAGTAACAAGAAAGGGGCGCGCTTTACCAAAGCGCGGGAAACAGTCGCTTTTTTGCTCGCACAAAAAGCTTAGCAAAAAATGCTTTACCATATTCTCTTTGGTTCGTAGTAAACTAACGACTACTGAAACACATTAACGATTATGGAAGTATTTTTTGAGGTTTAGACTAACGCAAAGTTTAATCCCCTGATACAAGTCTTAGACAAACCACAAAGCACTTCATGGGTTACGAAGAACTTTTGCAAGAATTCGAACAAGCGCTAGTAACAGTAAAGCGGCCCTATTCAAACTGTTTGCATAGATCAAAATCACTGTTTCAGCACTTCGTCATATTTCATAATCTCGCAATGAGACTAGCCATTATTTTTTGCTTTCTCTTCCAGTTCCAACATGTACTTATCAAAATCAGACATAAATAATCTGTCTTGAATGACACGATATTTTTCAAATTCAGTTTCGGCATGCAGCTTTGCAATTGCTGCTGACACCTTCCCTGCATCCTGTAAAACACCATATTCAAACATTTCAATGAAACTGTTAAGTCTCTTCTCCCAATCCTCCATAGTAAGAGGAATATGCCTTAATGTCATGTTCTCTGCGAAATCCAAGTATGCGGTAACCATACGGTTTAATTGCTGCAATTCATTTTCGCTCAGATAATTTTTTGCAATCGTCACATCACTTTTCTTAATCTTGCCGTCTGGAGCATCTGCCCATGTAGTAAGTCCCATATGTTCCTTTTGATGGTCGGCGCGTTCTACAATCAATTCAGCTGCAGTGTGACCGTGAATTGCATAGTGCATTTTGTTCTGAATAGTTGCGTAAAACCGTTTCGTTGTTGCAGAGGTTTTGTCATAATCTATCGCAGTAGCATAAATATCTGTGATTTTCTGATAAAACTTCCTTTCGCTTGCGCGAATTTCTCTGATACGTTCAAGCTGTTCATCAAAGTATTTATCCGTCAGATAAGTGCCTTGTTTCAGGCGTTCATCATCCATTACCCAGCCTTTAATGGTGTAGTCCTTGGCAATCTTATTTACCCATTTACGGAACTGCACTGCACGCTCAGAATTGACTTTAAATCCTACTGCAATAATCATCTCCAAAGAATAGTGATTTGTGCTATAGCTTTTTCCATCAGCAGCAGTTATTCGATATTTTCGAATAACTGAACCCTCCTGTAATTCACTATCCTCGAATATCTTTTTAATATGATAATTTATGGTGTTTACACCTACATCATACAAAGTTGCCATCATTTTCTGTGTCAGCCATATATTCTCATCTTCGTAGCGCATCTCAATGCTGTCCTGCTGGTCCCCCACAGAGGCAACATAAGTCAGATATTCCGCTGCGCTGGAACGGATGGTTATTTCGGCTTTGTTTTTTACCAATATCCCCACCACTTTCTCTCAAATCAAATTTATCAGCACAGTTTAACAGTACCACAGTTTCAGCGGTTCGCCGTCTCCAATCATGCTTCGCTCTCGCTCGCATTCTTGGACGGCTATCACATGGTGCGCACCAGCTGCTCACCGCGTCGCTCAGCTCCTAGTGAGCAGGGTGACGCACTCAACATGGCTAGTCATCGGGAACATATCCACCGGCTGCGCTACAATCGCCTTATACCCATGCTGCTCCATAAACGCCAAATCACGTGCCAAGGACGCAGGATTGCAGGACACATAAACAACGCGCTCAGGCTGCACCTCGGCAATCGCTGCCAGCACCTTCTGCTCGCAGCCCGCACGCGGAGGATCCACTACCACAACGTCCGGACGCACGCCGCCTGCAAGCAGCTTCGGCAGCTCCACAGCAGCATCACCGCAGATAAATTCCGCATTAGCACATTTATTTTCTTCTGCATTTTTCTTGGCGTTTTCAATCGCAGGCGCTACAATCTCGATACCATAAACCTGTTTGGCGTGACGTGCAAGATACAGAGAAATCGTACCTGTACCGCAGTAAACGTCCACCACGGTTTCCTTGCCGCTCAGCGCCGCAAACTCCAGCGCTTTGTTATACAGCTTTTCTGCCTGCTCGCTGTTCACCTGGAAGAAGGCCTGCGCGGAAATATGGAAGCTCAGGCTGCCCAGACTGTCCTTAATCGATTCCGGTCCGTACAGCACGCGCGTCTTGCTGCCCATGACCACGTTCGTCTGTTTTTTGTTGATGTTCTGCACTACGCTCACAAGTCCCGGAACATGGCGTTTCAGCCATTCAATAAGCACGCCGCGGTGCGGAATGTCATAGCCAGAGGTAATAATAACCGCCATCACTTCGCCGCTGTGTACGCCCACGCGTCCCATAATATGGCGCACAAGTCCTTTGCCTGTCTTTTCGTCATAGGCGCTGATGTTATAATGCTGCATCCAGGTGCGCACTGTTTTCATAATTGCATTGTTCGCCTCTTTGGAAATCATGCAGGCATCCGTATCTACGACGCTGTGTGTTGCCGTCGCATAACAGCCTATCTGCAGCACACCTTCAGCATCCGCTGCCGCGGGGAACTGCATTTTGTTGCGGTAGCTCCACGGCTCCGCCGCCCCCAACACCGGCAATGCCTCTAAATTAAGATGTCCGATTCTAGTGAGCGCATCCTGCACCTGCTGACGCTTGCACTCCAGCTGTCCCTTGTAGCTCAAATGCTGCAGCTGACAGCCGCCGCATTCCTTATACACCGGACACGCAGGCTCCACACGCTCGGCAGATGCTTTGACAATCTCCTCCAGCGCACCAACTGCATAGCTTTTCTTCACCAGCGTAATAGTTACGCGCACCTCTTCCTCCGGCAGCGCGCCTTTGACAAAGACTGTAAATCCTTCATACTTGCCAACGCCCTCGCCGCTGCTGCCAAGACCATTGACAGTTAACGTAATATTATCCCCCTGTTTTACAGGAATTATCTGCTTCATATATTTCCACCTGACTTTTTCGATTTTATTGTATATATATCTAATTATATCACAAAAACAGCCTGCAAAGAAACAGCAGCACGCTAAGATGGCCGCGTCAGTTTACTGTAGGAATCAAAA
>NZ_GL830874.1 GCF_000188175.1 Phascolarctobacterium succinatutens YIT 12067 | reverse complement strand
TTCAGGTGTGCAATTTCATTATACAATGAGCCGAATAATAAAAATATAGCATTAGTCCAGGGAATCTTTAAGCATAAGTAATGGACTAACGCAGATTTACAGAAAAAGCCATGTTTTACTGATTTTCGGTAAGACATGGCTTTTCAAATATGAAAATTATGATTGGCATAGGGGGATTAAGATACCAAAATTGATATTTTCCGTACAAAAATCTGATAACAGAGCATCAGCGTTATAGAGCGCTACCTTTCAGTCACAAAACTTTTTAACTGATTTTCTCCTTCTTGCGCACAAAAAAACCGCATAACAAGATGCGGTTTATGCTTGCTTTACATTTACACAATAAAAAACGCTGATGCTTATGCATCAGCGTTAACTTCTGGTAGCGCTAAAGGGAATCGAACCCTTGATTTCGCCTTGAGAGGGCGACGTCTTAGCCGCTTGACCATAGCGCCATTTGGCTCCGGGACTAGGACTCGAACCCAGACCGAATGATCCAGAGTCACTTGTGCTACCATTACACCATCCCGGAGTAGCGATTCTTTTTGAGCACGCTCATCAGAACAATAACAATTATAGCAGATAGATAGCAGTTGGTCAAGTACTTTTTTTGAAAAAAGAAGAATTTTTTTAGAAAAAGTTTTGGAGGACTAGCAACATTTGTTTGAAGTATAGATTGACGCATATGCTTTAGCATGATAAAATCAAGATAATATAACGATTAAATAACAGTGAATAAATATTCGTGACAGGGAGTGATAGCATGAAGCTTTTACATTTGTCGGATCTGCATTTAGGAAAAAAACTTGATGAATTTTCTCTTTATGAGGATCAAAAATATATTTTACAACGTATTGTACAGATGATTTGCGCCAAGCAGCCTGATTGCGTACTGCTTGCCGGAGATATTTATGATAAACCGGTGCCGCCGGCAGAAGCTGTCGTTTTGTTTGATAATTTTCTGAATCAGCTGGCGGAGCTCAAGGTGCCTGTGTGCATCATCAGCGGCAACCATGATTCGGCGGAGCGCTTGGCATTCGGTGCGCAGCTGATGAGCGGCAGCGGCATTCATTTTGCGGGCAGCTACAACGGTGAGGAGCAGAAGCTCGTGTTGGAGGATGAATTCGGCAGGGTGAATATTTTCCTGCTGCCTTTTTTGAAGCCTGCTGTTGTGAAGCATTGGGCACCGGAGGAGGCTGCAGCTGAGATTACAAGCTATCATGATGCGGTGAAATATGCTGTGTCGCAGCTACCGCTGGTACAGGAGGAGCGTAATGTGCTTGTTGCGCATCAGTTTGTCACCGGCGCTGTTACCGCAGGCAGCGAGGCTGTTAATGTGGGCGGACTGGATAATATCGGTGCGGAGGTTTTTGCTGCTTTTGATTATGTGGCCTTGGGGCATATCCATAATCCGCAGAATGTCGGCGGTAATGAGCGTATCCGCTATTGCGGTACACCGCTGAAGTATTCCTTCAGCGAGTTGCAGCAGCAAAAGTCTGTAACAATGGTGGAGCTTGCCGAAAAAGGCAATATGAAGGTTACGCAGCTGCCGCTGACGCCGTTGCGTGAGGTGCGCTATTTAAAGGATACCTTTGAGAATTTAATGGCAAGACCGAATTATGCCATGTTTCCGATGGATGCAAATGGCTTCCTGCAGGATTTTTATTATCTGACGCTTACGGATGAAAACGATGTTCCTAATGCTATGCAGCGCCTGCAGACTGTATATAGGAATTTGCTGCAGCTTGATTATGACAATAAGCGCACGCAGGCGAATGCGGAGCTGAAGGTAACGGAAGATTTGGTAGAAAAAACACCGTTAGAGCTTATTGATGATTTTTATCGTCTGCAGAACAATCAGAAGCTGAGCGAGGAGCAGAAGCAGTATCTTACTAATCTGCTGTCGGAAATGGGAGGTGACGTATTATGAGACCGCTGAAGCTGATTATGAGTGCGTTTGGTCCGTATGCGGGGCAAACCGTGATAGATTTTTCCCAGCTCGGAGAGCAGGGACTGTATCTGATTACCGGTGATACCGGTGCCGGCAAAACCGTAATTTTTGATGCCGTTTCCTATGCCTTGTACGGGCAGACGAGTGGCGGTGTGCGTGATGCCAACATGCTGCGCAGCCAATATGCGGATGCTGATACGCCGACCTTTGTGGAGCTGGAGTTTTCCTTCCGCGGCAAGTGCTACAGGGTAAAACGCAACCCGGAGTACCGTCGTCCGGCGAAGCGTGGCACCGGTATGACGAAGGAGAAGGCCGGTGCCGAGCTGTACTATCCCGATGACCGCGTTCCGGTAACCAGAATGTCGGAGGTAGATAAAAGCATAGTGGAGCTGTTGGGGCTTAATCACAAGCAGTTTACGCAGATTACGATGATTGCTCAGGGACAGTTCCGCAAATTTTTGGATACCAATACGGATGAGCGCAGTAAAATCTTCCGTGATTTATTTCATACATATTTCTTCCAGCAACTGCAGGATAAGCTGAAGCAGGATGCTGCGGCTAAGCGTAACGAATTTGCCGAGCAGCAGCGCCGAAGCGAGCAGGCGCTGAACGGCATCAGCTGCATTTATCCCGCATATACGGAGCAGCTGCAGAGCTTTGCTTTGCGTCATTACGAGGGCTGTGTTGAAGAAGTACTGACTTTGGTTGATACGATTACTGCTCTGGACGAAAAGGAACAGCAGCAGGTGGCGGCAGCGGCGGCTATCGTGACGAAAAATCTGACTGCGCTGCAGGACAGCCTGGGCGCTATTGCTAAAAAGCAGCAGCTTGAAAAATATATGCAGACAACAGAAGCAAAAATGGTAAGCATGCAAAAGCAACTGGAGCAGGAAGCAGCTGCAGCAGTGCAAAGACAGGAGGCTCTGCAAAAGCTTGAGGCAGAGGTCAACGAAGCGCAAAAGGGCGAGGTGGAGCTGGCACAGCTGCAAACAGAAAGGCAGCAGCTGGCTGCACGTCAAAGGGAGCTGCTGCAACTGCAGGATATGCAGCAGCGTTACCAAAGGCAGGAGGTTGTTCTGCTGCAGAAGCGTCAGGAGTATAAGCAGGCCTGTGATAATTTCAATCATCTTAATGAGCTGAGCGATACTTGCTTTGACAGATTTTTGAGCGCGCAGGCGGGCCTTCTGGCGCACGATAAGCTGAAACCAGGCAAGCCCTGCCCGGTTTGCGGTTCCTGCGAGCATCCGCAGCCTGTGCAGCTGGCGCAGGATGCACCTACCGAAAATGATGTTGAGCAGGCACGCGCTAAAGCTGAGGCTGCTCAGAAAATAAGGGATGGCCTTATAGGTGAAGGCAAGGCTTTAAAGGAGCATCTGGAGCTGGATAAAACCTTGCTGCTAGGCAAGGGAGTAGAGCTGCTTGGCTGTGACGATTTGAAGCTGATTGCCGAAAGAGCGCAGTCAGAGCTGAAGGATGTTAACAATAAGATTACGGCTCTGCGCCTGAAGATGGGCTTTTTGCAGGAAAAGGTGGAGCAATACCGTAAGCTGGCGAAAACTTTGGAGCAGCAGAAGGCTGTCGACAAGCAGGCGGAGGCTGCGGCGCAGAGCATAAGGCAGCAGCTGGCAGGTGCCGAAGGACAGCTGCAGGAGCTGAAAAAGCAGCTTGCCGAGCAGAATGAGCTGCTGACGGATGTGGATGAACAGAAGCTGCAGCAGGAGCATGAAAAGCTGCTGGTGCAACAGCGTGAGCTGGAGCTGCAGGATAAGCGGCTGTATGCCGCCATTAAGAATAACCAGCGGATTAAGCAGGAGGTCAGCGGCTACGAAGCGCGCAGGGCAGCCTGCGAAGCGGAGTACAGCTTGATCAACAGCCTTTCCGCAACGCTGAACGGAACCCTGACCGGCAAAAAACGTGTTAATCTGGAAACCTATGTGCAGATGCACTACTTCGATAAAATTCTGCAGCGCGCCAATGTAAGGCTGCTGCACATGAGCCGCGGCCAGTACGAGCTGTGCCGTGACAAAATGCAGGATGCGGACAGCAAGACGGGCAACAGCAAAACAGGCCTTGATTTGGAGGTTAAGGATTATTACAGCGGTAATCTGCGCAGCGTCAAAACCTTAAGCGGCGGCGAATCCTTCATGGCATCGTTGGCGTTGGCGCTGGGGCTGGCGGATGAGGTGCAGTCCTGTGCAGGCGGTATTCAGTTGGATACGATGTTTGTCGACGAAGGATTCGGCTCACTGGATGACAGCAGTCTGCAGCAGGCTATTGCTACACTTCAGGGACTCAGTGAAGGCCATCGCCTTGTAGGTATAATTTCGCATGTACACGATTTGCAGGAAATGATTGACAAAAAAATTCTCGTCAGGAAAAAACGCGGCCAACAGGGGACAGGCAGCGAAGTCGCACTGGTGGTGGATTAAGGTAAAAATATCACTGCGGAAGCAGAAAATTACTTTACCATATATTGTCAGTGTGATAAAATAATCTTTATACTTAAAAGGCAAATCGATTGCTGACATGTTCGTAGCAGCAGTTAAAAAACAAAATGTATGGAGGGCTTGACGATGAAATTATTGGAAGAAAAAATTGTTAATGACGGTGTTATCAAAAGCGGTAATGTCCTGAAGGTTGACAGCTTTTTAAATCATCAGATTGATGTGCCGTTTGTTGCGGAGCTTGGTAAAGAATTAAAGCGCTTGTTTGCAGACAGGAATATTACTAAAATCCTGACTATTGAAGCCTCCGGCATCGGTATTGCCTGCGTTGCGGCAATGTATTTTGGCGTTCCGGTAGTGTTTGCCAAGAAATCCAGCGGCAGCAATATGGATAAGGATGTTTACTTCACTCAAATTTATTCCTATACCCATAGCAAAACAAACGACGTTGTTGTTTCTAAAAGATTCCTGTCTAAAAACGACCACGTGCTGATTATTGATGACTTCCTGGCTAACGGTTGTGCTCTGGAAGGTCTTATTGACATTGTGCGTCAGTCCGGCGGCACTGTTGAGGGCGTTGGCGTTGCTGTAGAAAAAGGCTTCCAGGGTGGCGGCGACAAGCTGCGCAAAGCCGGCTACAACCTGCATTCCTTAGCTATTATTGATAAGATGGATGCCAAAACCAACACAGTAGTGTTCAGACATGAGGAAGAGTAATGAGCGAAAAACAATATACTGATCCGATATACGACTTAGATGGAAAAATTTCTGTAAGCAAGGCGATTCCCTTCGGCCTGCAGCATATTCTGGCGATGTTCGTAGCGAATATCGCTCCGATTCTGATTGTAGCCGGTGTGGTAAAAATGCCGGTAGAGCAGAGCGGTGCGCTGGTGCAGTCGGCAATGCTGGTAGCAGGCATCGGTACGCTGATACAGCTTTATCCTGTCTGGCGTGTCGGCAGTGGTTTGCCTATCGTTATGGGCATCAGCTTCACCTTTGTATCCATCGCCTGTGTTATCGGTGCTAAATACGGTTACGGCGGCGTTATGGGTGCGGTACTGGTTGGCGGTTTGCTGGAAGGCTTTTTAGGTCTGGGAGCAAAATATTGGCGCCGTCTGATTCCACCGATTGTTGCTGCTACCGTTGTTACCTCCATCGGTTTCTCTCTGTTGGCGGTAGGTGCTAACTCCTTCGGCGGCGGCTTCGGTAACCCCAACTTCGGTGATGCTCCTTATATTATTGTAGGTACGATTACTTTGGTAAGCTGCATTGCCTACAATATTTTCGCCAAGTCCTTCTATAAACAGCTTTCCGTGCTTTTTGGTTTGATTGTCGGCTATGTAGTTGCTTATTTTATGGGCATGGTAAACATGAGCAAGCTCGCTGAGGTTAAGCTGATTGCTATTCCTCAGCTGATGCCTTTTACCATGGAATTCCATCCCGATGCAATTTTTGCATTCTTTTTGATTTTCCTGGTTTCCGCTACCGAAACCATTGGTGATACCTCCGCAATGACTGCTATCGGTCTGCGCCGCGATGTTAAAGAAAAAGAAATTTCCGGTTCTATTGTCTGCGATGGTCTGGTAAGCAGCTTGTCTTCCGTTTTCGGCTGCCTGCCTATTACCTCTTTCAGCCAGAACGTAGGCCTGATTGCTATGACAAAGGTTGTTAACCGTTTTGCTATCATGACAGGTGCTGTTATTATGATTATGGCAGGTCTGTTCCCAGCGCTGGGCGTGCTGCTGGCATCTCTGCCGGAGGCTGTTTTGGGCGGTTGCACCTTGATGATGTTCGGTTCTATCGTAGTCAGCGGCGTGCAGATGATTGCCAACTGCGGCTACAACACCCGTAATGTAACGATTGCTTCTTTGGCACTCAGCATCGGTATCGGCTTTACTCAGACACCGGCAATTTTTAAGATTTTCCCTGATTTGATTAAGAATGTTTTTGCAGAAAACTGTGTAGCTGTAGTTTTTATCGTGGCTATGGTATTAAATATCATTCTGCCTAAAGAGGAAGAAGAATAACGATACGTGTTTTAAAATAAAGAGGGGTTACAAATGAAGATTATTGATGCCCATATGCATTATTACAATGTTGATGGTTTTGTGCAGGTTGCAGCCAATGCAGGCTATGAAAATACAGCGGCCTGCTGGCAGAAAATATGCGAAGAAAACAATATCGCTTTTTCCGTAGCTATGGGCAACACTAATTATACGTCTTCGAAATACGGCGGTGTCACACCGCGCATGATTGACCTTGCAGCGCCTTTTGACGAGGCGCATTACAATCAGCCGCAGAACATGGGTTACTGCATGGGTGTAAACAGCGAGGCTATAACCGAAGCAAATGCGGAAAAAACAGCGCAGGAATTTGAACGCTTTATTAAGGACCCGCATTGTTTGGGCATCAAGCTCTATCCCGGTTATAATGCTGTCTATGTCAACGATAAAAGGCATTGGCCGCTGTTTGAGCTGGCGCGTGCCTATAATATGCCAGTTGCAATTCACACAGGCGATACAGCTTGGCCCAGCGGTCTTTTGAAATATTCGCATCCGCTTACTGTTGATGAAGCGGCAGTGGCGTTTCCTGATGTAACCTTTGTTATAGCGCACTGTGGTTGCCCCTGGTTTGCTGATGCGGCAGAGGTGGCCTGCAAGAACGCCAACGTATGCATTGACCTTTCAGGTCTGGTGGAGGGCAATCCAAAACCGCTGATGCTGCTCGAAAGACAGCGTGGCTTTTTGCGCCAGCTGCATACTTGGCTGAATTATATTGGTAATTATGAAAAAATCATGTATGGCAGCGACTGGCCGCTTGTAAATATTCCCCTGTATATCTGGATGATTAGCCACGTTGTTCCCGAATGCTATCACGAGGATGTATTTTATAACAATGCAGTAAGGATTTACAGTAAAATCGGCAAGCTGCTGGAAAAGTGCGGAGGTTGAGATGGGACAGCCTGATATCAAAGAAATAGAGACAGGGCTTAAGGATTGGGACTTTGTGCGCAATCTGCCTGCAGCAATCGGTGATTATACCCTTGTGCCGGGCTCCGGTATCAACGGGCAGATTTTGAATATTGCAGCCTATGTGCATGAAGCATCGCACTGCCGTCTTGATTTGACTTATACAAAAGAAACATTTGACTATGTGCCGGTAAAAACCGTTGGCCTGCATACGTTCCGCGACGTGCGTTTCTTTTGTCGTGACCGCGAGCATTTTGCTGACATGATGCGCAAGAGTTTGCCGGATATTCTGGCCAGCATGGATAAGAAAACCGTGCATACGCTGCCGTATGAAGCGAAAGCGCTGCATTTTGAGCAGTGGGACTATTGGCGTACGCTGCCTGCTCAGGTAGGCGATTATGAGCTGTATATTACACCCGATAATCCCTTGCCTTATATCAATGGTTCCTTTATCTTTTTGGATTATACTGATTTTAAGCATGGCAATCAGATATACTTTTCCTATAATATTTTCCGTGATGAGCTGTTTGCGGAAATGCGCAAGAATCATCTGCCCTTGACCACAGACGCTTTTGACGTGCTTGGCAACGTGCCGGCGGAGGATAAGCTGCAGGCTTTGCAGGTGCATATAGAGGAAAAACTGATGGCTGCATTGGAAGATTAAAAAAAAGTATAAAAAGATGTTGACAAAATAGGTTTAAGTCTGTATAATGTAATTCGTAGTTGATTGGCCCGGTGGTTCAGTTGGTTAGAATGCCGCCCTGTCACGGCGGAGGTCGTGGGTTCGAGTCCCATCCGGGTCGCCAAT
>NZ_GL830873.1 GCF_000188175.1 Phascolarctobacterium succinatutens YIT 12067 | reverse complement strand
CGTTGTTTCCGAAGTAGAAGAGAAATAATTTTTCCGGCATAGTAATGCAAAATACAAGACCGGTCAGCTTATGGCCGGTCTTGATTTTTTAAGACTGATTGCCAAAGAAACGCTTTAGAGTAATTAAGCACTGTTTGGACAGAAAAAATTTGCGTCAGACGGATATTTATAGTTGACATAAAGTGTTAACTGTGTTACTCTATATTAGCGACAATTTGTGATTGGTTTTATTATTATGTACGTAAGCGAGGTGTAACTAAATGCGTAACCTGATTACTTTGGCTTGCACTGAGTGCAAACAGAGAAATTACCAAACCAACAAAAACAAAAAGAACGATCCTGATCGTATTGAGCTCAATAAATATTGCAAGTTCTGCAAAAAACACACTCTGCACAAAGAAACCAAATAATATTGGCTTGTGCGTAACCGGGTAGTAATAGCAAGGATGTGACAAGATGGCCGTTCCGGAAACTACAGACACTGAGAATAAGGGATTCAGCATTACAACCTTTCTTAGTGAAACTAAAGTAGAATTAAAAAAGGTTACCTGGCCTACCAAACAAGAGCTTATTGCTAACACTATAGTGGTAATTATTGCAGTTGTTTTGTGCGCAGCTCTAATCTGGATTATTGATTCCATCTTTAGTATGTTATTCCGCATGATTTTGCAATAATGAGCTGTAAGGCTTAAGTAAGGAGGGAAGGGGAAGCGTTGCTTTCCGTTTATTCATGGAAGAAGAAAAGCAAGGAAAACATTGGTATGTAATCCATACCTATTCTGGCTACGAAAATAAAGTGCGCGCAAACCTGGAACGAAAAGTTCATTCCTTGGGTATGGAAAATGAAATTTTCCGTATTGAAATACCTACGGAAAAAGAGGTTGAAATCACTTCGGATGGCAAGAAAAAAGTTGTTGAGCATAAAGTTTTCCCAGGCTATGTACTGGTGGAAATGATTGTAAATGAGCGCAACTGGTATGCTGTCCGCAATACTGCAGGTGTAACTGGTTTCGTCGGTTCTGATTCTACCCATCCGACTCCGCTTACAGCTGAAGAAGTAAGGCAGATTATGCCTTCGATGGGTATGGAAGTTGAAGAAACTGTCAAACCCGCAAAAATTGATTTTCAGTTACATCAGAGAGTCCGCATCAAGACTGCGCCCTTCATGGATTTTGAAGGCACAATCAGTGAAATCAACGAAGAAAAGGGTAAACTGAAGGTACTCGTTGATATCATGGGACGCGAAACTCCTGTTGAAATTGACTTTACACAAGTTGAAGAAATTGAGTAAGGAGGTGTAATTAAATGCCGAAAAAAGTCGTTAAAATGGTAAAATTACAGGTACCGGCTGCTAAAGCTACTCCGGCTCCTCCGGTAGGTCCTGCACTTGGCCAGGCTGGTGTTAACATCATGGCCTTCGTTAAGGAATTTAACGCACGTACCGAGAAACAAGTTGGCCTCATCATTCCTGTTGAGATCACTGTATTCGAAGATCGTTCCTTTACTTTCGTAACCAAAACCCCTCCGGCTGCAGTTCTGCTGAAAAAAGCTGCTGGTCTGGAAAAGGCTTCTGGTGAACCTAACAAAAAGAAAGTTGCTAAACTGGGTCGTGACAAAGTTCGCGAAATCGCAGAAAGCAAAATGCAAGACCTCAATGCTGCAAACGTTGAAGCTGCTATGAGAATGGTAGAAGGCACTGCACGTAGCATGGGTATTGTAATCGAAGACTAATTTTAAGTAGTCTTCTCAATTTAGTGGGAGGCAAAAGCCGCTTGTACCACATAGGAGGATTTTATAACAATGGGCAAAAAGTATGATGACGCTTTGAAATTAATCGAAGCTGACAAATTCTACTCTCCGAAAGAAGCAGTAGCTCTGGTTAAGAAAACCGCTTCTACCAAATTTGACAGCACTGTTGAAGTTGCTTTCCGTCTGGGCGTTAACCCTAAATACCCTGATCAGCAAGTTCGTGGTGCACTGGTTCTGCCGAACGGCACTGGTAAATCCAAGACCGTTATGGTTTTTGCTAAAGGCCCCAAAGTTGCAGAAGCAGAAGCTGCCGGCGCAGATTTCGTTGGCGGTGAAGAATATGTTGATAAAATCAAGAACGGCTGGATGGCATTTGACGTGTGCATCGCAACCCCTGATATGATGGGTCTTGTTGGTCGTCTTGGTAAAATCCTTGGCCCTCGTGGTTTAATGCCTAACCCGAAGGTTGGTACCGTTACCATGGACGTAACCCGTGCCGTTAAGGAATCCAAAGCTGGTAAAATCGAGTATCGTACCGATAAATCCGGCAACGTACAAGCTCCTATCGGTAAAGCATCCTTTACTGAAGAGCAACTGTTACAAAACTACATGACCTTGGCTGACACCCTGGTTAAGGTTAAACCGGCTGGTGCAAAAGGTCAGTACATGAAGACTATCACCATGTCCTGCACCATGGGCCCTGGCGTTAAAGTTGACGTCCTGAAAGCTAACAGCGACAAATAATTGTAGTTTTACTTAATTTTACTAAATCAGAAGATAATCGGGCCATAGACAGCAGGTGCCACATGCGTAAGTTTTAACTACGCCTGCCGAGGCTGGAGCGTGAAGATATATTAGACCTTCCGACCTCCGGCTACGGCCGAGAGGTCTTTTTGATTTAATAAAAACATCAAAAAAAGGAGGTGCAATCTAAATGGCAGTTATTAGACCTGAAAAAGTAGCTAAAGTTGCTGAAATTCAAGAGTTGCTTTCTAACTCCAAATGCACTATTTTAGTTGACTTCTGCGGTTTAACTGTTGCTCAGGATACCGAGCTGCGTCGCAAAATGCGTGAAGCTGGCGTTCACTACAATGTAGTTAAGAACACCCTGCTGCGTATTGCTGCAGAACAAGCTGGTATTGAAGGTCTGGAACCTTCTCTGGAGAAAAACACCGCTATCGCTGTTTCCCCGGAAGATCCTGTTGCAGTTGCAAAAATCGTTTGCGAATTCGCAAAAGAAAACAAAGAACTGAAAGTTAAAGTTGGCGTTCTTGATGGCAAAGTTATCGGTGCTGACGAAATCAAAGCACTGGCTTCTCTGCCGCCGAAAGAAGTTCTTATTGCCAAGATGCTGGGCAGCATGAATGCTCCTATCAGCGGTTTTGTCAATGTACTTCAAGGTACTATCCGCAATGTCGTATATGCTCTGGAAGCTGTACGCAAACAAAAAGAGTCCGCTTAATTTGCGGCATGCTGCATAAGGCAGCTTAAAAAATAAAAACTTACTTATTATTGGAGGTAACTATAATGAATAAAGATCAAATCATCGAAGCTATTGAATCCATGACCGTACTCGAGCTGTCCGAACTGGTTAAAGCTCTGGAAGAAAAATTCGGCGTATCCGCAGCTGCTCCGGTAGCTGTTGCTGCTGCTCCGGCTGCTGGCGGCGAAGCTGCTGCAGCTGAAAAAACTGAATTCGACGTAATCCTGACTTCCGCTGGCGCTTCCAAAATCGGCGTAATCAAAGCTGTTCGCGAAGCTACTGGCCTGGGCCTGAAAGAAGCTAAAGAGCTGGTTGACGGCGCTCCGAAAGCTATCAAAGAAAAAATCTCCAAAGCTGACGCTGACGCTCTGAAAGAGAAACTGGAAGCTGCTGGCGCAACTGTAGAAGTTAAATAATCTTGTTTGCTACGATAGTAGCACAATAGATTGTTGATTCGTCTGCAATCCGACTCCCGATGCACTTAGGTGTATCGGGAGTTTTTTGATTTTCTGCCTCAAAGAATATATAATATTTGCAACGGAACCAAGAGGCGAGTAGAGGATGAAAGTCAATTATCAAGGCAATCGCGATGCAAAAATAGTCTTGCTGCAAATAATAGGAGAACACGAGTTGCCGTTTATTGAAGAGGAGCTTTCACATATAAAAGCTATAACGCAGAGTACAGATTTTTTGTTTATTACAGTGCAGGTTGATAGCTGGAATGACGACCTTTCGCCATGGATGGCAGAGCCGATTTTTGGAGATGCTGCCTTTGCTGGCAATGCGGAAAAACTTCTAACACGTATAAAAAATGAAGTAATTGTTCCGTTATTAAGTGAGCATCAAGATATAAAGATTTTTGCTGGTGGCTATTCCTTAGCCGGATTATTTGTATTGTGGGCGGCTTATCAAACAAATTTATTAGAAGGTATAGCAGCAGTATCTCCGTCTGTGTGGTTTCCTAAATTTGTTGATTTTGTACATAACAACAAAATATTAACCAATAGAGTCTATTTAAGTCTTGGCGATAAGGAAGCAAAGACACGCAACCAAATTCTGTCACAGGTGGCAAATGATATTTATGATGTGTATTGCTCATTAAGAGATCATAGGTTGAGCAGTATTCTTGTTTGGAATGAGGGAAGTCATTTTAAGGAACCTGCTTTGCGTATGGCAAAAGGATTTGCATGGTTGATGAACAATGAAAAGATTCACTCATAAGAACACCCATAGATTGTTGATTCGTCTGCAATCCGCTTCCCGATGCACTTAGGTGTGTCGGGAGTTTTTTGATTTTGTGAATGAAGCATAGTCATAGTGCAATTCAGCTGCTTCTTATGCTATAATATGAAAGATGACCTACTATATTGCTGTGTAAAAATGATAGAGATTTTTTATAAAGGAGTTTCATATGCTTACAGATGAAAAACGTAAAAAGCTTTTGGCCGGTGCGCTGGCGGTAGTTATGCTGACAGGTGTTGCAGGCTGTGGTAACGATAAAGACAGTGAGTGGAAGAATGATAACTCTGCTCAGAATAATCAAGATGAAAAGAAGGATGAAGATAACGGCGGAGACTTTTTTCATGGCTTCTTTCCCTGGTACTTCATCGGCCGTACCTTTGGTGTAGGCCCGATGGCAGGTGTGCGAACTGCGCCTGCAGCTAACCAGAAGCAGAATACTGCACCCGCAGGCTCGTCTACTAATCCTAAACCAAACGCTAATACCGCCAACGGCTCTACTGTGCAGCAGGGAACTGCAGGAAGCACGCAAAATTCCAAGCTCGGCAGTACGGGAAGCACAGGCAAAAGCGGCATCGGCAGTGGCATGAGCCGCTCCAGCGGCAGCGCAATTTCCTGAGGTGATGAAGATGTATAAATACCGTAAGCCTGATACATGGCTTGATAAAATTGATTTGAATATGATGCCGTATTTGGATGCGCCGGAGTGGGAAAACCGTTATCCTACTATCAGCGCGCTGCTGATGAGCAATGCCAATAAGCGGGAGCTGCAGCGCATCAGTGCCGGCCTTACAGCAGCACTGTCACGCCTGGCAGAGGCTTTGCGTACCAATAATAATGGCGCAATGCCCTTTAATCTGTTTAATATGACGGATAAGCTCACACCGTATATCCTTGCGGATAACTCGGACCATGTGAGCTATATCAGCCGTCTTGACTTTGTAAAGAATACCGACGGCTGCTATAAGCTGGTAGAAATTAATTCGGATACACCCTGCGCCTTGCCGGAAACCTTTTATGCCAACAAGGTAGCGGAAGCATATTTTGCTAAGGAGTACGGCCTGCATTTGCAGCCGCGTTCAGATGGTGAGGAGCTGGCAGAGCCCTTTTTAAAGCTGTTGGAACAGCCTAAATATGCAGATAAGGATGTAGTGCGCATTGCTTTTGCTGCTGATAAAGGCTACAGTGAGGATTGGGCTAACGCCAAATTTTTATTTGAGCGTGTGCAAGAGGTGTTGCGTGAACGCATTTTGAGCAAGCAGCCATTCGTTTGTCGCCTTGTCGGTTTAGATGAGCTTATAGTACATGATGACGGAGTGTACATTCCTAATGAAATATTCCATAAGGAAGATAGAATTGATATACTGTATCGTCTGCATCCGCTGGAGCTTTTGATGGATGATGAAAGCGAAGACGGCTATCCTGTAGGCTTAAAACTTATGGAGCTGGTAAATTTCGGGGCTGTGGATCTGGTTAACCCTGTAAAATCCATTGTACTGCAGAATAAAGCGCTGTTGGCACTGGCATGGTATCTATATCAGCATCGTCTTTTCTGGACACCGCAGGAGGAAGAACTGTTGGCTGCGCATTTAACGCCGACCTATTTGGACAGCAAGCCGCTGGCAGGTCAGCGTTATATTAAGAAGCCTATTTTTGGGCGTGAGGGTGCAGGCATTGCTATTGTAGAGCCTGATGGTGCAACGAGCTACGAGGCAGAGGAATGCGATGACTGCGATTTGATTTATCAGCAGTTTGTTCCTTCAGCAGATGTACAGCAGGAAACAGATAACGGTGAGGCAACCGGCAAGTACACTTATTCCTGCTTTGTAATCAACGGTAAAGCGTCGGAAACCTTTGTGCGTTTGCAGCCGGGAGAAATTACCGGCGTGGAAGCATATTTTGTACCTGTTCTCGATGAAATATAAGAATTTGAGGAATATCCGAAATGAATATCCAAGTATATCAATCTTTTTTGACTGTTGTACAGTGCCGCAGCTTTACGCAGGCTGCGAAATATCTTAATTTTACCCAGCCTACAATCAGCAATCATATCAACGCTTTGGAAGAAGAATACGGCGTTATTCTTTTTACCCGAGATGGCAAGAATGTTTATCTGACGCAGGCAGGTAAAAACTTTGTGCCGATAGCACAGCAGCTGATGGCTGATTATCAGAAAAGCCAGGAGGTAATGCGCCAGTTTCAAAAGAAGAATTACAGTCTGAAAATAGGCGTTTCTACTCAGGGCATAAACTTTTATCTTTTGCCTGTGCTGCTGAAGCTCAAAAAGGAATTTCCCGAGCTGGATATAGAGGTCAACCGCTGTATGACGGTAGAATCGACAATAAATGATGCTTTTGTACAAAAGCTGTATGATTTTGCCTTTGTGCATATTGATGTGCAGCCGCTTTATACCAAGCGTGTACAGCTTTGGAATCAGCCGATGGTTTTTGTAGCCTCCAAAGAACTGTATGAACAGATGGGAGAAAACAATAATATTTATGATTATCCCTTTATTTCCTATCCTGCAAGCGAGGTATACTATAAGCATCTGAAATCTAAGGTTGATTTCACGCGTCTGCAAAGTATATTGACCTTCAGTGATTCGGAATCCGTGCTGATGGCAGTTGAGCAGAATCTTGGTATAGCCTTGATACCGCGGGTAAAGGTAAGGAAGGAACTGGAGCAGGGGACATTAGTCGAATTCCCTGTCAAGTATTCGGGAAATATGCCTATATCGGTTCTTTATGATTATGAATTTAACTTTACCTTGCCTACAAAACGCTTTTTGGAGCTTTTAAAAGAGTCGCAGGAAAAGATAAAGGGTTAATTTACTTTCTGTTCTTTATATAAGAATAATTTATCAAAATACTATAACAGGGAAAATAATCTTATTGATTTTTTAATTTAGGGCTTCTTCAGCATGTTTGAAGAAGTCCTAAATTTTTAGTATAAAAAAGCGTATGGTTAAGCAAATGTCCACGAATTATAGTACAAATTTTGTATACAAAATACAGAACGGCGAATAAATTGCTTATGTATACAAGAAAAATTCCAATAAGTATAGATAAAGAAAACTGTTGAGATAATTAAGCTATAATGATAAAATTTTTATAGATAGCGTTGCTTGCGCAAAATTAAGCCGGCTAGATGACTGGCAGAAACGAGGGTATTATGTCAAAGGATATGCAAAAAACTGAAGAAAAAACAAATAGGCGTATGCCAACCTTTACGGAATCCGTTATTCCTATTATTGCCATGATGGTTATTCTGACTGTCGGCAAAGGTTATCTGGGTTACGCAACCGAGCCGCTGCTGCTTTTGGTAGCTGCTATTGCCGGCCTGATTGCTTACCGCGTTGGTGTTACCTGGGATGAAATGATGGACGAAATCTGCCAGAAGATTGCTAAGGGCATGCCGGCAATCCTGATTCTGACCTGCGTTGGTGCGCTGGTTGGTACCTGGATGGCTTCTGGTACTATCCCGATGATGATTTATTATGGTGTACAGATTGTAAACCCGACCTTCATGCTGGTAACCGCGTTCCTGATTACCGCAGTAGTATCTATCGTAACCGGCACCTCCTGGGGCTCCGTTGCTACTATGGGTGTTGCACTGATGGGTATTGCAAGCACTCTGGGTGTAAACCTGGCAGCTACTGCAGGTGCTGTAATCGCCGGTTCCTATTTCGGTGATAAAATCTCCCCGCTGTCCGATACCACTAACCTGGCACCGGTTGCAGCTGGTTCTACTCTTTATGAGCACATTGCTCACATGTTCTGGACTACTGTTCCGGCAACTATTATTTCCCTGGTTGTTTACGCTTTCGTAGGCTTAAAGGGCAATATCGGCGGCGATGTTTCTTCCGAAGCAGTAAGCACTATGCTGACTCAGCTAGATGGCATGTATAACTTTAACATTCTGCTGATTCTGCCTGTACTGCTGATTCTGGCAGGCTCTATCTTTAAGAAACCGACTCTGCCGGTTATGATGGCTTCCACTGTTCTGGCTGGCGCAGAAGCATTGATTTTCCAAAACATCAACCTGAAAAACCTGCTGCTGGCTACCGTAAAAGGCTTCAAAATTTCTATGCTGACCACTCCCGGCTTTGACCCGGCTACTGCTGCTCCGCAGATTATCAAGCTGTTGAATCGCGGCGGTATGGCTGAAATCATGGGCACCACTCTGCTGGTATTCTGCGCATTCTGCTTTGCCGGTATTATGAGCAAGGCCGGTTGCCTGGAAGTAGTTCTGCAAAAAATCCTGACCTTTGCTAAGAGCACTGGCGATCTGATTGCTTCCACCGTTGCTTCCTGCATTACCATGGGCCTGTGCACCGGTAACTCCTACCTGTCCATTCTGATTCCCGGTGAAATGTTCCGTGACGCTTATAAAGCAAGAGGTCTTGCTGCTAAGAACCTGTCCCGTACTTTGGAAGATGCAGGTACCGTATTTGTACCGTTGGTTCCCTGGTCTGCAGCAGGTGCTTATATGACCGCCTGCACCGGTATTGAAACTCTGGATTATGCTCCGTGGGCAATTCTCTGCTACACCGGTTTCATTATAGCTCTGTTCTACGGCTACACCGGTATCGGTATCGCTAAGTTGGAAGACGAAAAGAAATAAGCCGGCTGCGCAAGCATGTCGGCAGTACTGAGCCGTTGCTTGGTACGCAATGAAAGGAAAAGTGACAATTTTGATTAAACTTATTAGAAACGCTGATGTTTACGCACCTGCTCATCTTGGCAAAAAGGATGTGCTGGTTATTGCAGATAAGGTAGTGCGTATTGCTGATAAAATTGAAGGCTACGAAGGCATGCCTGAAGTAGAGGTATTTGATTTCAGCGGCAAAAAGCTGCTGCCCGGTTACATTGATATGCATATGCACATCACCGGCGGCGGCGGTGAGCAGGGTCCTGCTTCCCGCGTACCTGAAGCAATGCTGAGCCAGATTACCAGCTGCGGTATTACAACCGTTCTGGGCCTGCTGGGTACGGACGGCGTAACAAGAAGCGTAGAAAACCTGGTGGCTAAGGCACGCGCACTGACGGAAGAAGGCATTACTGCCTACTGCCTGACCGGTGCTTACGGAATTCCTTCGCCGACCATTACAGGTTCTATCGAAAAAGATATTATGATGGTTCCGCCTATTATCGGTACCAAGATTGCTGTCAGCGATCATCGCAGCTCTAATCCTCAGGGACCTGAGCTGATTGAGGTTGCTACCGCAACCCGTCGCGGTGGCCTGCTGGCTAACGTTGCCGGCCTGGTAACCATGCATATGGGTTCTGGTATCGGCAAACTGGACCCGCTGTTCTACGCATTGGACCATTCCGATGTTCCTGCAAAGAACTTCCTGCCGACTCATATGCTGCGTACTCGCGAGCTGATGGAAGAAGGCGCAAAGCTGGTACGTCGCGGCGGCTATTTTGACATGACTGCCGGCAGCACTGATGAGGATATGGAAATCGGTGCAGAGCAGATTATGGAAATTCTGAGCTGGGAGGGTATGAGCACCGACCACCTGACGATGAGCAGTGACGCTTTCGGTTCTCAACCTAAGTTCAACGAAAACGGTGACTGCATCGGTCTGACCTACTGCTCTCCTAAATATCTGCATCTGACTATCAAGAGTCTGGTACGCCGCGGTCTGCCGTTGGAAGAGGCTATCAAGCTGCTGACCTCTACACCTGCCGAGCTGCTCGGCAAAACCGGTGTCAAAGGCTGCGTTGCAGTCGGCGCAGATGCTGACCTGCTGGTTCTGGACGAAAACCTGGATATCGACGCATTGTTTGCTAAAGGCCAGGTTGCATTGCTGGATAAAGAGATTGTTCTTAAAGGCCGCTTTGAATAAGCTGCGCCTATGCGAATACAGACACACCGAAGATGCTGTGTCTGTATTTTTTTTTTTGACAAAAATCTTGACAACTTGCGTAATTTATGATAACATATCATACTACATCATTATTATTTTTGCAGGTGTAAATTTTGACAACAAATACTGCCGGGTCAGTGGTTGAACGGCGTATCTTGCTTATAATGAAAGATGAGGCAGATCATCGAAGACAACTGACAAGGTCCTTGTGGTAAGAACCTTGTTGTTTTTTTTGTCACGCATGATTCGCCGAGTTTAGTGTGCTGATAATACAAGAAGGGGTGAGGAATTACATGTTTAAACCGGTTCCAGTAGGTGATAGGACTCGGTATAGTTATGCAAGAATCAATGAAATTTTGGCAATGCCTCATTTGATTGATATCCAGAGAAAATCCTACGAATGGTTCGTTCAAAAGGGCCTCATGGAGATTCTGCATGACATTTCTCCTATTAAAGACTTTGCAGGTAATCTGGAGCTTTCCTTTGAAAGCTTTGAATTAGGAACTCCGAAATACAGCGTTGAAGAGTGCAAGGAGAGAGATGAATCCTATTCTGCACCGATGAACGTTAAAGCACGCCTGATTTTCAAAGACAAGGAAAAAGGCGAAATTAAGGAATCCTCTGTATTTATGGGCGACTTCCCGCTGATGACCGATACCGGTACCTTTGTTATCAACGGTGCTGAACGTGTTATCGTCAGCCAGCTGGTGCGTTCTCCCGGCGTTTACTATAGTGTAACTATGGATCCCAGCGGTAAGAAGATTTACGGTACTACTGTAATTCCTAACCGTGGCGCTTGGATTGAATATGAAACTGACATTAATGATATTATTTCTGCTCGTGTAGACCGTACCCGTAAGGTTCCGGCAACCGTGCTGCTGCGTGCTCTGGGCTTGTCTTCCAATGATGAGATCCTGGCTTGCTTCGGCAATCATCCTGCGCTGCTGGCAACTCTGGAAAAGGATACTACCACTAACAGAGATGAAGCTATGCTGGAGCTTTACAAGAAGCTGCGTCCGGGCGAGCCTGTTATTCTGGAAAACGCCGTACAGCTGATTGAAAACACCTTCTTCGACAGCAAGCGTTATGATCTGGCTAATGTTGGCCGTTATAAGCTTAACAAAAAGCTTGGCTGGCGCAACCGCCTGAGCGGTACCGTACTGGCTGAGGCTATTGCTGATGAAGAAACTGGCGAAATCATCCTGCCGGCAGGCACTAAGATGACCGATGAAAATCTTGATAAGATAGCAGAAAGCGGCATTTATAACGAACGCGGTCTGCGTGCTGTCAAGGTTCAGAACCATGAAGAAGAAATGCTTCTGATGTTCACCACCGGTATCGATGAAAAAATGCATACTGTTACCAATGAGGATGTATTTGCTTCCTTCAACTATTTGCTGAACCTGATGGATGGCCATGGCACCGGCGATGATATTGACCATTTGGGCAACCGTCGTGTACGCTGCGTTGGCGAATTGCTGCAAAACCAGTTCCGTATCGGTCTTTCCCGTATGGAGCGTGTAGTAAAAGAACGTATGACCATTCAGGACAACGAGGTTATCACCCCGCAGGCTCTGATTAACATCCGTCCTGTTGTTGCCGCTATTAAGGAATTCTTCGGCAGCAGCCAGTTGTCCCAGTTCATGGACCAGAACAACCCTCTGGCAGAGCTGACTCATAAACGTCGTCTGTCTGCCCTCGGCCCCGGCGGTCTGTCCCGTGAGCGCGCAGGCTATGAAGTCCGCGACGTACACAACTCCCACTATGGCCGTATGTGTCCTATCGAGACGCCTGAAGGTCCTAACATCGGTTTGATCGGTTCTTTGTCCACCTATGCTGTTATCAATGAATACGGCTTTATGGAAACTCCGTACCGTGTTGTTGATAAAGAAAATAAACGTGTAACTGAAGAAATCAGATACATGACTGCGGACGAAGAAGATAAATATATCGTAGCACAGGCCAACGAACCGTTGGATGATGACGGCTACTTCCTGGGCGAGCGTGTTACCGCCCGTGCAAAGGATGATGTCCTCTCCATTACTCCGGATAAGGTTGACCTGATGGACGTTTCTCCTAAACAGGTAGTATCTATCGCAACCGCGCTGATTCCTTTCCTGGAGAACGATGACGCTAACCGTGCTCTGATGGGTGCGAACATGCAGCGTCAGGCTGTACCTTTGCTCTGCACTCAGGCTCCGATTATCGGTACCGGTATGGAATACAAGGTTGCTTCTGACTCCGGTGTCTGCGTTCTGGCTAAACGTGCCGGCGAAGTTATCCGCGTAGTAGGCAACGAAATCCGTGTACGTGCAGAAAACGGTGAAGTGGATGTATATCCGCTGCTGAAATTCAAACGTTCCAACCAAGGTACCTGTGTTAACCAGCGTCCTATCGTCTTTAAAGGCGATAAGGTTACCGAAAAGCAGATTCTGGCTGACGGCCCTGCTACCGATCATGGCGAGCTGGCTTTAGGTCACAACGTAATCGTTGCTTATATGCCTTGGGAAGGCTATAACTACGAGGATGCTGTTCTGCTGAACGAGGATCTGGTAAAGGCTGATATCTTTACCTCTATCCATATTGAAGAATATGATTGTGATGCCCGCGATACCAAGCTTGGTAAAGAAGAAATTACCCGCGAGATTCCTAACGTATCCGACGAAGCTCTGAAGGATCTGGATGAGCGTGGTATTATCCGTATCGGTGCCGAAGTACGCCCCGGCGATATTCTGGTAGGTAAGGTTACTCCGAAAGGCGAAACCGAGCTGACTGCAGAAGAACGTCTGCTGCGTGCAATCTTTGGTGAAAAGGCACGTGAAGTACGTGACAGCTCCCTGCGTGTACCGCACGGCGAAGCAGGTAAGATTGTCAGCGTTAAGGTATTCAGCCGTGAAAACGGCGATGATCTGCCGCCGGGAGTAAACGAACAGGTTCGTGTACATATTGCCCAGAAACGTAAGATTTCCGAAGGCGATAAGATGGCAGGCCGTCACGGTAACAAGGGTGTCGTTTCCCGTATTATGGCACGTGAGGACATGCCTTTCCTGCCGACCGGCGAACCGGTACATATCGTACTGAATCCGTTGGGCGTACCTTCCCGTATGAACATCGGACAGGTACTGGAGAACCATCTTGGCTGGGCAGCACGTGCGCTGGGTATGGAAATTGATACTACCAACCTGGCAGCTAAGCTGAATGCCGTTGAAAAAACCGGCGCAGCAGAAGGTACTCCGGAATTTGAAGCAGCCTTCAAGGAAGAGCTGGCTAATTCCGAAACCGCTAAGAAATTAGAGCATTACGGCTACGATTATGAAAAATATGGTATGCCGGAAACTGTTGAAATTGATAAATTCGGTGGCAAGAGCGTAAAAGCAGTACAGATTTCCGTACCTGTATTCGACGGTGCGCATGAGCAGGATATTGCTGATGCACTGGAGCTTGCAGGCATTGATAAAACTGCTAAGACCACTCTGTATGACGGTCGTACCGGTGAACCCTTCGATAACCCTGTTACCGTTGGTCTGACCTATTACCTCAAGCTTCACCATTTGGTTGATGATAAGATCCATGCCCGCAGCACCGGCCCGTACTCCTTGGTTACCCAGCAGCCGTTGGGTGGTAAAGCACAGTTCGGCGGCCAGAGATTCGGTGAGATGGAAGTTTGGGCGCTGGAAGCATACGGCGCTGCTTACACCCTGCAGGAAATCCTGACTGTTAAGTCCGATGACGTTGTTGGCCGTGTTAAGACCTACGAAGCAATTGTTAAGGGCGAAAATGTACCTGATCCTGGTATTCCTGAATCCTTCAAGGTACTGGTTAAGGAATTGCAGTCCATCGGTCTGGATATCAAGGTTCTCAACGAGGACGAGGAAGAGGTTTCATTACGCGACGATGAGGATGACGATATTGCAACCACCGCTCGCGAGGTTGATTTAGACATCAACGGCCAGGTTGTTGAAAACGCACCTGAAAAGCCTGTTGATGATTATGCTGATAATGACGCTACCGAGGATGATAGTGATTCTGGTGACATCATTGCCGATATGGGTAATTTCACTATTACCGATAATCCCGATGGTGACTTAGATGATCCGACTAATATGTAAGAGAAGGGAGCGAATGATTCTTGATCGACGTAAATAATTTTGTGTCTATGCGTATCGGTTTGGCTTCTCCGGACCAGATTAGAGCCTGGTCCTACGGCGAGGTAAAAAAACCCGAAACCATCAATTACAGAACCCTGAAGCCGGAACGGGATGGCCTGTTCTGCGAAAGAATCTTTGGCCCTACTAAGGATTGGGAATGTCATTGCGGCAAATATAAACGCATCCGTTATAAGGGTATTATCTGCGACAAGTGCGGCGTTGAAGTTACCCGCAGCAAGGTTCGTCGTGACCGTATGGGCCACATCGAACTGGCTGCGCCGGTTTCCCATATCTGGTACTTCAAAGGTATCCCCAGCCGTATGGGCTTGATTCTGGATATTTCTCCGCGTAGCCTGGAAAAAGTTTTGTATTTTGCCAGCTTCATCGTACTTGACCCGGGTGAAGGCACTGACCTGGTTAAAGGCCAGCTGCTGACCGAGCCTGAGTACATGGAAAAACGTGATAAATATCCTGAAGCAGGCATCCGTGTAGGTATGGGCGCTCAGGCTATTAAAGAGCTGCTGGAAGCTATTGATCTGGAAGCTTTGACAGAGCAATTGCGCCATGAAATGAAGGAGCTGAGCGGTCAGCGCCGTGTACGTGCTATCCGCCGTTTGGAAGTAGCCGAAGCATTCCTGAAATCCGGCAACCGTCCTGAATGGATGATTATGGATGTAGTTCCGGTTATTCCGCCTGAACTGCGTCCTATGGTACAGCTGGATGGCGGTCGTTTCGCAACCTCCGACCTGAACGATCTGTATCGCCGTGTTATTAACCGTAACAACCGTCTGAAACGTCTGCTGGAGCTGCATGCGCCTGATATCATTGTCCGCAATGAAAAACGTATGCTGCAGGAAGCAGTAGATGCTTTGATTGATAACGGCCGTCGCGGCCGTCCGGTTACCGGTCCCGGCAACCGTCCTCTGAAATCCTTGTCCGACATGCTCAAGGGTAAACAAGGCCGTTTCCGTCAGAACCTGTTAGGTAAACGTGTTGACTATTCCGGCCGTTCCGTAATCGTTGTAGGTCCTGAGCTGAAAATGCATCAGTGCGGCCTGCCGAAGGAAATGGCTCTGGAGCTGTTCAAACCCTTCGTTATGAAGCGTTTGGTAAACAGCGGTGAAGCAACTAACATTAAGAGTGCTAAGCGCATGGTAGAGCGTGCTACCAACGCTGTATGGGACGTTCTGGAAGAGGTAATCAAGGAACATCCTGTACTGTTGAACCGTGCACCGACTCTGCACAGACTGGGCATTCAGGCTTTCGAGCCTATCCTGTCCGAAGGCCGTGCTATTAAGCTGCATCCTCTGGTATGTACCGCTTATAACGCCGACTTTGACGGTGACCAGATGGCTGTCCATCTGCCGCTTTCCGTTGAGGCTCAGGCTGAAGCACGTATGCTGATGATGTCCGTAAACAACATCCTGGCACCGAAAGACGGCAAGCCTGTTGCTGTTCCTACACAGGATATGGTTTTGGGCTCCTACTATCTGACTATTGAAAAGACCAGCAAGGATGACCCGAACGTTAAGGGTGAAGGAACCCGCTACAGCAGCGTAGATGAAGCTCAGCTGGCTTACTTCCACCATGCGGTAGATCTGCAAGTACCTATCGAGGTTTATATTCCCAACAGCGAAATCTATGATGAAGAAAAGGGTGCAGCTGTCGGTGAAACCGGTATGTCCCTGGTAGTTACAACTGTAGGTAACACTATTTTCAATGGCGAGCTGCCTCTGGAAATGCGTTACTATCATAAAGAAAAAGATCAGGTTGTTGAAAAGCGTCTGGATGCTTCCGGCAATGTTGTTGAAACAACCGTTGAAGTTGAACGTTGGCATCTCGGCAAGCTGATTGACAAGAAAGAATTGGGCAGACTCGTTGCTAAGGCTCACAAGCTGTACGGCAACCTGCGTACTGCCGAGATTCTGGATATTGTTAAGAAAATG
The DNA here is from genome assembly GCF_000188175.1 of Phascolarctobacterium succinatutens YIT 12067. Lineage (GTDB taxonomy): Bacteria > Bacillota > Negativicutes > Acidaminococcales > Acidaminococcaceae > Phascolarctobacterium_A > Phascolarctobacterium_A succinatutens. The sequence goes on along the minus strand of NZ_GL830873.1, from coordinate 19,843 downwards.
GGTTACGATAATGCTTGTAAATCCGGTATTTCTATCGCAACCTCCGATATTCAGATTCCTGCTGAAAAAGAAGTTATTCTGGAAGCAACAGAGCATGAGGTTGATAAGGTTGAACGCCTCTTCCGCCGTGGTTTGATGAGCGATGACGAACGTTATCGTAAGGTAATTGACCTGTGGAACGAAGCAACCGATAAGGTTACTGATAAACTGATGAAATCCACCATGAACAAGTTCAATCCTGTATCCATGATGGCTGACTCCGGTGCCCGCGGTAACAAACAGCAGATTCGTCAGCTGGCCGGTATGCGTGGTTTGATGGCCGATCCTTCCGGTCGTATCATTGACCGTCCTATCAAATCTAACTTCCGTGAAGGCCTGACTATTTTGGAATACTTCATTTCTTCTCATGGTGCTCGTAAAGGCTTGGCCGATACCGCACTGCGTACCGCTGACTCCGGTTACCTGACTCGTCGTCTGGTTGACGTTGCACAGGACGTAATTGTCCGTGAGGATGATTGCGATATCGTTGGTATGAACCTGGTTAAGGAACGCAGCCGTCTGAGCAAGGCTGTTCTTGGCGCAAGCCAGAACAAAATCCGCGAAAAGGTTATGGGTCGTACTCTGGCTTCCGGCGTACTTGATGAAGAAGGCAACCTGATTGCTGAAGCAGATACCAACATCACCGAAGAGCTTTTTGCTAAGCTCAATGATGCAGGTGTTGAAGAAATCAATCTCTATTCCGACGAAGATATGAACGGTGAGGATATCGAAAATGTCCGCATCAACATCAGCGATACCTTTGCTCATAATGTGCTGAAGGAAGCAATGATGCATAACTTCAACGGCAAAGAAGTGGCAGCAGATATTGTTAACGGTGCAGGCGAAGTGCTGGCACATACCGGCGAAACTATGACCGAAGACATTATCAACGCTGTTCTGGCTGACGGTACCGTTAAGGAGCTGCGTATCCGCAATAACGAAATTGCCGGCATTGAGGTTGAGGCAATTACCGAAGGCAAAAAAGAGAAAACCATCATTGAAACCCTGCATGACCGTATCATTGGCCGTAACCTGGCTGAGGATATTCTGGATGAAAATGGTGAAATTCTTTATCATATCAATGAATATGTTACCGAGCCTATGGCAGAACGTATCTGCCAGCTGCGTGAAAAGGTTAAAATCCGCAGCGTACTTACCTGTAAGGCTAAGTTCGGCGTTTGCCGCAAGTGCTATGGCCGTAACCTGGCAACCGGCAAGAACGTCGATGTTGGTGAGGCAGTCGGCACTATCGCTGCACAGTCCATCGGCGAACCTGGTACTCAGCTGACCATGCGTACGTTCCATACCGGCGGCGTTGCTGGTGCAGACGATATTACCCAAGGTCTGCCTCGTGTCGAGGAGCTGTTCGAAGCACGTAAACCGAAACATCCGGGCATTCTGTCCGAGGTTGCAGGTCACGTACATATTACCCAGGAAGGCAACAGCCGCAAGGTAACCGTAATGGCACTGGATGGCGAAAACCAGGAATATCAGATTCCTTACGGCGCTAAGCTGTCTGTTGTTGAGGGCGAGGAAATCGCTAAGGGCGACCGTCTGACCGAAGGTTCTCTTAACCCGCATGACGTACTGCGTATCAGCGGCGTGAAGGCTACCCAGAACTATCTGGTATCTCAGGTAGTAGGCGTTTATAAGTCTCAGGGCGTAGATATCAACAGTAAGCATATCGAGGTTATGGTTCGTCAGATGATGCGCAAAATCCGCATCGAGGAATCCGGTGACACCACAATGCTGCCGGGTGAAGACGTTGATGTGGCAGAATTTGAAGAGCAGAATACCGAGATGCTGGAAGCAGGCAAGGCTCCTGCAGAAGGCCGTGCTATCCTGCTGGGTATCACCAAAGCTTCTTTGGCTACCGACTCCTTCCTGTCTGCTGCTTCCTTCCAGGAAACCACCCGCGTACTCACCGATGCCGCTATTAAAGGCAAAGTTGACCCGCTGCTGGGCCTGAAAGAAAACGTTATCATCGGTAAGCTGATTCCGGCAGGTACCGGTATGAGCCGTTATCGTGATATCAAAGTTAAATATAATGTTCCGATGCCCGAAGTTGCAACTGCTGAAACTGTAGCAGAAGAAACTCCCGATAAGGAATAACGTATAAGCAAGCGCGCCTCAAAGCCTTAAGCTCTGAGGCGCTTTGCTCTCTAAGGAGAACGAATTTATGCTGATAAAAAAATTTCCTGTTCCCTGCCGCGTGGATTATGTTCCTTCTCCCTATGAGCCGGATGAGGACGGCGTGCAGGATGTCGGCTATTATAACGGTAAGCTGAGCGACGGCCGTGCCTATCGCCTGGAATGCTGGCGTATGGACGATATGCTGATGCTGACAGTAATGTTTTCCGACCGCTGTCTTGAGGGCTACAGACGTGAGGATATGGCGCTTTTGCTGGAGCTGGAAGATATCATATGTTTTACAGGTACCAACCGTAAGCTGCAGGCTACACGCACGGAGGATGACCGCGGACAGACTGTATGGGCCATTAATATTATGCTGGCCAATAAAAAAGGCACCTATGCGGAAATTGTGCCGTCATTGAACAGATATATCATGTAAGACAATCGCTGCTGCAGGCAAAGCCTCGGCAGCGATTTTTCAGTTGAAATTAATTTTACATGCCTATACTGCATTGTGATACAATAGCTGTAACGGAGGCGGAAGCAATGAAAATTTTGTTAGCTGAGGATGATATAAATTTAGGTAAGCTTTTGAGCATGCTGCTGAAAAAGCAAAATATAACTGTGAACTGGGTGCAGGATGGCGAGGCTGCCTACGATGCTGTATATGCCGACGGCTATGATGTGCTGGTGTTGGACTGGATGATGCCGCTTCTGAGCGGACTTGACCTGTGCAAGCGTTTGCGTGAGGAGGATTATCAGGGAAAAATATTGCTGCTGACGGCCAAGGATACGTTGGCGGATAAGGTGCAGGGCTTAAACAGCGGTGCCGATGACTATCTGGTAAAGCCTTTCGAGCTGGAGGAGCTGGTGGCGCGTCTGAACGCTCTTTGCCGTCGCCAAGGACAGTACAGCGCGGAAAAGCTGCGTTACGGTGCTTATACTTTGGAAAGCTCTACATATTGCCTGGCATACGGCGAGCGTCGTGTAGAGCTGCGTCCGCGTGAATTTAAGCTGCTGGAGCTGCTTTTGCGTAACCGTGGGCAGGTTATGCCGCGTGCGGTGCTGCAGGACCGCATCTGGGGCATTGACAGCGATGTGACGGAGAACAATCTTGATGTGCATATCCGTCTGCTGCGTAAAAAAATTATGGAGCTGAACGGAGAAGAACTGATTAAAACGATGCGGGGCGTGGGCTATTATGTGGAATAAGCCTTTTGAAAAGCTGCGCCGGCGTATGACCTGCTTATATGCGGCAATCTTCGGTGCTTTGATTTTAGTTATTGTAGCTGCTGCCTATACCTTTATCTGGTGGGAAATATTGGCGTATGAAAAGGAAAATCTTGTAGCGCAAATTTACCATGAGGGCGAAGAATGGGTAGAATCGGAGGAGGCTCCCTGCTCCGAAGCAGCTATCCGCAGCGGGAAGATGCTTGCATACTTTGTGAATGCAGATGGCTCGAAGGTAATTTTAAACCAGCTTGGAACAGGTGAGGCAGGGCAGGAGCTGATGAGTCATAAAGATGATTGGCCGAAGAAGCTGAATACATCGCGTCTTTTGCGGATGCAGAGTGCAAATGGTGCGAGTTATAGATATCTTGCCGCTGTTGCTCCCGTTATTGACGGTGATAAGCAGGTTGGCAGGCTGTATATGTTCAAAAATATGCAGTTTTATTATAATGCGGCCTATAAAACACTGTTTTTGCTTTTGTGTATGGCATTGATACTCTATTTTGCTGCCTGTTATTTCGGTTATTGGCTGGCAGAACGCAATATCCGTCCTATAAGCAACATGTATGCCAAGCAGCAGCAGTTCACAGCGGATGCTTCGCATGAAATGCGCACGCCGCTTGCCGTTATGAAGCTGGCTGTGCAGGGACTGCAGGAGGTTGAGGACAGCAGGCTGAGCGATTTTGCCAAAGAGTCGGTAAACATGCTGCAAAGCGAGTCGGAAAGACTTAGCCGTCTTACGGAAAATCTTATGACGCTGGCGCGCAGCGATGAGGATATTCTTCCCGTGTATACGGCGCAGGTGGATATAACGGCGCTGTGTAAAAAGGTTGCATCGCAGATGTCGCTTTTGACAGCAGAAAAAAAGCTGCAGCTGAAGCAGGAAATCCAGGATAACTTGGTAATGCAGGGTGATGAAATGGCTTTATCGCGCTTGCTGATTATTCTGTTGGATAACGCTATGAAGTATTCACCGGAGCAGACGCAAATTACTCTGCGTGCAGCCAAGGTGAAAACGCATCTGGTACTGGAGGTACGTGATGAGGGCTTTGGCATCAGTGACGAAGATAAGCAGAAGATTTTTGACCGCTTCTTCCGCGTGGACAAGGCGCGCAGCCGTAGTCATGGGGGCTTGGGCTTAGGCTTGTCGCTTGCGCTGGCTATTGTGCGGCAGCATGGCGGCAGCATCAAGGTTCTCGACAACAAGCCTCGGGGAACTGTCATGTATGTGAAGCTGCCGACGGCTGCAAAGTAATTATTAGGCTTTCTTATAAGCTGAATTTAAGATGAATACCCCTTTCAGTAATCATTAAGTGAAGGAGTTTATACTGTGCTTAATGAAAGGCGGAGTGTAAAAGCTCTGCTGCTGAAGGGGGATTTTTTATGCCACGAAAATATTGGCTGCTGCTTTTTGCAGCTGCCGCAGCATTGCTTTTTGCGGGTAATGGCAGCCTGCTGATTACAGACAGCGTAGAATCTAATTATGCCTTGACGGCGAAGGAAATGGTACTGAGCGGCGATTGGCTGTCACCGCAGATTTACGGTCATTACTGGTATGATAAGCCGATTTTCTTTTATTGGATGACGGCGCTGGCTTATAAAATGTTTGGCTTTACGGAATTTGCTTCACGCTTCTTCCCGGCGTTGTTCGGTTTAGGCAGCGTGGCATTATTGGCGTGGGGCGGCAGCAAGCTGGAAAATGCGCGCAGCGGTTTTATCAGTGCATTGGTACTGCTGAGCAGTGTAGAATTTTTTCTGATCAGCAAGTCGGTAATTACAGATGCTGTATTGTTCTTTTTCTTCAGTGCGACATTGCTGTTTTTCTATCTTGGCTATCGTGACGGCAGGGCGCGCTATTGGTACATTATGTATGCTGCAGCAGGCTTTGCGGTTTTGACTAAGGGACCGATTGGCGTGCTGCTGTCGGGATTGATTATTACGTTATTCCTGTTGTGGCAGCGTGATTGGCACGTACTGAAGCGCATGCATCTTGTAAGCGGCACATTGCTTTGTGCGGCGGTTGTCGTTCCCTGGTATGCTGTAATGTACAGCCTGCACGGAAGCGACTTCATCAATACCTTCTTCGGCACGCATAACTTCCTGCGCGCAACGGTATCGGAGCATCCGCGTGACGATGTGATTTACTATTATACGCTGGTAAATCTGCTGGCGCTGTTTCCGTGGAGCGGACTTGTTCCCAGGGCTGCTTATAAATGGTGGCGGCAGGGACATCGTAGCCTGGAAGAACAGCAAAAATTTTTACTGCTGTGGGCACTTGTTGTTTTCATTTTCTTTCAATGTATGGCAACGAAATACATCACCTATACTTATCCGCTGCTCTTCCCAGCCAGCCTTTTGCTGGGAAGCATGCTGGCGAAACATACGGACTGTGTGGATGGCGGTTATATGATATTTGTCGGCGGAGGCTTTGGCCTGCTGCTTGTGGGAGCATGGTTTGCGGTAAGTCATCAGCTTATAGCATCTGAGCTGCTGTTCTTGCTGCCGTTGGCGCTGATTATCGGCGTGATGCTTGATTATATACTGCGCTTAGTGACGGGAGAGCGTGTCTGCAGTATTGCGGCTATGTCGGCAGTATTTTATATTGCGCTTATTTTCAGCCTTGCTATACCATTCAGTGAGCAGCGCAGTGCGAAGAATTTGGGTGAGATGCTGACGGAAAATGATGTACATGAGGTAGGCTTATATGGCAAATATCATACTTCTGCAGTTTTTTATAGCAGCAGTAAAATTGTCAAGCTGATGCATGAGCGTGAGGTTGCAGGCTATGTTCCCAAGGATTTTTCCTGGACAAGCAAGAACGTTATGCCTTACGCAACACTGGAGCGGAATCCGTATCGTTTTGTTGTTGTTACGACTAAAAGCTATGATAGATTTATTGCTCAGCAGAATAAAAAATGGCAGGTTATTGATGCCGATAATAGTTGGATTATGCTGAGAATGAAGCATATATGATTACAAAGCGAGATTTAGTATGTATTTTTTACAATAAGTAGTATTTTAGCATGCTTTAAGCAATCTGTTTTGCTTCAAAAGTTACACTCCCTTATGTATTCGTGTATACATAAAAAATTGTTAAAAAAAGACTTGCGTTCTTCAAAAAGTGTGTTATAATAGCGTACATAAGTAAATAACGAGTGGATGATGTATATGGGAGAAGGCACTGCCTACCGAAGGAGCAAAACTCTCAGGTGCTTAATTTTAAGCAGGAACCGTATGCTGACACAACTCTGGAGAGTCCCTTAAATGGGCGCCGAAGGTGCAAAGATGTCTTCTGAAATTCAGAAACGTCCTTATCTCTCAGGCCAGTGGACAGAGCAAAGCTTATGTGATGGCGCTATTGCCTATCATATGTCATTGACTTTTACCGGAGTATTTTTTGTATACTCCGGTTTTTTATTTGCTTGTAAATAATTAATGGGAATTTAAAGGGAGATGTTTGAATCATGTTGGAAATTTTGAATGAAATTGATGCGTTTGTCTGGGGTCCGCCGCTTCTGGTACTTTTGGTTGGTACCGGTATTCTGCTGACCTTCCGTCTGAAACTGCTACAGGTTTTCAAGCTGCCGCAGGCTTTGGGCTTGATCTTCAGTGCCAAGAACGATGGCAGTGGTGACGTAAACAGCTTTAAAGCATTGTGTACCGCACTGGCTGCAACTGTTGGTACCGGTAACATCGTTGGTGTTGCAACTGCAATTAAAGCAGGTGGGCCGGGCGCTTTGTTCTGGATGTGGATGGCAGCCTTCTTCGGAATGGCAACCAAATATTCCGAATGTCTGCTGGCTGTAAAATATCGTACTGTCGATGCTAACGGCAATATTTCCGGTGGCCCGATGTACTACATTGAAAATGGTCTTGGCAAAAAATACAAACCGCTGGCTGTTATGTTTGCTATATTCGGTGTTCTGTGCGCATACTTTGGTATCGGTACCTTTGCTCAGGTAAACTCCATTGTTGAAATTACCCAGATTTCTGCAGGTATTCCGGTTGTTTACACCGGTATTGCTCTGACTGTAGTTGTTGCTGCTGTAACCATCGGCGGTCTGAAATCCATTGCAACTGTTGCTGCAAAGGTAGTTCCTGCTATGGCTCTGCTGTACTTCCTGACTACTGTCGGTATCATGATTGTGTTTGCAGATCAGGTTCCTGCTGCAATCGCAACTGTACTGAATTCTGCTTTCACTCCGACTGCTGCTCAAGGCGGTTTCCTCGGTGCTACCGTTATGCTGGCAATGCGCAGTGGTGTTGCTCGTGGCGTATTCTCCAACGAATCCGGTTTAGGTTCTGCTCCTATCGTTGCTGCTGCTGCTAAAACCAAATGGGCTGCAGAGCAAGGCTTGATTTCTATGACCGGTACTTTTATTGATACTATTATCATTTGTACTCTGACCGGCTTGTCCCTTGTTGTCAGCGGTGTATGGTGCGGACCTCTGAACGGTGCTGCAATGACTGAATCTGCCTTCACCATGGCTTTCCCTGCATTTGGCAGCATGCTGCTTTTGGTTGGTCTTGTACTCTTTGCTTTCACCACCATCCTTGGCTGGAACTACTACGGCGAACGCTGTGTAGAATATCTGATGGGCGTAAAGGCAATTCTGCCGTACCGCATCATCTTCATATGCCTGATTGCCTGCGGTCCTTTCCTGAAGCTGGAAGAGATTTGGGTTTTGGCGGATATCGTTAACGGCCTGATGGCTATTCCTAACTTAATTGCTTTGATTGCTTTGTCCGGTGTAGTTGTTGCCGAAACTAAGGCTTATCAGAAGCATCTGGCTGAAGAAAAGAATAAATAAGTAAACCTAATATTTCATCTTTATATAGCAAAGCGGCGTTGTGCGACTCTCCCCAGAGTTCCCACAGCGCCGTTTTGTTATTAAAAAAATCAATAAACATACTTTAGTTTACAGTTTTGTATGTATGCGTGTATACATTGCTGTAAGATCTTGAATTTTGTTTTACATGTGTTATAATTAGATACATAAGTAAATAGTGAGTGGATGAAGTACATAGGAGAAGGCAATGCCTACCGAAGGAGCAAAAACTCTCAGGTGCTTATAAAAAGCAAGAACCGTGTACAGACACAACTCTGGAGAGTCCCTTGAATGGGCGCCGAAGGTGCAAAGATGTGAATATTTACATCCTTATCTCTCAGGCCAGTGGACGGAGTAAAATAACAATGATAGCACAGCTATCATGGCCGCTGACAAACCGGAGTATCAGGTAATTATACTCCGGCTTTTTATTTACTTAGGGAACTTTGAAAATGAGAGGGGAAATCATCATGTTGGAAACATTGAATGCAATTGATTCGTTTGTCTGGGGTCCGCCACTACTGGTATTGCTTGTAGGTACCGGCATTATGCTGACCATTCGTTTAGGCTTGTTGCAGGTATTGAAGCTGCCGCAGGCATTGAAGCTTATCTTCTGTGCCAAGAATGATGGTCACGGTGACGTAAACAGCTTTAAAGCATTGTGTACCGCTCTTGCTGCAACTGTTGGTACCGGTAATATTGTCGGTGTTGCTACCGCAATTAAGGCCGGTGGTCCCGGTGCATTGTTCTGGATGTGGCTGGCTGCCTTCTTCGGTATGGCAACCAAATATGCAGAATGCCTGCTGGCTGTAAAATATCGTACTGTCGACGCTAACGGCAATATCTCCGGCGGTCCGATGTATTACATTCAAAACGGCCTTGGCAAGCAATATAAACCCTTGGCTACTATGTTCTGCGTTTTCGGTATCATGTGCGCATACTTCGGCGTAGGTACCTTCGCTCAGGTAAACTCCATCGTTGAGATTACCAAAATCTCTGCAGGCATCCCGGTTCTTTATACCGGCATTGCGCTGACAATTCTTGTTGCTGCCGTAACCATAGGCGGTCTGAAATCCATCGCTACTGTTTCTTCTAAGGTTGTTCCCGGTATGGCAGTAATTTACTTCCTGACTACCTTAGGTATTTTGATAGCTTTCGCTGATCAGGTGCCGGCAGCTGTAGCACTGGTTATTGAAAGTGCCTTCACTACTACTGCTGCACAGGGCGGCTTCCTTGGTGCAACTGTTATGCTGGCAATGCGCAGCGGTGTTGCCCGCGGCGTATTCTCCAACGAATCCGGCTTAGGCTCTGCTCCTATCGTAGCGGCTGCTGCTAAAACTAATTGGCCTGCTGAACAAGGTCTGGTTTCCATGACCGGTACCTTTATCGATACCATCATCATCTGCACCATGACCGGTTTGTCCTTGATTGTTACCGGCGTTTGGAACGGTGAACTCAACGGTGCTGCAATGACTAATGCAGCCTTCACTTCCGCCTTCCCTGCTTTCGGCAGCTGGCTGCTGTTGGTTGGCCTGGTGCTCTTCGCCTTCACTACCATCCTCGGCTGGAACTATTACGGCGAACGTTGCGTAGAATATCTGATGGGTGTTAAAGCAATTCTTCCGTACCGCATCGGTTTCATCATTCTTGTTGCCTGCGGTCCGTTCCTGAAACTGGAAGAAATCTGGGTTATGTCCGATATCGTTAACGGTCTGATGGCTTTGCCTAACCTGATTGCTCTGGTTGCTCTTTCCGGCGTAGTTGTTGCTGAAACAAAAGCTTATCAGCAGCATCTCAAGGAAGAGGCTGAGTTGGTTCCGGTAAAATTAGCCGAAGAAACCAATCATTAAGTTATCCCATTTAATTTAATATAGTGCAGCGGCACCGTGAGACTCTCCCCAGAGTTCCCACAGTGCCGCTTGCCTTTGCGCTTGCGCAAAAGTTTGCGGTATGCTAAACTAGCCTTAGAGAGATTACTTACAATCTTTTAAATCAAATGTATCAGTAACCAACTACGTGTATATTTTTTCGCTGTGCCGGTTGGTTTGTCGGTAGATGAAAGGAAGTGTGCAATGAGCATTATCGGTAATATTATCTGGTTTTTATTTGGCGGTATTTTAGCAGGCATTATCTGGTATCTGGTAGGCCTGTTATGGTGTTTGACGATTATCGGTATTCCGGTAGGACTGCAGTGCTTTAAGCTGGGACGGTTGAGCTTCTTCCCATTTGGCAAGGATGTAGCTTTGAGCGGTGAAACAACCTCGTTGCTGTTAAATATTTTTTGGCTGATTTTTGGCGGTATCGAGCTGGCAATTACGCATGCAGTTTTTGCTGTAATTTTGTGCTGTACGATTATCGGCATTCCCTTCGGCATGCAGCATTTTAAGCTGGCTAAGCTGGCACTGTTGCCGTTTGGAGCACAGATTACGGATAAGTAATAATTAAATTTGAATGCAAGCGCAGTTCATGCAGGAATTTTATTCACGATTTCTTCAAAACTTTGCCCTTGCTATGTCACAGCAATATAGTATACTATGAGTGTAGCAAGAAGTTGCTACACCCTTCCCATCAAATTCATCATAAACAGCTTTCCTAAGAGAAACAGCCTGCAATATCCCCTGCAGGCTGTTTTCTCGTTTTCTAAAGCTCGTGTTGCTTTGCTGGCATTAAAATTGAACGTTTTGATTTATAAAAATAAGCCGTAAACGTGCTTTAGCGTTTATGGTTTACTCTTTTAGCATTATGGTTAACCTTATGATAAAAGAAGGTTGACTAATCCTTTTATCACGTATATAATTAGTAAGTACACGAATTTATGATGGAGGCACTGTTGTGATTAGTATAAAGAATTTGAAGCATTACTATACAGATGCTGATGGCAACGAGGTAAGAGCATTGGATGGTGTGAGCCTGGAGATTAAGCAGGGCGAATTTGTTGCTGTTATCGGCGCTAACGGCAGCGGTAAATCTACGCTGGCACGTCACTTGAACGCTTTACTGCTGCCGACTGACGGCACTGTGCTGGTAGATGGCATGGACACTGAAGATGAAAGCAAAATGTGGGATATCCGCCAAAAGGTGGGCATGGTGTTCCAAAATCCCGACAACCAGATAGTTGCTGCGATTGTCGAAGAGGATGTGGCCTTCGGTCCGGAAAATATCGGCGTACCTGGTCCGGAAATACCGCAGCGTGTAGCAGATTCGTTGGCTGCTGTAGGCATGACGGAATATGCCAAACATGCACCGCATCTTTTGAGCGGCGGCCAGAAGCAGCGTGTGGCTATAGCAGGTATTCTGGCGCTGCAGCCGGAATGCATTGTGCTGGACGAGCCTACAGCGATGCTTGACCCGCAGGGACGCAAGGAAATCGTGGGCACTGTACGTAAGCTCAATGAAGAAAAAAATATGACTATAGTTTATATTACGCATTACATGGTTGAGGCACTGGCTGCTGACCGCGTAGTTGTTATGGAAAAAGGTCATATCAGATTTATGGGTACTCCGCGTGAGGTTTTCAGCAGAGTGGATGAGCTGGAGGCCTTGGGACTGGAGGCTCCGCTGGCAGCGAAGGTAGCCAGCGAGCTGCGCAAAAGCGGTGTAAAGCTGCCGCAGGATATTATTACAGATGAGGAGCTGGCGCAGGCATTATGTCAATAAAACTTTCTAATATATATCATACATATTCCAAAGGCACGCCGTTTGAACGCCTGGCGCTCAATGATGTATCGCTGGAGATTTCCAAGGGCGAAATAGTTGCTATTATAGGACACACAGGCAGCGGTAAGTCTACCTTAGTACAGCATTTAAACGGCTTGCTGAAGCCGGATAAGGGCAGCGCAAGCATTGATGACATTAATATTACTGCTAAGAGTGCAGAGGCCAAGACTGCACGCCAGCAGGTTGGCATGGTATTTCAGTATCCAGAGCATCAGCTGTTTGCGGAAACTGTTTTTGAGGATATCGCCTTCGGCCCGCGCAATAAAGGCTTTGCCGAGGATGAGTTAGAAAAGCAGGTGCGTGAGGCTATGGCCTTCGTCGGCCTGGATTATGATACCTATGCGCAGCGCTCTCCCTTTCAGCTGAGCGGCGGCCAGATGCGCCGTGTAGCTATTGCCGGTGTGGTTGCGATGAAGCCGGATTATCTGGTTTTGGACGAGCCTTCCGCAGGCTTGGACCCGCGCAGCCGTAATGCAGTATTTAAGGAAATCATGTCACTGCACAAGAGCCGTGGCATTGCTATTGTGCTGGTAACGCACAGCATGGAGGAGGCAGTAAAATATGCTGATCGCCTGCTGGTTATCAACACCGGCAAGGTGCTGTTCGACGGTACTCCCGCAGATATTTTCAAGCAGCATGCCGATGAGCTGGTCAAGGTTGGCGTAGATGTTCCGCAGGTTTACAAGCTGGCGGATTTGCTGCGTAAAAACGGCCTGGCAGTGAAAGAGAATATTAAAGACGATATGAGCCTGGTTAAGGCGATTAAGCAAGCAAAGGGGTGGAAATAATGCTGACAGATATAACCTTAGGACAATATTTCCCCGGTAACTCCTTTATCCATAAGCTTGATCCGCGTACTAAGCTGTTGGCCACCTTGATTTATATCATTGCTATTTTCTTTGCGGTAACGCCGTTGGCTTATGGCATTCTGACTGTCTTTGCCGCTGTAGTAATTCTTATTTCAAGAGTACCGTGGATGCTGGTCTTCAAATCCTTGAAGCCTATTTGGATTATCGTTATTCTGACGATGCTGATTCATATGTTTACCGCTCCCGGTGAGCATATTGTTTTTACCTGGAAGTTTTTGAGCGTAACTGCCGAAGGTATCGACATGGGCGTAAAGATGGCAGTTCGCCTGATTCTGCTGCTGCTGTTTTCTTCGGTGCTGACCTTTACGACATCACCGATTGTACTGACAGACGGTATTGAAAATCTGCTGCGTCCGTTCAAAAAGCTGGGTGTTCCTGCGCATGAGCTGGCTATGATGATGACCATTGCTTTGCGCTTTATTCCTACATTATTGGATGAAACAGACCGCATTATGAAGGCACAGACCTCTCGCGGAGCTGAGTTTGCCAGCGGCAATATCTTCCAGAGAATGAAAAATATGCTGCCTTTGCTGGTACCGCTGTTTATCAGTGCCTTCCGTCGTGCCGATGAACTGGCTGTTGCAATGGAAGCACGCTGCTATCGCGGCGGTGAAGGACGTACACGCATGCACGAGCTGGTATATGCCAGCCGCGATTATCTGGCCTTTGCTTTGATTATTATACTGGCGGTTGGCCTGGCAGTATTGCGCTGGGGGAATATATGCGTACAATAAAGCTGGTCGTAGCCTATGACGGCAGTGCCTATCATGGCTTTCAGAAGCAGAAAAACGTGCAGACGGTGCAAAATGTTTTGGAAGAAGCGTTGACTATGCTGTGCGGCGAAAAAGTAGTAACCGCAGGCAGTGGGCGCACGGATACAGGCGTGCATGCTTTGGCACAGACGGTGACATTTACTACGAATGGACGCATTCCCTGTGCTAATCTGGTGCGTGCGGCGGCAAGCCTGTTGCCGGAGGATATCGTGGTTGTGAGCGCCGAGGAGATGCCGGAAGGCTTTCACGCACGCTTCAGCGCACGGTGGAAGACGTATCATTACAAGCTGCTTGTCAATGAGCACGTCAATCCCTTTATGGTGCGTTATGCCTGGCAGCTGCGTCAGCAGCTTGAGGTGAAGGCCATGAACGAAGCGGCGGAGCTGCTGCTGGGAACACATGATTTCAGTGCCTTCCGCAGTAGCGGCAGTGTTGATACTTCGCCGATAAAAACAATTTTTGCTGCCAAGTGGCAGCAGCAGGGAGAAGAGATTCTTTTCCGCATCAGCGGTGACGGCTTTTTATATCACATGGTACGCAACATAGTCTGGTCCATGGTACAGGTGGGAATGGGCAAGCGCACGGTGCAGGATTTTGCCGCCGAGCTGACGGCACAGCGCTGTGAATTTTTAAACGAGCCTGCTCCGGCACAGGGTTTATACCTGGCGGAGGTTGGTTATCGGGAGTATCCGCAGCTTTAAGGGAAAAACTCTTGGAAAATGCTAAAATTTTAACAAAAATACTTGACTTAAACTCTTAAGTTGCGTATAATATATCTACGTGATTTTCCGCTTGATTTCACTAGCCCCGAAATACGGTGAGAAGATCGCAACGAACTGTATATTTGGAAAATATCTAGGAGGGACACAAGCGATGAAATCTTTTATGGCTAATCCGTCTAACATCGAACACAAATGGTACGTTGTTGACGCAGCTGATAAAACTCTGGGCCGCCTGGCTGCAGAGGTTGCAAAAGTCCTGCGCGGTAAACACAAACCGACCTTTACCCCGCACATGGACACCGGTGATCACGTAATCATTATCAATGCAGATAAGGTTGTTCTGACCGGCAAAAAACTGACTCACAAAATCTATTTCCGTCATTCCGGTTATCTCGGCGGCGACAGCTATGTAAAAGCTGGCGACATGCTGAAGAAAAACCCTGTAAGAATGGTAGAGCTCGCTGTTAAAGGCATGATTCCGCACAACAGCCTCGGCGCTCAAATTTTCTCCAAACTTCATGTATATGCTGGCAGCGAACATCCGCATGCAGCTCAAAAACCTGAAGTAATGGAAATCAACGTTAGATAATATCCGGGAGGGAACAAATAAATGGCAGTAGTTACTTATAACGCAACTGGTCGTCGTAAATCTTCTGTTGCTCGCGTTCGCCTGGTTCCGGGTGAAGGCAACATCGTTATCAACGACCGTGAATTGAACAAATACTTTGGTCTGAAAACCTTAGAGCTGATTGTTAACCAACCGCTCGAAGTTACCGAAACCAAAGGCAAATATGACGTACTCGTTAACGTAAACGGCGGCGGTATTTCCGGCCAAGCTGGTGCTATCCGTCACGGCATTGCTCGCGCTCTGCTGAAAGTTGACGCTGAATTCCGTCCTGCTCTGAAAAAAGCAGGCTTCCTGACTCGCGACCCGCGCGAAAAAGAACGTCGTAAATACGGCTTGAAGAAAGCTCGTAAAGCTAGCCAGTTCTCCAAACGTTAATTTTTGGTTTACTGTCAAGCACCAATCACAAACACAAATCGCACAAATTACTCCGCAACTGTTTCGGTTGCGGAGTTTTTGTATTGTCTGTGTCGTTGGTTTTCTGTCTGTAAAATACCTTTGGGACTGTCATTTTTTTATTGCAATCAAAGCCGGTGTGAATAGTACAGCTTATGGTGCGTTAATTTCGGTATTTCGAAGGAATTTATGGTTTATGCATACGATTTGCCTCATCAAACACTATAATCAGATATTTTGGAATTGTGCTTTACTCTAATGTTAATAAGTTTACATAAAGAAAAGCTCGTGGTTAAAATTATATAAAAATGTAATTTTCGCTTGTCAAAAACCTATGAAACATATATACTAAAACAAATCGGTCCATTTTCGGACTAAAATAGTATATAGGTTTTGAAAGGGGTATTGTTTTGTTTACAAGTATGTTTTTCTATTTATTCATCTGCCTGTTGCTTTTTGGCATTGGTGACGTTTTAGGTGTTGCGACAAAAGCAAAGGTATCTGCTGTATTTGTCAGCCTGATGCTTTTCCTTGTTGGTTTTATGACAGGTGTTCTGCCGCCGGATATTATTAAGCTTGCCGGTCTTACCGACATTGGTAAATGGTCTTTGATTTTCGTAGTATTCAGCATGGGTACCAGCCTGAATATTAAGCAGCTGATTGCTGAATGGCGCACAGTTGCAGTTGCTGTTTTATCCATGATTGTTTTGATTGTCGGCAGCGTTGTTCTGATTCCCGTAATCGGCTATCAGGAAACTATTGTCAGCATTCCTATTATCAACGGCGGTATCGTTGCTACTCAGATTATGACCAGCGCTGCTATGGATAAAGGCTTTGCTATGGCTGCTGCTTTGGGTACTGTGCTGTACGCTGTGCAAAAATTCTTTGGTACTCCTGTTGCTTCTTACTTTGGCCTGCGTGCGGCCAAGGAAGCTTTGGCGGAATTCCGTAGTACCGGTGTTAATCCTTATGCACCGAAGGAAGAGGTGCATGGCGGTGCAGCTCCTAAAGAAACCTTCTTTGAAAAACACAAAAAATTCTATGGTCCTTTTGCTTCTCTGACTATCGCAGCCTTCTTCAGTTGGCTGGCATTTGTTATCGGAAAATATACCGGTCTGAGCGCTACTATCTGGGCTTTGATTTTAGGTGCCGCAATGGGCAGCACCGGCCTTGTTCCGCCGAAAATCCTGGATCATGCAAAATCCTCCGGTATCTTTAACGTTGGCGTATTTGCGGTAATTATTCCTTCTCTGGCAAAAATTAAAGTCAGCGATTTGCTTGTACTGAGCTTTAATACCATTATGGTATTTATCGTGGTATTTGCTGTACTTTTCCTGTTCTTCTATATTCTGCCGCTGTGGAAAATCCTGGGCAACAGAAACCTGGCTATGGGCGTAGCCGTAATGCAGCTTTTGGGCTTCCCAGCAACCTATCTGGTAGCAAACGAAATTGCTATCGCTACAGGCGAAACGGAAGAGGAAAGGCAGGTTGTCAACGACGCAATTATGCCGAAATATCTTGTAGGCGGTTTTGCTACCGTTACTACCTTCTCGGTAATTACTGCCGGTATTTTAGAGAAATTCCTGTAAGTTGGTAAAGGAGAATAGCAATGAAATTTGATGCACAAAATTATCCGTATGCTTCTAAACGTAGTGTTGTTTATGCTAAAAATGGTATGGTATGCGTAGGTAATCCTACGGCTGCTTCCGCAGGCCTGCAAACCTTGCTTAAGGGCGGTAACGCAATTGATGCCGCTATTACTGTTGCAACCTGTCAGCCTGTAGTTGAGCCTACCGGTAATGGCCTGGGCAGTGACTGCTTTGCACTTATCTGGTATAAGGGTAAGCTGTATGGCATTAACGGCAGCGGGCCGGCTCCGATGGCTGCTTCTATCGCAGCTTTGAAGGAACGTGGCTTTGATAAAATTCCTCCCTATGGTGTTGAGCCGATTAATGTTCCGGGTGCTGTAGGTGCGTGGATGGAGATTCATAAAAAGTTTGGCAAGCTGCCTATCAAAACTGTTATGGAGCCTTCTATCAACTATGCGGAAAACGGCTATCCTGTTTCTCCGAACATGAGCCGTCTGTGGGAAGAGGCTGACGGCTTCTATACCAAGTATAAAGACAGACCGGAATTTAAAGGCTGGTTTGATACCTTTGAGCCTAACGGACATTGGCTGCAACCGGGCGAAGTATTCAAGAATCCTGATATGGCCAAAAGCCTGCGCCTGATTGCCGAAACCTATGGCGATGCCTTCTATAAAGGTGAGCTGGCAGATAAGATTGATGCTTTTATGCAAGAACATAACGGCTTCCTGCGCAAGAGCGACCTTGAAGCCTACAAACCGGAATGGGTTGAACCGCTGAGCGTTAACTATCGCGGCTACGACATCTGGGAGCTGCCTCCTAACGGTCATGGTATTACCGTACTTATGGCGCTGAATATTCTTAAAGGCTATAACTTTACCGAGCGCGATACCGTAGAAAGCATGCATAAGCAAATCGAAGCTATGAAGCTGAGCTTTGTTGATACTAAAGAATATGTTGCCGAGCCTTCCTACATGAAGGTTACCGCGGAACAGCTTTTGAGCGAGCGCTATGCAGCAGACCGCCGTGCGCTGATTAATGATAAAGCGTTGGAGCCGGTTGTAGGTGACCCGCGCTACAGCAGCACTGTTTACTTCTGCACCGCTGATGCCGAAGGTAATATGGTCAGCATGATTCAAAGTAATTATCGTGGCTTCGGCAGTGGTATTGTTGTTCCCGGTACTTCTATTTCCTTTAATGACCGTGCCGAAAACTTCTCCTTTGACGAAACCCATCCGAATGCGCTGCAGGGTGGCAAGCGTCCGTACCACACCATTATTCCTGCTTTCATGACTAAGGATGGCCAGGCTGTTAGTGCCTTTGGTATTATGGGCGGCTTTATGCAGCCGCAGGCTCATGTTCAGGTTGCTATGAATATGATTGATTTCGGTCTTAATCCGCAGCAGGCGTTGGATGCGCCGAGATGGCAGTGGATTGGCGGTAAAACTGTAGAAGTAGAACAGGATACTCCTAACCACATTATCCGTCAGCTGCAGCGTATGGGCCATAATGTTGTGGTTCAGCCCGACCCGTATCATATGGGCCGCGGACAGATTATTATCCGTGATGAGGATGGCGTGCTGTGCGGTGCAACCGAAAAGCGTACAGACGGACAGATTGCCTGCTTCTGATTTAACAGCAGCTTAATAAAAAACTATTTCCCCGGTATTGCGTGCTGATGCAATGCCGGGGATTTTTGCAATTCTATGTATAAATATTTTGCAGTATCTATGTTTGACATAGATAGAATTACAACAATAATCATAACGTCTTGTCATATTAATGAACACATAATAAGTTACTATAAAATAAAAAAGATACACATATTATAAAATAATCAATGTGTATCTTTTTATGTCAACTATTGATTTGTTATTATATACGTCCAAAATTGATTATTGTCAAGAAACCGAAAAACATAATTGCGTAGGCTATATAATTTGCAATTTTCCCGTATTTTAATGCAAAAAACGTTTGATGAGTATATGGTAATGAGCTATCATATCCAAATACATGCTTTATTGCATAACCTAAAGATATAATGGCCATTGTTTCTGATACTACATTATACATAATGATAGGTAGAGTAATTAGGTAAATTAACTTTACTATAACATCTAAACTACTTCTGCCAAAAAAATTTTTTAATACACTTTTTATTATAGATTGTATAGCTAAAGCAAAGCATGCTGTTGCAAGACCATAAAACATTTTTACATATACTCCTTTAAATTATTAATAATGATGTATTTTTTTCAGTTCACCAATCAGAACGATATTCGGAAATAATATTTTTCCGAATTTTAGACCATTCTGTCTTATCAATTGGTTTGACTTTTGATAACCATTGCTTTCGGATTTCTACAGATGATATACTAATTGATAAATAAGAACTGAGATTAGGCTCTTTGTAACTTCCATTTAAGTTGATGGTTGTTGTTGTACCTTTCCAACAGTAGTTAAAATTATAATATGAGGTAGAAAGACCAGGGATAAATTCGTCAATATTGTTGCCACTACTTTCGTTAATTTCCCCATATATCATTGACATTCTGTTTAATAAAATTTTTTGCTTATTTAGTGTTTCGTAATTATCTTTACCTGTAAATGTAACTAAAACTGATTCCAATTTATTATTATAAAAAGAATACCTAAAAGGGGAAGTTATGGTAATACCGCTTAACTTACTTTCATTAATTGGAACAATATATGTTATGATGTTAGCAGGGTTATATTCTCCCGGTTGTTGTTTTTGCAAAGTTGCATTAGGATAAACGTTCTTGAATTCCTCTATACTTGTTCCCCACTTTAATCCTTTGAATCCGTTTGGTTCATTATCATAAGCTAATGCGGTTGAACAAATCAAAAGAAATAATGATGTTAGACTAAATAATAGCTTCATTTTTACCTTCTTTTAAAATCAA
>NZ_GL830872.1 GCF_000188175.1 Phascolarctobacterium succinatutens YIT 12067 | reverse complement strand
CGTTTTTCCTACAAAAACTTTACGCTAGCCGCCGTTTTTTATGTTTTTTCCCACAAAAAAAGACGAAGATAACAGTAATTTAATCCGTTATCTCCGTCTTGTATTTTCAGCTTAGTTTCTGTCGAAAACCATTACTCTGTCAAAGTCCAGGTATACCTTGGAGCCGTCAGGAATTGCATCAATGTCTGCGCCCTTAACGATTACGCGGATGTCATGACCGTGAACGTTTACACGATAGTCAACCGCATCGCCCAGGTAGAAGCGGTGAGTTACCTGACCTTCCATCTGACCGCCGCTGAGGGACATGGTAATATTCTCAGGACGTACGGCAATGGTAGCTTCGCCAGTAACCTTAGCGGTATTCGGGAAGGAAACATTGCTGCCCTTAATGAATACTCTGTCACCCTTAACCTCGCCATCGATAAAGTTAACCAGACCGATGAAGTCAGCAACCATTTTGTTGGCAGGCTTGGTATAGATTTCGTGCGGCGCACCGATTTGCTGTACAACGCCGGCGCTCATAACAACTACGCGGTCACTCATTGCCATTGCTTCGCCCTGATCATGGGTTACATAAACAACGGTGATGCCCAGTTCCTTTTGAATAGCAAGGATTTCAAAACGCATGGATTCACGCAGCTTAGCATCCAGGTTGGACAGAGGCTCATCCAACAGCAGCAGGCCCGGCTGTGCTACCAGAGCGCGCGCCAAAGCTACACGCTGTTGCTGACCGCCGGACAGCTGATGCGGATAACGCTTGCTGTATTCGCCCAAATGAACCAGCTCCAGCATCTTCTGTACGCGTTCTTCGCGTTCCTTTTTATCTACCTTTTGAATTTTCAGCGGATAGCCTACATTTTCGGCAACAGTCATATGCGGCCAAACAGCATAGGACTGGAATACCATACCGATATCACGTTTTTCCGGCGGAGCGAAGCTGCCCTTAATAGAGGAGCTTACGCAGTGGTCGCCGATATAAATTTCACCTTCGGTAGCACGCTCAAAGCCTGCAATCATACGCAGGGTAGTGGTTTTACCGCAACCGGAAGGACCGAGGATGGAAACAAATTCGCCATCCTTTACAACTAAATCAAAATCGTTTACGGCAGTTACAGCGCCGAAACGTTTAAATACATGCTCAATTCTTACCTCAGCCATTTATTACACTCCTTTAATTAAATACCTACGTTACCCTTGGAAACCTTGTTCAGAATCAGGTTACCAATCAAAACAATCAGCAGAATGATTACAGAAAGCACAGAAGCGTTCTGCGTATCTGCATAGGTCTGCAATTCATACAGCAATACGCCGATGGTCTTGGTATCACTGCCGTACAGGAGCAGGGACATAGTCAGCTCGTAGAAGGACGGCATGAAAATCAGGAACCAGCCGGCAACTATAGACGGTGCAATAAGCGGCATGATGATATCCTTACAGCAGCGCAGCCAGCTGGCGCCGGAGTTCAGTGCAGCCTCCTCCAGAGAGATGTGCACCTGACTCAGCGAAGCGGCGATGGTACGCACAGACATCGTCATGTATTTTACCAGATAAGCAACTACCATAATCAACATCGTGGAATAAAGGTTCAAACCAAAATTACCGCTGAAGGTAATAATCAAAGCCAGCGCAATAACGATGGACGGGGTACTGCCACCGATAACTACCAGCAGATCCGGCAGGCTGCGGCCTTTGATTCTGGTTTTAACTGCAAGATATGCAATAAAGATGGAAATAAGTGTGCCGATGCAGGCAGCAATAACAGCGTAAACAACAGAGTTCCAAACGCTTTCCATGTACTGGGAGCTGGTGATAACAGGAATCCAGGCATCAAAGCCAATGTTGTCCAGACCAATCGGCTTGGACAGGGTGATAATCAAGCTGGTAAGCACGATGGAGCCCAGCGGAATGATAATGGAAATCATGCTGTAAGCGCCAACCAGGCAGAAGCAGGGCCATTTCCATTTGCCCAGCTCTACAATGTTCGGACGGGTGCTCTTACCGCTGATAGTGGTGTAATCCTTTTTACCAACCATCCAGGTCATACCGAACAGCAGGATGTTAGCAAGGAACATGAGGGACGCAGCCAGAGCGGTAGCATCACGTACGCCCGCAGTATCGCCCATGTAAATATAGGTTACGATACGCGTGGTCATTACTTCAATGTTGCCAGGCATACCTACGATAGCAGGAATACCGAAGCAGCTGCCGGCAGCAATAAATACCAGCAAACCGCCGGCCAGAATGGACGGAGCCATCAGCGGCAGTGTTACGTCAAAAACAGTACGCATCGGAGAAGCACCGCTGACACGCGCTGCCTCCTCCAGAGTCGGATCCATTTTCTCCATAGCACGTGAAATGGTAATGAAAGCAAAGGGAGAGTAGAACAAAGTCAGTACCCATCCTAAGCCGGCCATAGTATAAATGTCAAAGGGCGCTGTTTCCAGCCCAAAGACAAATTTAAGAATCTCGTTCAGATAACCTACACTGGGGTTCAGCAGCTGTACCCAGGCAATAGCGCCTACATACGGCGGAATCATGTAGCTGGATACCAGCAGAGTACGGTAGATTTTCTTACCGGGCATATCAGTACGGCCAACCAGCCAAGCCAGCGGGAAGGTAATCAGCACACTGACAATCATAACACCCAAAGACAGCTCGATTGTATTCGTCAACGCACGCCAGTTGACATCCTGGCTATATACATTGCGATAATTTTCCAAGTTAATTGCGCCATCCAGCATGATGCTGTCATACAGCAGAATTCCCATCGGGAAGATAACAAAGTATAAAAGCAACAGCACGGAGATAGCGATAACAATAAATTTACTGTTTATTCTTGACATAGAACGCTTCTTTCTCCTTTTTTAATACCTCAGAGCAACACCAAAAGCAGACTTTCGGCCCCTCTTTATTGAGCAGAAAACAGGGATGGCCTGAAAGGTCTCCCTGTTTCCGCTATAATTTAACTTAGCAACGCATTATTTATCCATAACTCTCTTACGGAATTCTTCTTTGATTTGAGCATTGTTGTTAGCCAGCTTCTGCCAGTCAACTTTAATTCTGCCCTCAACAATCTTCTTGGTTTCTTCAGCACCGGTAGGAGCTTTTACGTCGCCACGAACGGAGTGCATCCAACCCTTAACAACTGCTTCCTGACCTTCTTTGGACAGCCACCAGTCAACCAAAGCCTTTGCACCCTCAGGATTCTTGGTTTCCTTGAAAATAGCGATCGGGGAAGGAACGTTGATTACGCCGTCGGTCGGGTAAACAATCTTCAGAGGCTCTTTCTTGGTGTTAGCCAGCTTCAGGATGTTTTCTTCCAGAATCATTACAGCTGCATATTCGCCGGTCAACAGCTTGTTTTGAATAGCGGAGTTGCCTTCTTCAACGCGCAGGCCGTTAGCTTTCAATTTATCGAAATATTCCCAGCCGTATTTGTCAGCCAGAGCGCCAACTGCTACATAAGCAGTACCGGACAGCATCGGGTTAGGCATAGCGATTTTGCCTTTCCATTTCGGATCGGTCAGATCTGTCCAGTTTTTCGGAGCTTCTTCAGCTTTCAGCTTATTGGAGTTATAAGCAATGATCATGTTGGAGATACGAACGCCGTACCAGTTGCCGTCTTTGTCTTTTTCACTGATAACGTTAGCATCTTCTTTGGATTTATAAGGCAACAGCAAGCCTTGCTCCTGCAGCTTCAGATAATAGGAAGGATCCGCAACCATCAGAACGTCTGCAGCAATTTTTTTAGCTTTGATTTCGCCGGTAATCTTGGTGATAACTTTTTCGGTACCGCCTTGGAACCAGTTAACCTTCATATCCGGGAAAGCTTTTGCAACATTAGGTTTGCACATATTGTCGATAATATCAGGATAAATAGAGGTATAAACCATCAAGCTGCCTTTTACGCCGGCAGCCTTATTGTCTGCTTTTTTGTCGCCGCCGCCGCAGCCAGCCAAAGCTACAGATAAAGCCAACATTGCTGCTGCACCAAGCATCCATTTAGATTTTTTCATTCACATACACTCCTTTTTTTGCATCGTCGTTGAAAATTATATTTTAGCGTGTTCCATTCTACACCCATATTTGATAAATTCGCTGCAGGACGTTTTTTACCTGCTTACACTTTACATTATTTTTACAAATATTTAACTTTTTATGTCACCTTGACACTTATTGAACGGACATTCCACCACCATATTACATTTGACGTTTTTTGTCCTATGTGGACTTTTATTGTCCCGCTATTTTCCGATGCAAATAAAATTCAATTCCCATGCAGGGACATAAGGATGCTTACGCAAATAAATCTTATACTCCGGCACCAGCTCCCACAAAAGCAGCGGCAGGCGGAATAAATCAACATCATAATGGTAGGCCGCGACAAACAGCTTCGGCTTACATTCGCCGATGGTCTGTCTGCCACCGGCAATAGCCTGCACCTCCGCCCCCTCGACATCCATTTTGATCATTGTCACCGGGCGTCCCGCCGCTACAGCATCAATCGTCGTCACCGGCACGGTTTTCTTCTCCGCGCCGATAAACGTTGACTGTCTGCCGCCGCTGTCGCTGAAGCCCAGCTCTACCTGCTCGCTCCAGATGCCTGCCTCGTGTATCTCGACAGTAAGCCCCTTCTCCGCTAGCTCATCTGCCAGCAGACGCAGCTTGCGGCAGTTACGGCGATCCGGCTCTACCGCCAGCACCTCGCGCCATTGCCAGTCAGTCAGGCGTCCCAGCTCCTGT
Organism: Phascolarctobacterium succinatutens YIT 12067; assembly: GCF_000188175.1. GTDB lineage: Bacteria > Bacillota > Negativicutes > Acidaminococcales > Acidaminococcaceae > Phascolarctobacterium_A > Phascolarctobacterium_A succinatutens. The sequence goes on along the minus strand of NZ_GL830872.1, from coordinate 13,878 downwards.
ATGGTATCACCGTTATAGGCACCAAGATCCATATATACTTCTTCGGCTGTCGGCGCAAGCAACATCCTGATATCCTCCTCACGCTGCGTTTCACAGTCAAAAAGATAGCTTATCTTGCCGCTAAGCTTATAGTTAAGCGTAGCCGCAAAAACTCTGCGCGACTGTTCATCCGCCAGTCTGTCATAAACCTGCGTCAGCTGCTCTTCGTAACGCTGCAGCCAGGCGGCGCTTACAGTTTCTTCCTCATCAAAAAGCGGCAGATGCGGTGCCACAACCTCCTGCTCGGCAGCCAGCTGCGCAAAGCGCTCCAGCACCTCCGGTCTTTCGCTGGCAAAAGCGATAACAACCAGAAGCTCATTGCCCAGACGCGCACGCAGCACATCATAGCGTTCTACCGTAAAGCCGCGGAACTGCTGTCCGCGGACGAACTCGTCACTGGCAAATACACCCTGCACCTGCACTCCGTTTGCTTCGCACCAGTCGATAATTTTATCGGCTCCGTTGCCCATTCCGTAAAGTACTATCGGTTTTTTTGTATGTTGCAGGAGCTCCCAGACACTTAGTGTTTCCTGCATAAATTTTAACATATCACTACCTCTTTCCGTTTCTGATCATCTATTTTAGATAGCCACAGCTTACTCATTTGACTATTTTGTTTGTTTTTTATTATACACTATCTCTGCTAGTGACGTTAAGAATTAAATGTGTTAAAATAATAGTAATCGAAATATTACATCTGATACTGATGGAGGTTATAAAAATGTCACTGCTGGAATCCGGAGAAAATTACTTGGAAACTATCTTAGTTCTGACCAAACGCAATGGCAGCGTACGTTCTATCGACATTGCGGAGGAAATAAATTTTACAAAAGCCAGCGTCAGCCGCGCTATGAGCATTCTTAAACGTGATAACTATATTATCATGGAGCCTGACGGCCGCATCCTGCTTACCAAGGATGGTCAGAAAAAAGCTGCTGCCGTCTACGACCGTCACGTAACCCTCACCCGTTTCATCAACGAGCTTCTAGGCGTAGACGAGAAAATTGCGGAAAAGGATGCCTGCCGTATCGAGCATATCATCAGCCCGGAAACCTTTGCAGGAATCAAGGGCATGCTGAAGGATTAATTTGCTATAAGTTTTCGAGAGGTCCGCTATGAAAAAATCAGTTTTGTTTCTGCTTACATTCATTATGCTGCTCTGCGTCAGCATTTCCTGCTTCGCTAATCAGCCCTATAAGCATCCTGATTACAATCTGCGTACAGTCAAAGAAATTCATATTACCCAAATTGATAATCTGGAAGGAGAGCCCGCACGCTATTTCAAATCGGACGAACATGCCGAAACCAAAGTCCTCGCCGCTGTTTTGCAGGCTGCCGGCAAACAAAAGCTGATTGCTACAGATGAAACGCAAAAGCCGCTGCCGGAATATCATAATGTTAAAACCAGCCAAAAAAATTTAGCGCCCAGAGATTTGGAAATGCGAGTTACCATTAATCATTTTGGCTACCGCACCATTCGTGTTCCCGGTCATTTTGAAGATTACACTACCCAAGAAACACATTATTACTATGACAAAGATGGAAAACGCCACTATTGGACTGAAGATGTTGTACGCCAGCGCTGGGTACCGGAAAGCTTTCATCCGTATGCACAGCTAAGCCTGATTTATAACTTTTATGATTTGTCTGACGGCACACTTGTTGCCTCCTTCAGCGACAGCCGTAACCGTGAATACGAAAATGCCCCGGCAGGCGGTATGCTCAATCGTTCTCTGAAGGACTGCTTCAAAAAAATTTTCAGGAAATAATCCTGCAACAGACTGCTGATAACAGCAGTCTGTTTTTTTATTACAGCTTCATAATAGCAATTCTTATTATTTTTGTTGACATCTCAACTATAAGTGATATAATACAGAGAAGTAAGGTTTATAAAAGAACCTTCTACTATTTTTGATGATTATGAATTTCAAAGGAGTGCTTTCAAAATGAAAAGTCTGAAAAAATTTGCTGTTGCATCTATGACTTGCGCTGCCCTCTTAGGCTTTGCTGCTACCAGCCATGCCGCATATCAACTGAACGACGAAGTTAAAGACGCTACCCCGGCTCTGCTTATGGCATCCCAAATCGGCGTAAAAACCAATGTTAATCCGGCTCTGGCAAACCTGCCTGACAAAGACGCTATCGTTGTTATGAGCTTCGGCACCACCTTTAAAGACAGCCGTGCTAAAACTATTGAAGCAACTGTAGACGCTATTAAAGCTGCTCATCCCGGTGTAAAAGTAGTTACTGCTTTCACCTCTCATATTATTATTGACCGTATCAAAGCTCATGAAGGTCTCACCATTCCGACACCTGAACAAGCTCTGGCTCAACTGAAAGCTGAAGGCTACACCCGTGTTGCTCTGACCTCTCTGGATATTATTCCGGGCATGGAATATGCATACAAAGATGCAGTTTATAACCTGCACAAAAATGACTTCAAGAAAATGACCTTCGGCACTCCGCTGATGTACTGGCAAGGCCAGGAAGGTCAAGCTGACGATATTACCGAAACCATGAAAGCAGTTGCTACTCAATTCCCGAAACTCGGCAAAAAAGATGCTGTTCTGATTATGGCTCATGGTACTCCGCATCCGTCCAATGCTTACTATGCAGTAATGCAAGACCGTCTGAATGAGCTTGGCTATACCAACGCTTACATCTTCTCCGTAGAAGGCTGGCCGCATCTGGACACCGTTACTCCGCAACTGAAAGCTAAAGGCATTAAGAACGTAACTCTGATGCCGCTGATGATGGTTGCAGGCGACCATGCTAATAACGATATGGCCGGTGACGAGCCTGATTCCTTTAAATCTCAACTGCAGGCTGAAGGCTTCAAGGTTAACACCTATATCCACGGCCTGGGCGAAAACGCAGCAGTACAAAAACTGTTTGTTGAAAGAGCAAACGATTCTTGGGATGCTCTGGAAGCTAAATAATTTACTTAACAAGTAATTCATTTCTTTCACACCTTTTTACTCTCCGTCCGCTTTTCAGGGCGGAGAGTATTTTTATAATAAAAATTAATTTATGAAGAAGAGGTGCTATATTATATATGGATAGCAAAAAAGCTCTGGTGGTTATCAGCTTTGGCTCCACCTTTGACGAAACCAGAACCCACGATATCGGCGGCATTGAGCAGGCACTCGCAGCAGCCTTTCCTGCCTATGACCAGTACCGTGCCTTTACCTCCGCAATTATCCGCAAACGTCTGGCTGAACGAGGCATTAAAATCGACGATACGGAAACAGTTCTGCAAAAGCTGGTTGACGCAGGCTACGAAGAGGTAGTGCTGCAGCCGACGCATCTGCTGCATGGTGAAGAATTCGAACAGAAGATTCTCAGCCTCAGGGATAAATTCACCGCTAAATTCCAAAAAATTATTATCAGCCAACCGCTTATCGTTAATGATGAGGATTATAGGCTGGCAGCAGCCGCTGTTGCCGTTCAGGTTCCTCCCTTAGCTGCAGATGAAGGTGTAGTTCTCATGGGCCACGGCACTCCGCGTAATAACAATAAAGCGCACGGCTATACCTATGTCAGACTGCAGGAAATCTTTGATTCTATGAAATTCCCTGCTATTGTAGGAACAGTAGAAGAAGAGGATACTCCTAATTTTGAAGCGGTTCTGCAAAAACTGCAGGAGCGCAAGTACAAGCATGTACATATGTATCCCCTGATGGTTGTTGCCGGCGACCATGCTAAAAACGATATGTACGGCGACGAGGAAGACAGCTGGAAGACTCAGATTGAAGCTTTAGGCATCAAAACAACCGGTCATCTGTGTGGTCTTGGCCGTTCCAAAGCTATTCAGGCTATTTATATCCAACATGTTTTACGTGTTTTGTCTCTAGAAGATTGACATTTATTAATAATTAACTAAAAAAAACCTGCATTCTGTCCCCTTCGCGGGGAATATTGCAGGTTTTTTTATTGCTTAATGCAGCAAAGTTATGCTATAATGGAATTGCCTAAATTTTTGTAAAATAAATTCATAAGAGAAAGGGATGATGAAAATTGGGTATTGTTATTTCTGTAATTATAACATTTTGGGTTGGCTATTTGATTTACAAAAAGTACAAACCACAGCCTGTGCTCTTCATGGGCGGTATTATCATGATGTATATCGCTGCTATGCTGGGTTACAGCCAGATTTTAGGAGCTAAGGCTACAACAGGCTCCGTAATTTTCGATGCCTTTGAATTTATCCGCGCAACTTTCAGCTCTAATGTCGGCAAACTCGGCCTGAACATTATGTCTGTAGGCGCTTTTGCTAAATATATGGATAAAATCGGCGCTTCCCGCTCTTTAGTACGTTTAACCATCAAACCGTTGATGGCTTTAAAATCCCCCTATCTGGTAATGAGCGGCACCTGGATTATCGGTATGCTCATCGGTCTGTGCATCAACAGTGCCTCCGGTCTGGCAATGCTGCTGATGGTAACCATGTTCCCCATCCTGTTGGGCTTGGGCGTAAGCCGTCTGTCCGCAACCGCTGCTGTAGCAACCACCCTCTGCTTCGACTGGAGCCCCAGTGATACCGGTACCATCCTCTCCGCTGAAACCGCAGGCGTTGACCCTGTAGTTTACTGGAGTCATTATCAGGTTCCTATCGTTGCTGTAGCCTTCGTAGTTGTAGGCGTTCTGCATTACCTGACTCAGAAATATATGGATAAACGCGACGGTCATATAGTGCAGCCTATGGAAGTTGAAAAAGTTGAAGAAGAAGCAGATAATGCACCGATGTGGTACGCTATCCTGCCGGTAATTCCTCTGGCATTGATTCTTTCCTTCAGCTCTCTTTGGATTACCACTATTAAGATGAACATCGTTATGGCAATGTTCATCGGCATGACTATCGGTGTTATGTGCGAGTACGGCCGTTGGCGTGACGGTCAAAAAGTTCTGGGCGATATTCAGACCTTCTTTGACGGCTTAGGTATGCAGATGGCTAACGTTATTACCCTGGTTGTAGCAGGTCAGACCTTTGCTAAGGGCCTAGTATCCATGGGTGCTATCACCACTCTTATCGACGGCAGTAAAAACTTAGGCTTCGGCCCGATGGCTATGATGCTGGTTATGGTAGCAATCATCGCTGTATCCGCAATTGTTATGGGCAGTGGCAACGCTCCCTTCTTCGCATTCGCCGCACTTACTCCGGCAGTTGCAGCGCACAGCGGCCTGCACCCTGTACTGATGCTGCTGCCGATGCACTTTGCAGCTTCCATCATGCGTAACTGCTCCCCGATTACCGCAGTTATCGTAGTATCTTCCGGTATGGGTGGCGTTTCCTCCTTTGATCTGGTAAAACGCACCGCAATCCCCATGGCCGGTGCTATGATCGTTACCATCGGTATGACCTTCTTCTACTACTACACCGGTTGGTAAGAAGCAAGTACCTTTAACTGTTAAGTAAAAATTTACAGTATTATAACCCCCGCTGTTCCACGTTCGGGAAACGCGGGGGTTTAATAAATTCTGAAAGGAGTTTTCCCTATGTTTATCTGTGATTGTCACTGCGATACCCTTACCGAATTATATAAGAAAGGCACCAGCCTTTATGCTAATGACCAGCATTTTGACATTCAGCGTCAAATCGCTCTCGGCGGCGGTCTGCAATTCTGTGCTATTTTCGTACCCACACGCGAATTCCGTTATTACGGCGGCCTGCGCTACACCCTGCAGCTGCTCGACAAATACCTGCAAGAGGTAAAGAAGCTGCATGTAGACGGTATTGACGTACTGCAGGTGCTCACAAAAGAGGATGCAGCCGATGTGCTCAACCACAAGGCCGCAACCCTGCTCGCCATTGAAGAAGGCGGCGCTATCGACGGCAGCCTGGAAGCACTGCGTTGCCTTTACGCCTTAGGCGTGCGTGCAATGACTCTTACCTGGAGCAACCGTAACGATATTGCCGACGGCGTTAACGAAGAAGGCAGCGGCGGCGGTCTTACCGTTTTCGGCCGCCAAGTAGTTGCTGAAATGAACAAGCTCGGTATGCTGGTTGACGTTTCCCACATCGCACCCGCAGGCTTCTGGGATGTTATCGAGACCAGCAGCAAGCCCATTATCGCAACTCATTCCAATGCCAAGGCTCTTTGCCCGCATCCGCGTAACCTGGATGACAAGCAGATTTTGGCAATCAACGAAAATGATGGCCTCATCGGTGTTACCTTTGCCGGTCAATTTTTGGAGCACGATTACAACGATGCCTGCATCGAAAGCATTTACCGCCATATCGACTATATGCTGAACATCATGGGCAACGATGACCATATCGGCTTCGGCAGCGACTTTGACGGCATCAGCCATCCGCCCTACAACCTCCACGGCGTGCAGGATTACAGTGCAGTGTATGAATATCTTTCTAAAAAATACAGCGCCAGCACCGTTGAAAAAATTACCCATAAAAACGTGCTGAATCTGCTGCAAAAGGTACTGTAAGCATCCCTTCTCATCTTACCGTTTAAAAGCAACTAAAAAGCCATACCTCGCTAAGCAAAACGCTTAGCATGGTATGGCTTTATTTATTGCCTAAATCTGCTTATTTCTTTTTGGTGCTGCTCTTAGCTTTAGCATCATTAGCATTGGCTATCTGCGCCCAATCACGCAGCATATCAACGCAGGCTGCGGCATAAGCTCCGGCACTGCCAAAGGCACCTGCATCCTGAGTATACAGACGGAAAACCTGGATATCGTCATAATAGATATCTGCCGTAATGCCGTTGTCATAAACCACAAAATGGTTGGGGTTTACAGGTCCGCGCTGACGCACGTTCCACAAGCCGCCGGCAAGCATATAGGCACGATATTTGCCCTTGGTATTACCAATACTCTGACTTACGTTAAAGCTCCAGTTGCCCTCGGTAACAGTCGCATGGTCATCATCTTTAACAACAACATCGGGATGAATGTTATATTCCTTCAGCTGCTTCATAACGCGTTTTACGCGTTCCTCCGGCTCGGGATGGCTGCTGAACAGACCGTATTTCGCACCGCCGCCCTGCTTGGACAAATCATCAAGCTTCCACACGGTAATCAGCATGCTGTAAGGGTTATAGCCCGCTGCGATACTGTTTTTTACGCCTTCCTTATCGGCACCGCGCTCATCAGTACGGCTGTAGCCGGCAAACAACGCCTGCTGCGCTGCCTGCACAAGTCCCATGCCCTGTCCGCGGGTGGCAGCTATCAGAATCAGTGAGGTCCACATCTGCTTTTCAATCGCATTTACTGTATGCTTCTTGGCTACGTGTCCCACCTCATGACCAAGAACGCCAGCCAGCTCCATGTCTGTCGGCATGTAGTCAATCAGTCCCTTATACACATAAACAAAGCCGCCGGGGCAGGCTAATGCATTGACCTCATTATTGTTGAGCACCTTGAAGGAAAAGGTGATATCATCACGTCCGCAAACTTTCGCCAGTCTTTGGCCGATGCGGTTAACTCTTTCCTGCAGCGCAGCATCCTGCGACACGCCGTATTGCGCCTCCAGCTGCTTAGCTGTCTGCTGACCCATTTCAATTTCCTGCTCTCTGCTGATTAAACCTGCCTCTGCAGGATTAACGCCTACGAACAGGCAGCAGGCAAAAACAAACGTCATAAAAAGCTTTAATATTTTCCTCATATTGGCCTCCTGCTTCATAAACACACTACAACCAAAAAATCCTATATTGCGCCCTCTTCATGCAAAGCGCTGATTTCATTATCATTATATCCCAGTTCCTGCAAAATATCCAGCGTATGTTCGCCGAGCTTAGGCGCTCTCATGCGGATGGTACTTGCATCCTCACTGAACTTCACCGGACCGCCGATATACTGCAGCCTTCCAAGATCACTGTCTGCTTCCTGCAGGATATACTCCTGCGCCGTCAGCTTACTGTCCAGTGCTTCCTCCAGGCTGCATACAGGCGTTACGCAAAATTCTGCGCCGCCGATAAGCTCCAGCCACTCTTGCTGAGTTTTAGCAGCAATTTTGGCAGCTACCAGCTGCTGCAGCTCCTCCTCATGAGCAAAATCATATTGGCGTTTTTCCAGCTCCGGACATTCAATTAAATCGCAAAAGCGTTGCCAAAACTTAGGCTCGATAGTACCAACTGTCATATATCTGCCATCTGCGGTACGATAAATATTATAATAATGCGCTATACGGCCAAAGGGCTTTTCACCAGTTTCCCGGCAGCCCCACAAAGCGCTGATGCCCGTCACCTGCATAGACAACGCCGTAGCATATAGATTGACATCGAGCCACTGTCCCTTGCCGGTACGTTCGCGCGCCAGCAGCGCCATCGAAATCGCACTCAAAGCATTCAGACCGCTGCCTACGGCGCTCACCTGCACCTCAGATACGCAGGCTCTGCCGACATCATCAAGATTGTTTAAGCCTGCCAGCCCCACAACATTCAAATCATGCGCCGGCTTATGCGATTCCTGGCCGAAGCCGGTAATCGAACAGTACACCAGACGCGGATTGATTTTATGCACGCTTGTATAATCCAGTCCATAACGCGCCAGATATCCCGGACGGAAGCCCTCTAGAAAAACATCGGCCTCTTGCAACAGCTTCAGCAGCAAATCACGTCCGCCGTCCTTTTTAAGATTCAAGGCAACGCCTCGCTTATTGCGGTTCAGCATCAAATGCCAATAGCTCATACCTTTAGTTTTTTCAGGCCAAAAGCGACGTGTCGCATCACCCTGCAAATCCTCAATCTTAATAACATCTGCACCGTAATCACCCAACAGCATACCGCAATATTGTCCCGGCAGCCATTTGGAAAAATCAACAACCTTAATACCTTCTAACAAAGCCAAATTTATCACTCCTGTTCTGCTTAATAAGCTTTTATATTCTGAAAAATTTTCTTATGAATTTATTCAGATATGTTCACAAAACACCTATTTAAATGCTATAATATAGTTATATCATTGTTAGCCATACACAACTTTCATATGGAGGTTTTTATATGCAAACCCGCAAGCTGACATCAGCAGCGCTTCTGATTGCCATCGGCACACTGAGCGCACATTTAATTTATATTCCGGCAGGTGTTTCCAAATGCTTCCCTGTGCAGCATGCCATCAATGTTATGGGTGCGGTTCTCTTGGGACCTGATTACGCCGTTGCTATAGGCTTTATTATTGCCTGTCTGCGCAACATGCTTGGCACAGGCTCACTGCTGGCTTTCCCCGGCAGTATGATTGGTGCAGCCCTCGCCGGACTGGCCTACAGCCGTTACAAAACATTGCCGGCAGCTATGGCCGGTGAAATTTTCGGCACCGGTATCATCGGTGGCTTCGTCGCCTGGATTATGGCTACTCTGCTTTTAGGCAGCAAGGCTGTAGCCTGGTTCTTTATTCCGCCGTTTTTGGTAAGCACCATCGGTGGCAGCGTTATCGCCTGCCTGCTGCTCAAAACCGGCTTTTTCAAGCAGTTCAGCAGCAAAGAAGGTAAGTAAGATGAACTTCGGCGAAATCGTTAACCTCCTTCTTTATGCCTTCAGCGGCATTTGCTTCGGAGCCTTTGCCTCACGCTACAGCGTTTTCAGTGCGCTGCACATTAAAAGCAAATGGCAGGAGGAAGGCATCAGCTGTCTTTTCGGCTGCTTGCCGCAGCTGCTCTTTCTCAGTGTAAGCTTTTTCCTTTTTCCGACGTGGTTTATCAGCAAGACTCCTACCGGAGGCTTCTTTTATTACGCAGTACTCGCATTCTTTTTCAATAAAGGTCTGCGCTTAAACAATAAAAAATAAAGTAGGTGAAAAAAATGACACACATCCACAATCATGCCTTGCCTTTCCCCGGCAAAGATGACGAAAAATATATCCAGCCTATGGCAGATATTTTTAAAGTTCTCAGCGATCCCACACGTATCCGCATTCTCTCTCTGTTAGCACACGAGGAAATGTGCGTTACCTGCATTGCCGATTCCCTTGGTATGACTCATTCCGCTATTTCGCATCAGCTGCGTCTGCTGCGTGCCACCAACCTGGTAAAATTTACCAAGGATGGCAAAGAAGTTATCTATTCTCTGGATGACAGCCATGTGCTCAGTCTTTTTGACCAGGCACTGGACCATGTAAAGCATAAGGTTTTACAATGCTGATTGGCGCTGTAAAAGCGCCAATTTTTTTATGCCTTTAAAGCGCACCTCGCCATTGACGGATAATCTCACTCTTATAGACCGAGGTCCAGCTTAAATCATCTACCGGCACGCGGACATTACCTATAAGCTCCCTACGGCCGTCATTATAGGGATATTTTTTTACATGCCACATATAGTGATAACCGTTAGCAGGCAACAGCTCTACGCCCGCGTCACTCATCAGATAATCTAAAAAGGCACGCGCCTCATCCGGATGCTCTGCGCTGCGCATCATTGCCGCACCGGTAAGCATCGTACGGTTGGCATCCTTCACTACTGTCGCAAACAGATGGCGGTGACGCGCTTCCATTTGCAGAGCATAATCCAACGGCACTACAGCAACGGTTTTTTTACCGATATATACAAGGTCTACCGCCTCGCCGAAGCCCTTGGTATACACCGGCTGCTGCGCATTAAGCTTGGCTGCATAAGCCATAGCCTGCGCCTTGCCGCGCATCTGCCAAATGCTTGTAATCATGCCGAAGCTTGCTCCGCCAAGATCAAAGTCGGCAATCGCCAGCTCATCCTTAAGCTGCGGTGCCAAAAGCTCATCCCAGGTTTCCGGAGCATACAGACCGTAGGCATGCAGATTGTTTTTATTGCTCAGCAAAGCGATATAGCTAAGATACAGGCTTGTCCATTGTCCTGTACGGTTACGCAGCTCTGCCGGCACCTTGTAGGATTCCTTGGCAATATACGGCTGCAGAATATGCTGCTCATCTGCCATGAAATACTCCTCACTCGTACCGCCCAGCCAGACATCAAATTTATGCTTGCGCAGGTAATCCAAACGTTCCTGCTGCGTGCCTCCCGGCAGATAGCTTATATTTACTTTTACACCGGCAGCCTTACTGTAGCTGTCGGCAATAATCTCCGTCAGCTTGGTGCCCATGCTGCTGCAGAGCTGCAGCTCTTTCGGCTGTGGCTGTTGGCTGCCGCAGCCTGCTGCCAGCAAAGCCAGCAGCGCCAAAATATATATTATAACTTTTCGCATTATCTTTTCCGCCTTTCGCTTTGCTATTATTATAGCATGAACGCCGAGCTTTCTCCATATTTTAGACAGCCTGCGGCTTGCCGTAAATCCTTAGTTGACTTATAATAAATTACATTGATACACAAAAAATTACTGCAAGGAGATTGTCTATGATTTTCGGCAAGAATGACATCTATGATTTGCTAAACGCTAAGAACATACCGTTTACCTGTACGGAACACCGGCCGGTTTATTCTATGGAAGAATTCGATGTACTGGATATTCCTGCCAACGCCGTTATCTGCAAAAACTTATTTTTGCGCAACAGTAACGGTAAGCAGCACTTTCTTCTGACCGTCCCCGCAGCTACGCCTGTTGACCTAAAAGAGCTTGCAGTAAAGCTTGCAAGCTCCCGCCTCAGCTTCGCTTCGGCAGAGCGTCTGGAAAAATATCTTGGACTGCAGTCAGGCTTAGTTTCTCCCTTCGGCCTGTTGAACGATACAAGCAAAAGCGTTATCTTCGTCAGCAGCAAAAACTTACCGCCATCCGCCATCATCGGTATTCATCCGAACGATAACACCGCTACCGTCTGGCTTACTTTCGGCGATTTACTGGCATTGTTGTCTGAACTGAAGGTAGAAGTAAAGCTGATAGAAATGTAAGTATATGATATATGTTAAAATTAAATCACATTACATCAAATTAGCATAAGGTCACTAAACTAAACTATACTATACTAAAAACAAAATCAAGGAGGATTGCTTAATGTCATTATCCAAACATTCAACTACAGTTATCTATAGTTTATTTTTAACAGTTATAAACTATATCATTGCCTATTTACTATCATCAAAAGAAGTCTTATTCGATTTCAAAAACATCGGTCTTATATTTCTCTTTTCCTATATTTGGTTATCACTATACAAATTATATGGCAAGAAAAAAACTATTATCTGCCTATGTGTTATCTCCTCTTTAATAGGCTTTCTTATACCGGCATTAGCTTTCAAATCAGAAGCTATGTTTCTGCAACGCTTGATGAAAGATTTTTTATTTGGATATACTCTACTTATACTTCCTATTCTTATCAATCAATTGCTTAGCATGTCTATACAACCCAAGAAAAAAATAGTTATTATAGACGCATTATTCCTGACGACAGCACTTTTCCCCTTATTATTGTTCACTGCATATTACACTATTTTTGGCGTCCCAATTTCCGTTGACAGTTTACTTGCAGTACTTCAAAGCAACAGACAAGAAAGTCTGGAATTCATTTTAACCTATACTAAACCATCAATTATATTTCTGCTTATTGCTTTTGGAGTTTTAATCTTTACTGTTATAAAGTTTTTATATTCCAAGTTGATACCCCATACTCTTGTACCCCCCCAATTTACAAACGTCCGTCTTGCCTGCTTGTTGACAATTGTCCTTGTTGCTTCAAACATCGCTTTTGCTGAAAAAACCTATTGGGCAAGAACTCTTCAAGACACTATTAAACGCCATAACCAAATAGAAAGTTTTACCGCCGAAAGTGCTATCCGTAAACAGCAATTAAATCGCGATAAGCATATTCTTTCAACCTCTACCGAAGGTAATTTTGCTTTAATAATAGGAGAAACTCATGCCCGCTCTAACATGTCTGCTTATGGTTATAGACGAAATACTACACCATGGCTAACAAAATATGCTGATAACGATAACATAATACTTTTAAAAAACGGCTTCTCCAACGCTGGTGTAACAACATCATCTTTAGAATATGCACTAACAGCTAAAAACCAATATAATAATATCAGCTATGCAAATGCTGTTACAATTACTGAAATAGCGCAAGCAAGCGGCTTTAATGTAGTCTGGATTAGCAATCAGGTTGATGATAATATAGTTGGCCGTATAGGTCATGAGGCTGATCAACAATATTGGTTAAACAAAAACCATAATGATACTTGGCTAAGGCAAAAAAATCAAACTTTTGACGATCGCATTATCAACTGCTTAAAATCAATAGCTAAACCAAGCAAAAAGACTTTATATATAATCAATCTTCTAGGTTCACATGCTTCGTACAATTGCCGTTATCCCAGTGATTTTAATAAATGGGATGATTCAGACAGTCTGCTAAATGCTTACGATAACAGTGTACTCTACAATGATTATATTATGTCAAATATCCATAAATTACTTTTTGAAAAATTTGCTGTTGATGGTATGCTTTACTTCGCTGACCACGGAGAAGAATTAAAATTAAAATTCTGCCATGGTACAGAATACTTCTACAATAACTATAAAAAGCATCCTTCTGTCAAAGAAATTGTTAAAATACCTATATACTTCTCTTTTTCAAATAAGTTTAAGCAAGAAAATCCAGAGTTAATCAGTAATCTAAAAAACAATCAGGAGATTTTTTTCACAAACGATATGATATACGATACTATGCTTGGATTAATGCAAATACCAACCCCCTATTATCAGTCAAAATTTGATATTACCTCCAACAACTACTCCCTTACGTTAAAAGACCTAAGAACAATTCATGGTAAAGTTAAGTTGGAAGATTGTCTATAATACATAGTTTAAATCCAAGCTAATCAAATACACAACACAAAAGACTTCTTAGAAAGCAGTGAAATATAAACTGCATCTAAGAAGTCTTTTTTATTGCCTATTACAAAGCGTTAGCTACATCCCTGCGGGATAACGTATAATAAGTTGCGCAAATTCAAT
>NZ_GL830871.1 GCF_000188175.1 Phascolarctobacterium succinatutens YIT 12067 | reverse complement strand
CCTTTTGATTCCTACAGTAAACTGACGCGGCCGTTCACGTATAGTTTTCTTGACTGGAAGAAATTTTGACGCTATAATAAAAATAACTTCATAATGTAACCTTTGGGGCAGGGTGCAATTCCCGATCGGCGGTAAAGTCCGCTAGCGCAGCAACGCATGAACCGGTGCGATTCCGGTACCGACAGTATAGTCTGGATGATAAAAGGTGGCAAAACAGTTTTTTACCGCATATGGGCTCCTTAGGTCTTTATGCGGTTTTTTATATTACTGGAAGGTGATATTTTGGCAAGAATGACAGATGAAGCATATATGCAGCGGGCCCTGGAGCTGGCGCTGCAGGCAGAGGGCAATACCAGTCCCAATCCGATGGTTGGCTGCGTGATTGTGGATGCCGAAGGCAATATTGTGGGTGAGGGCTATCACCATAAGGCCGGCGAACCGCATGCCGAGGTCAATGCCTTGGCGGAGGCTAAGCAGATGGCTCAGGGTGCAACGGCCTATGTAACGTTGGAGCCCTGCGCACATTACGGACGCACCGGTCCCTGCTGCGTAGCCTTGGCGCGCGCGGGCATCGGCAAGGTTGTGGTTGCCTGCCTTGATCCTAACCCCAAGGTTGCAGGTCAGGGTTTGGAATATCTGCGCCTGCAGGGTATCGAGGTTGTTACCGGCGTGTGCGAAAAGGAGGCTAAGCGCCTAAATGAGCGCTTCTTTACCTGGATTACGAAGCAGCGTCCGTTTATTACTTTAAAATACGCTATGACATTGGATGGCAAAATCGCTACTGCTACCGGCGACAGCAAATGGATTACCGGCGAGGAGGCACGCACCTTCGCGCATCGTCTGCGTAAGCAGCATGACGCTGTGCTTGTCGGCATCGGCACAGTGCTGGAGGATGACCCGGAGCTGACCACCCGTCTGGTGCGCGGCAAAAATCCGGTGCGCGTGGTGCTCGACAGCAGCCTGAAGATTTCGCTGATGGCAGCAGTTTTGAATCCGCTGGCGGACACGATTATTTTTACCGGCTTGGATTCCGATATCGTTAAGGCGGAAGCGCTGGCTGCTCTGCCTAACGTAGAGGTGGTACGTCTGCCGCTGGCTGACGGCGTGCTGCCTGTGGCGCAGGTGGTGCAGGCCTTGGCTGAGCGCGGTATTGCCAGCCTTTTGGTAGAAGGAGGCAGTGCAATTCACGGTGCCTTATTTGATGCAGGCCTTGCTGACAGAGTGTGCGCCTTTGTAGCGCCCAAGCTGATCGGCGGCGCTGCCGCTCTGCCGCCGGTAGGCGGTGCAGGCAGCAGCCTAGTAGAAACAGGTTGGCAGCTGACAGAGGTCGAGATGGAAAAATTGGGCAGTGATGTACTGATAACAGGTCTGGTGCCGGAGCTGGATAAGCAGGAGCTGCCGAAGGAGGCGGAATAATGTTTACAGGATTGGTAGCCGAACTGGGCACGGTGCAGAAGCTGGCGCAGCAGGGTGAATCCTATCACCTGACAGTTGCTGCGGTGAAGGTACTGCAGAATTTGAAAATCGGTGATAGCGTTGCCGTCAACGGCGCCTGCCTTACGGTAGTAAGCATGGATGACACCGCCTTTACCGCCGACGTGATGCCGGAAACCGTGCGCCTGACCAATATCGGCAGCCTGCATGCCGGCGACAGAGTAAATCTGGAGCGCACGCTGCGCCTGTGCGACGGTCTTGACGGTCATATCGTCAGCGGACACGTGGAAGGACTGGGTGTAATTGCCGGCCGCAGACCGGAGGGCATTGCGATGGTGGTGACTATCAACACCCCGCCGGAGCTTTTGAAATATATCATCAAAAAGGGCAGTATTGCGATTGATGGTATCAGCCTGACGGTGACGCAGGTTACGGAAAGCAGCTTTTCCGTATCGCTGATTCCGCATACTGCCAAGGAAACAACGCTTGGCTTTAAGGATGTGGGCGACAGCGTAAATCTGGAAACGGATATTGTCGGCAAATATGTAGAGCAAATGTTAAAATTTAACCCCAAGCAGACTCAGGAGCCTGCTTTAAATAAAAATATGCTGCTGGAGAATGGGTTTATCTGAGCAGCAACAAAGAGGTAGAAAATGGAAAAGTTTAAGTATAATACAATTGATGAAGCCATCGCTGCGATTAAAGCAGGTCAGATGGTATTGGTAACCGATGACGAGGACCGCGAAAACGAAGGCGACCTGATTATGGCAGCCGAGCTGTGCACTCCCGAGGCTATTAACTTTATGGCTAAGGAAGCACGCGGACTTATCTGCATGCCGGCAGACAGCGAGGTTATGGACAAGCTGCAGTTCGGCGCTATGGTAACGCATAACACCGACAATCACGAAACAGCCTTCTCTGTTTCTATTGACCATGTTGACACCACCACCGGTATTTCCGCTTATGAGCGCGCATATACCATGAAAAAATGCGCTGAGCCGGGCGCACAGCCGAGCGACTTCCGCCGTCCGGGTCACGTTTTCCCGCTGCGCGCACGCAAGGGCGGTGTACTGGTGCGTACCGGTCACACCGAAACTACTGTTGATTTGTGCAAGCTGGCAGGCCTGCAGCCCGTGGGCATCTGCTGCGAGATTATGAACGATGACGGCCATATGGCGCGCACTCCGGATTTAATCGAGTTCGCTAAAAAGCATAAGCTCGTTTTCATCACTGTTGCCGAGCTTGTTGCCTATCGCAAGGCACACGAAAAAATGGTGCATCGTGCCGCTGAGGCTGCGTTGCCGACTAAATACGGCAATTTCCGCATCATTGCATATGAAAACGATTTGGACAACCTTTGTCATGTTGCTATTGTCAAGGGCGATGTTGCCGGTAAAAAGGATGTGCTCGTGCGCGTACACAGCGAGTGCCTGACCGGTGATGCCTTCGGCAGCCTGCGCTGCGACTGCGGCGATCAGCTGGCAACCGCTCTGAAGATGATTGAAAAGGAAGGCTGCGGCGCTGTTGTTTACATGCGTCAGGAGGGCCGTGGTATTGGTTTGGCTAATAAAATCCGTGCTTACGCACTGCAGGATCAGGGCCTTGATACCGTTGAGGCGAACGTTCGCCTGGGCTTTGCTCCCGACCTGCGTGATTACGGCATGGGTGCACAAATTCTGGTTGACCTCGGACTCACCAGCATCCGCCTGATTACCAACAACCCCGCAAAACGCATCGGTCTCTCCGGTTATGGCATCACCATCACCGACCGCGTGCCCATCATCATGGAGCCTAACGAATACAACGAGCACTATCTCGACGTTAAAGAAGAGAAAATGGGACACAAGCTGCACGAAGGCTGTGGCTGCAACTGTGGAAAGTAAAAAAAGTATAAATTAACGTAAAACATAAAACCATTAGGAGGAACAAAACATGAAAACCTTAGAAGGAAAACTCACCGCCAAAAACATGAAAATCGCCATCGTCGTAGCCCGCTTCAACGAATTCATCACCAGCAAACTCCTCAGCGGCTGCATCGACTGCCTGATCCGCCACGAAGCAGCTGACGAAGATCTCACCGTAGCCTGGGTACCGGGCGCCTTCGAAATCCCCATGGCAGCAAAAAAACTCGCAGAAAGCGGCAAATATGACGCAGTAATCTGCTTAGGTGCCGTAATCCGCGGCGCAACCCCGCACTTTGACTATGTATGCGCCGAAGCCTCCAAAGGCATCGCTCAGGTAAGCATGCAAACCGGCGTACCCGTAGCCTTCGGCGTACTCACCACCGAAAACATTCAGCAGGCTGTAGAACGTGCAGGCACCAAGGCCGGCAACAAGGGCGTAGACTGCGCAATGACCGCAATGGAAATGGTAAATCTCTTCAAAGAAATGTAACATTTTCACCGCTTGCCTTTTTGACTATTATGATTTATAATTGACATTGTGGAAGAGCTGATAACAGGCTGTTCCCCATGCATGAAATTTGCAAGCCCGCTAGCAGTAGTTTAGTGGGCTTGTTTTATTAAGCAAGTAAAATTTTTGCCGTAAGGCAGGATTGTGAGGCAGATATTATGGAAGATGTTTTGACAAAGGCTACGGCCGACGGTGTACGTATTTATGCATTATGCACCACTAATCTGGTACAGGAAGCAGCTAAAAAGCACGGCTGCTCCCATCTGGCAAGCGCTGCTCTGGGACGTGCAATGAACGGCGCGCTGCTGCTGGCCGCAACAATGAAGGATAACGAGCGCATCAGCCTGCGTCTGAAGGGCGATGGCCCTTTGGGCGAGGTAGTAGCAGATGCCGAAGGCAGCACAGTGCGCGGTTATGTGGAAAACCCCGATGCATTTTTGCCCCTGAAAAATGGCAAGCTGGATGTCGGCGGCGGCATCGGCGAGGGTAATATTATCGTAACGCGTTATCTGCAGAATGCAGAGCCCTTCACCGGCTACTGCGAGCTGCAGGACGGCGAAATCGCCAGCGACCTGACCAAATACCTCTATGTTTCCGAACAGACACCGACAAGCGTTGCTCTGGGCGTACTGGTTGACAAGGACGGCAACGTAACCGCATCCGGCGGCTTCTTTATTCAGGCTATGCCGGGCTGCACCGACGAGGTTCTGGAAAAGCTGGAAAACAACGTTAAACTGACTCCGTATGTAACCCAGCTGCTGGAAATCGGTTATACTCCGCAAAAGATGATTGAAATTCTCGGCCGCGGTCTGGACGTTGATATTAAAGAAACCATTCCCCTGAGCTTCAAATGCCGCTGCAGCCGTGAGCGCATTCTGGCGGCTTTGGGCAACCTTGATGTAAAATCTCTGGAGGAGCTGGCGCAGGACAAAACTACGGAAGCACACTGCGAATTCTGCAACAGCACCTATGAATATACTCAGGATGAAATCAAGCACCTGTTGGAAGAAAAGGAAAAGCAGGCACAGCTGGAGGCTGCTAAACAGAATATCAAATAACAAAACTTTTCTTGACAAAGGAAACTTTTGTTTGTATAATAAAGGCAGTGAATTGATTAAATTTAAATTTATATATTAGGAGGCAGGCAGATGGACGCAGATAAAAAGAAAGCCTTAGACATGGCGATGCACCAGATTGAAAAGGATTTTGGCAAGGGCAGCATTATGATGCTGGGCGAAGCAAGTGCCAAAATGAATATAGAGGTTATCCCTACAGGCGCTTTATCACTGGATATTGCTCTTGGTGTCGGCGGTATTCCGCGCGGACGCGTTATTGAGATTTACGGTCCCGAATCTTCCGGTAAAACTACCGTTGCTTTGCATATGATTGCCGAAGCTCAGAAGATGGGCGGCTATGCAGCATTTATCGATGCGGAGCATGCACTGGATCCGGAATATGCCCGTCATCTGGGTGTAGATATTGACGATCTGCTGATTTCTCAGCCGGATAACGGCGAACAGGCTTTGGAAATTGCTGACGCACTGGTACGCAGCGGCGCTATTGATATTATCGTTATCGACTCCGTTGCAGCTTTGGTTCCGCGTGCCGAAATCGAAGGCGAAATGGGTGATTCCCACGTAGGCCTGCAGGCACGTCTGATGAGCCAGGCTCTGCGTAAGCTGACAGGTCTGATTTCCAAATCCAAGTGTGCTACTATTTTCATCAACCAGATCCGTGAAAAGGTCGGCGTTATGTTCGGTAATCCGGAAACCACTACCGGTGGCCGCGCACTGAAATTCTACTCTACCGTCCGTATGGATGTACGCCGTATCGACACGCTGAAAAACGGCAACGATGTTATCGGCAGCCGTACCCGCGTTAAGGTTGTCAAGAACAAGGTAGCACCTCCGTTCAGACAGGCTGAGTTCGATATTATGTATGGCAAAGGCATTTCTCATGAAGGCTGCCTTGTTGATCTGGGCGCAGACCTTGATATTATCAACAAGAGCGGTGCCTGGTATTCCTACGGTGATATCCGTTTAGGTCAGGGCAAGGAAAAGGTTAAAGACTTTTTGCGTGAGAATCCGGAAATTGCCCAAGAAATCGAAGCTAAAATCCGCGCAGTGACGATTGCCAAGAGCGATAATAAGGAAGCAGCTGAGGAGCCGTTGCAGGATGTGGAGTCGATCTTTAAGGAATAAGAAAAAGGAAGAAGGCTTTACCGGCGCGCAGCAGGTTTATGACTGCGCGCTGGATTTATTGTCTTACCGTGATTACAGCCATAAGGATATGGTGGAGCGCTTGCAGCGCAAGGGTGCAACTAAGGAGCAGGCGCTGGAGGCGGTGGCCAAGCTCGAGGATTACGGTCTGCTGAACGAGGAGCGTTACGCCAATAGGGTGTACGAAGCATGGCTGGCCAAACGCTATTACGGCAGACAGCATCTGCAGCTGGAGCTGACCAAGCGCGGCATACGCCCGGACGTGGTTGCGGAAATTATGGAACGCTTTACGCCTGACATTGAAGAAGGGCAGGCGGAGAACGCGGCACAGCTTTTCGTGCAGCGCAATCAGCGTAAGCTAACAGCAGAAACAGATAACAAAAAAATATATGCGGCTGCGGGGCGCTTTATGGCGGCTCGCGGCTTTTCATCAAGATATGTGCACATTATATTGGGTAAATTGCATTTTTCAGACAATATATAGCGGTTAAACTTGACAATTTTGTTAAATATAATCTATAATGTAGTTATGCAATCGTGTTAATATCTACGATTTTCACGAGGCGACGCGTAAAGCGGTTGCCTTATTTTTTGCCCTATTTCAGAATAGATAATACATATTTTATTATAGATTCAACGGAATAAGGACATCTATAGCAGACGCAAACAGGCGCCTGCTGTTACTATGCAAAAAAATCTTGGAAAAATCTACATTTAGGAGGTGAGGACGATTTTAGAAATTATCGGTACAGCTGTTGTTGTTGGTCTGGCCGGCGGTGCAGTAGGTTATCTGGTTCGCAAAAATGTTGCTGAAGGTAAAATTGCTACTGCAGAAGAGCAGGCTATCCGTATTGTACAGGATGCGGAGCAGACCGGCGAAGCAAAACGCAAAGAAATCATGATGGAGGCTAAAGAAGAAATCCATCGTCTGCGTTCCGAAATGGAGCGTGAAAATAAAGACAGACGTAATGACCTGCAGCGTCAGGAGCGTCGTCTGCTGCAAAAAGAAGAAAATCTGGACCGTAAAATCGAATCCTTCGAACGCAAGGAAGAAAAGCTGGCTTCCAAGGAACAGCGCCTGAACGCTGCTCAGGAGAAGGCTGAGGCAATGCTGGAAAAACGTCAGGTTGAACTGGAGCGTATTTCCGGACTGACCAGTGACGAAGCAAAGCAGGAGCTGCTGCAATCCCTCGAGGACGAGGTTAAGCACGAATCTGCTATGATGGTTAAGGATCTGGAGCAACAGGCTAAGGATGAGGCAGACCGCAAGGCAAGAGAAATTATTTCTCTGGCAATTCAGCGTTGTGCAGCAGACCATGTAGCGGAAACCACCGTTTCTGTAGTAGGCCTGCCTAACGATGAAATGAAGGGCCGCATCATCGGTCGTGAAGGCCGTAACATCCGCACTCTGGAAACCCTTACCGGCATCGATCTGATTATCGATGATACTCCGGAGGCTGTTATTATTTCCGGCTTCGATCCGGTACGCCGTGAGGTTGCCCGTATCGCTCTGGAAAAATTGATTAATGACGGCCGTATTCATCCGTCCCGCATTGAGGAAATGGTTGAAAAGGCACAAAAAGAGGTTGAGCAGAAAATTAAGGAAGCCGGCGAACAGGCTACCTTTGCTGTCGGTGTGCATGGCCTGCATCCCGAACTGATTAAGCTGCTGGGTCGCCTGAAATATCGTACCAGCTATGGTCAGAATGTCCTGAACCATTCTGTTGAGGTTGCTAACCTGGCAGGTGTAATGGCTTCTGAGCTCGGTGTTGACGTTGTTCTGGCTAAACGTGCCGGCCTGCTGCATGATATCGGCAAGGCTATTGACCATGAAATGGAAGGCTCTCACGTTGAAATCGGCGGCGAAATTGCCAAGAAGTTCCGTGAGTCCGACCTGATTGTCAATGCTATTTTGGCGCATCATGGTGACTGCGAGCCTAAGAGTGTTGAAGCTGTTCTGGTATCTGCCGCTGACGCAGTATCTGCTGCCCGTCCGGGTGCAAGACGCGAAACTCTGGAAAGCTACCTGAAGCGCTTAACTCGATTGGAAGAAATTTCTGAGTCCTTTGAGGGCGTTGAAAAATGCTATGCCGTACAGGCTGGCCGCGAAATCCGCATTATGGTTAAGCCGGATGTTATCGATGATGCTTCCGCTGTGCTTCTGGCACGCGATATCTCCAAGAAGATTGAAGATGAAATGGAATATCCCGGTCAGATTAAGGTTGTTATCATCCGCGAAACTCGTGCTGTTGATTACGCAAAATAACGAAATTCCTGAAAGAGCTGCTTAGGCAGCTCTTTTTTTGCGCCTTAGCAGGATTATAGGAATTGCTGTCGAATATATATACTTGGAATTTTTTTGACAGGTGCGCCGGTTGAGGCCGGTGCTGAAAAGGGAATGCCGGTGAGAATCCGGAGCAGTCCCGCTACTGTAAGCGGAGCCCAGGCAATTATGTCACTGACGCAAGTTGGGAAGGCGCTGAGGGCGATGAAGCTAAGCCAGGAGACCTGCCTGTTACGAAGCTTGGAGCCTACGGGAGATAGGCTGGCTTTGGTATGCGTAAATATAGAATTTTTGGCTGCAGCTGCATTTTGTGAATCTCCCGCAAGGGAGCTTTTTTCATATATGTATAAAATGAAAAGCATGCAGCTTACAAAAACGAAGGGAGGTTGAAATATGCCTGGAAAAATTATTATGGTTACCGGCGGAGCCCGCAGCGGCAAAAGCGAATTTGCAGAACGCTATGTATTGCATTATTCTCCCAAATGCGATTACGTTGCTACGGCAGAAATCTTAGATGAGGAAATGGCGGAGCGCGTGCGTCTGCACCGTGAGCGTCGTGATGCACGTTGGATTAATCACGAAGCGCCTTATCATGCCGAGCGCACGCTTGAAGCGCTGTCAGCGGAAACAGGAGCGGTTCTGTTTGACTGCCTGACTGTTTATATGTGTAACCTGCTTTATGGCAAGGATGCGCCGGAGGGTGAATTCCTGGAGCGCTGTCAGGTAGTATTTGACGAAATTGACAAGGTGCTGGCAGCAGCACGTAATTGCGGTAAAATCGTTGTCTTTGTTACGAATGAGGTGGGCAGCGGCATTGTGCCGGATAATCAGATGGCGCGTGAATACCGTGACCTTGCCGGCTGGGTTAACCAGCGTGTGGCAGATGAGGCTGACCATGTTTATTATTGTGTGGCAGGTCAGGCTGTAGACGTAAAAAAATTGGCTTTTAAATTTGAGGATGAAGGAGAATAACGACTGATATGGAGAAAATCATAATACCTGCTCTGGATGAAGAACGTATGCAAGAAGTGCGGGCAGGCTACGCTAAGATAGACAAGCCGGCAGCTAATCTGGGCAAGCTGGAGGATATGGTTGTAGGACTTGCAGGTATGATCGGCAAGGATTTACCGGATAAATTAAAGACGGCGATGGTTCTGATGTGCGGTGACCACGGTATTGCGAAATACGGTGTCAGCGCTTATCCGCAGGAGGTTACGCGTCAGATGATTAACGGTTATATGCGCGGTACTGCCGGTGCTACCGTGCTGGCTCGTCATGCGCACGCCGATGTTTTCGTCTGTGATGTAGGCACTGCCTTTGATTTGAGCGATTTGCCCAAGGTGTATCAGAAAAAGGTAGCTTGGGGAACAAATGACTTCACCCAGGGACCGGCGATGACGCGCGAGCAGGCTGAAAAGGCTATTGCCGTCGGCATCGAAATGGCTGATATGTGCATCGACCAAGGCTACAA
Organism: Phascolarctobacterium succinatutens YIT 12067; assembly: GCF_000188175.1. Lineage (GTDB taxonomy): Bacteria > Bacillota > Negativicutes > Acidaminococcales > Acidaminococcaceae > Phascolarctobacterium_A > Phascolarctobacterium_A succinatutens. The sequence continues at coordinate 23,565 of NZ_GL830871.1, read as the reverse complement.
TATGCTTTATACAGGCGAAATGGGCATCGGCAATACAACCTCTACCTCTGCTATTGCCAGCGCGTTTTTAGGCTTGGATCCGCAGCTGACTGTCGGCCGTGGCAGCGGTATCAATGACGAACGCATGAAGATTAAACGTCAGGTTGTTATCGACGGTCTGGCTAAAAATATGCCGAAGCAGGGTGATGCGATGGACATTCTCTGTAAGGTCGGCGGCTATGACCACGCAGGTCTGGCCGGTGTAATTATCGGTGCAGCCCGTCGCCGCGTACCGGCAATGGTTGACGGTGTTAATGCTACGGCTGCAGCACTTTTGGCCTACGGCCTCTATCCGCAGTGCCGCGATTATATGCTTTGCTCGCATCTGAGCAGCGATATTTCTCATAAGAAAATGCTGGAGCTGATGCAGCTTTCGCCGATTGTGGATGCCGGTATGCGCCTGGGTGAGGGCACCGGTGCTTCTCTGGCTATTGTTGTGCTGCAGGCAGCAATGGATGTGTATAATCATTTAAGCAGGTGATGTGATGCGTGATTTTGTAACTTGTCTGGAATTTTTGACCAGAATCCGCTTTTCCAACCGCACGGACTGGCATGATAACGATTTCAGCCGCAGTGTACCGTACTTCCCTTTGGTCGGCCTGGTAATGGGCGTTTTTATGGGTGCGGTAAATTACGGACTGTATTATCTGCACACCCCTGATCTGATGCGCGCAGTGATGCTGGTGCTGGCGGAGCTGATTATTATCGGCGCTTTGATGTATGACGGCTTTATGGATACCTCCGACGGTGTTTTCAGCGCCCGTGACCGTGAGCGTATGCTGGAAATCATGAAGGACAGCCACGTAGGCTCCAATGCCGTTATCGCGCTTGTCTGCCTCGTGCTGCTGAAGGTGGCTGCCTATACTACGCTGCCGCCGGTTAAGCTGTCGTTTGCGTTGGTTGCAGTTTTTGTAGCAACGCGTACCTTTATGGTTACCTACATCGTCAACTACAAGTATGCACGCAAAACCGGCATCGGTCATATGTTTAAGGCCTATGCCAAGCCGATGTATACCTATATTGCCTTTGCACTCTGCCTGGCGCTTGTCGCAGCCTGCGGCCTGCCGTATTTGTATACGGCAATAGCGGCCTTCGTTATCTGCCAGGGCATTGCGCATTTCCTCAGCGGTCAGCTGGGCGGCCTTACCGGTGATACCTACGGCTTTTTGACGGAATGCGGCGTTGTGGTTTACCTGATGCTCGCAACCTATATAATCTGATATATTTCCCCGGCAATATTTTGCCGAATTATAAAGAGACAGAAAGGAAAAATGCTATGCATATAGAAGAAATAATCCAAAAGATTGTGCCTGCCGACAGAGGCTGTATGAAGCTGGCGCAGATACGCTTTGATAATCTGATCAAGCCGGTCGGCAGTCTGGCCAAGCTGGAAGAAATGACCTCGCGCTATTGCGGTATCAAGGGTATTTATGAAAAAGAGGATTTAGATTATCCTAAACGCGATTTACTGGTATGGTGCGGTATCGAAGAGGCTGCTCAGGCCGAAAAAATTATGCACGCCAAATGGCCGGTGAATGTGCTGGCTGCAGAAACCGGTGCGAAGGCCGTGGCTCTGCTGGTAACCTCGGAGGAGGAGGCTGATGCTCTGGAGGAGGGCGCTGCCCTGGTGCAGGAGCTGGTACACGAGAAGGGACTGGAGCTTTTGGGCTTCGGCTGCCTTTCCAATCCTGATAATGAGATGGTACGCACCGCTATGGCCGGCGCTCTGCTGCAGGCTGCAGCTATGAAGGTGCCGGTAATGCTGGACGGCGTTGCTGTCTGCAAGGCTGCCAAAAAGGCGGCGGATATGGCACCTGCCGTGCTCGACTACTGCTTTGCCGGTCACGTTTCCGCAGAGCCGGGCGCGGAAGAATGCCTGCAGGAGCTGGGGCTTACGGCACCGCTGCGCCTGAATATTCCCGACGGCGCCGGTGAGGGCGCTGCTGTCTGCTTTACGCTGTTCAATGCCGGCATCAAGGCCTACAAAGAAATGGAAACCTTTGAGGAAGCAGGCGTGCATGCGGAGATGAAGGAATTTTCCCTGGCAGAGCAATCTAAAAAAGGGGCGAAGGCTTAATGGGTAAAATATATTTAATCCGTCACGGTGAAACGGACAGCAACAAGGGACATCGCTTTCAGGGACGCATCAACATGCCGCTGAACGCCAAAGGTCTGGAGCAGTCCGAGAAGCTGGCTGCGTATATGCAGCATCTGCCGGTTGACAAGATTTACTGCAGCTCAATGCTGCGTGCCTGCATGACGGCAGCACCGCTGGCTATGAGCAAAAATATGTCCTACCAGCCGTTGGATTTGCTGCAGGAGGTAAGCTTCGGTGCCTGGGAAGGCCTGGAATATGCGGAAATCAGCCGCCGCTGGCCTAAGGAGATGGATGATTTCCTGACGCGTCCGGGCGAATGGATTCCGCCGCAGGGCGAAAGCTTTCATGATGTAGCGCGTCGCTGTCAGGCGGCTTTTGACTATATCTTCGAGCGTGAAGGCCACGAGAAGAATATCGCGATTGTATCGCACGGCGGTATTATCCGCGTGCAGCTGTGCCTGCTTTTGGGCATCCCGCTGAACAATCTGTGGAAGCTGAGTGTGCATAATGTTTCTGTTAGCATGCTGAATGACTGGCAGGGCAATATCATTGCCGAAACCATCAATGATGATCACTTTGCCAGAGAGCAGGGAAAATCTGTAAACTGGCTGCATAAATAAAAATTGAAGTTCGAAAACCGCGCAGACCTGAAAAGCTGTCGCGGTTTTTCTTTAAAGCGGCGAAAAAAAGACGGTCATAGTTTTTGCTGTAAACTTATCGGTGCCGCACCATTAATTTTACACGCAAGCTTTTCCTGTGAGCACTGTTAACAAGCGGATTTGAGCATATGTTGAGAAATGAAAAGTTTCTTATTAAAGAATTTACGCATTTTTGATAAACTAAGATTGACTTTTACAGGCGCTTACTATATACTGTAAGAGGTGTATCTCAGTGGTCCGTTTAAGTTCCTAACTTCTTCTATCATAGATGAAATGGGGAAGCCAAGGTAAACATCTTAATGCGTTCTTTGGGGTATGTTCTATCTATGATTAGGAGTGATTAAACAATGAAAGAAGACAAGACTTTAACCTGCTGCGAGTGCGGCAACGAATTCGTATTCACCGCTTCCGAGCAAGAGTTCTACGCAGAAAAGGGCTTCACTAACGAACCGCGCCGTTGCCCGGCTTGCCGTCAAGCTCGCAAACAACGCATGGGCGTACAAAACGACCGTCCGCAACGCGAAATGTTCCCCGCAGTTTGCGCTGAATGCGGTAAAGAGACCATGGTACCGTTCAAACCCAGCGATCGTCCGGTTTACTGCCGCGAATGCTTCAACGCACGTAAACACTAATTAGACGCTTGAAGTAACAAATTCAGGTACAGCTTAGGCTGTACCTGTTTTTTATTAGCCGATTATAGAAAAAACGAAAGTTATTTTACATAAAAGTGCTTATATGCTATACTTTTTACAATATCAATTATTCGAAGCAGGGGAGCTTTATGGCACGTATTATAGACAGTGATTTTCTGCACCGCGCGCTGCAGCATTTTTATGGCTACAGCAGCTTTCGCACAGGGCAGGAAGAAATTATAAGTGAAATATTACACGGACAGCCTGTGCTGGCAGTGCTGCCTACGGGTGCAGGCAAGAGTATTTGCTTTCAGCTGCCTTCGCTGCTGCTGAAGGGCGTGACGCTGGTCATTTCGCCGCTGATATCGCTGATGAAGGACCAGGCGGAGGCACTGACGGCTCGCGGTATTCCGGCAGCTTATCTGGACAGCAGCATGAGCAGCAACGAGTACGGCAGAGTGCTGCATGCTGCGCTCAACAAGCAGTGCAAGTTTTTGTATGTGGCACCGGAGCGATTGGTCAACCAGCAGTTTATTGATTTCGCCCGCCAGGCTTATATTACGATGGTGGCGGTGGACGAGGCGCACTGCGTATCGCAGTGGGGACACAGCTTTCGTAAGGAATATTATAATATCCCCGATTTTATTCAGGCCTTGCCGACGAAGCCGCTGGTGGCAGCCTTTACTGCTACGGCTACACCGGATGTACGCCGTGATATTATCAAACGCCTAGGCATTCCGGAGGCAAAAATTGTGGTGACGGGCTTTGACAGGCCTAATCTGCATTTTGCCGTGCAGCGCACGCAGGATAAGGAGCGCTCGCTGTTGGAGTTTATGCGCAAGCATAAAAAGGATTGCGGCGTAGTTTACTGTGCTACGCGCAACAAGGTGGAAAGCGTGACGCAGCTTTTGCGGCGTCAGGGCTTCAGTGCCTTGCGCTATCACGCGGGATTGACGCCGGAGGAGCGGCGTGAGAATCAGAATGCTTTTGTCGGCGGCAGCGTGCCGCTGATTGTGGCAACAAATGCCTTCGGTATGGGCATTGATAAGCCGGATGTACGCTTTGTGGTGCATTATAATATGCCCAAGGATATCGAAAGCTACTATCAGGAGGCAGGACGCGCAGGGCGTGACGGCCTGCCTGCGGAATGTCTGCTGCTTTACGATAAGGCGGATATTGCGGTCAACACCTATCTTATCGGCCACGATCAGCCGGATCTGACCTGGAAGGAGCACGAGCTGCAGCTGCTGAGTAAAATGACCAATTATTGCAATACATCCATGTGCCTGCGCAAGGTACTGCTGGAATATTTCGGAGAAAAAACAACGTCGCAGTGCAACAATTGCGGCAACTGCGACGTGAATAAGAACGCTTCGTGGCGTAAGTTTTTGAAGTTTTAAATTTTAGTCGATATCAATAGTATTGCCCGGTTTTACAATGAGCACCTTGCTGTCGGTTTCGTCCTCAACGGCGGCCTTGAAGGCTTCAACGTCCTGAGCGATGGGCGGCCAGGTGTTGTAATGTACGGGGATAACGTATTTTGCCTGCAGCAGCTTGCAGGCGATAAGTGCATCATTGGGGTCCATAGTGAAGTTGCCGCCGATAGGAAGCACTGCGTATTCAAAGGCGTCGAGCTTGGGCAGCAGCTGCATATCGCTAAACAGTGCGGTGTCACCGGCGAAGTACAGCTTAGTGCCGTAGAAATCAATGACGATGCCGCAGGCGTGACCGCCGGGAACGCCGCTGCCGTGGAAGGCCAGCGTCAGGCGTACCTTGCCGAAGGGAAACTTAAAGGTGCCGCCAAGATGCATAGCGTGCGCTTTGCAGCCGGCTTCCTGCGCCAGACCGCAGATTTCGGCAGTAGAGATGATGGTAGCGTCACAATTTTTGGAGATTTCAAAGGCACTGCCCAAATGGTCGAAGTGACCGTGGCTGACGAAAATATAATCAACCTTAATGTCTTTGGCGGTGAGTCCTTCCGAATTATCGTCCAGATACGGGTCGAAGATAATAGCGGAATTATTTTTTTCCAGCATAAAGCAGGCATGGTTGATGAAATGGAATTTTGCGGACATAATTTTCCCTCCTTAATTTAACAAGCTGATTGCTGCTTGATGTTAAATAAGATAGCGCTTGGCTGTTATCTTATAAATATTATAGCTTAAATCTACTTTTTTGTGAATTCCTCACTGCAGGGGTGGGAAAAGCTTTACAATTTTGCCTTAAGTGCGGTAAAATTGATAGCGTGATATATATAGGAGTAATGCGCTATGAAATATAAAAAAATTACTTTTGCGTGTGTTCTGCTGGGCCTGTCGCTCTATGCCGGCGTGTGTGCGGCAACCGTGCGCGAGGTCGCTGATGAAGCACCGGCCTCCAAGCAGACGATTATCGCTGATAAAAAGGATAAGAAGCTGCTCAACAAAAAGCAGCGCGCTGTCCAAATAACTCAGGAAAAGGATAAAATTGTAGTATCTACCAAACCGGTGGCTAAACCGCCTGCCGGTACGATAAATGTTCCTGCCGCTCCGCGTCCGTCGCTGCTGCAGGAGAAGGACGGCAAGTTCTATTTTTCCGGTACTCAGCTACCGGATGATTACCGTAATATCGCTATTTACGGTGAGGCGATTGCCAGCAAGGCGCAGGCTGTTGCCTATATTTTAGCGGCTAACCCTGCTGTGAAGCTAGCCTGCCCGGTAGAGGAGCTGGTTGAGCTGTACTGGCAGGAGGCTAAGCGTGAAAACGTGCGTCCCGATCTTGCCCTGGCGCAATCGTTGGTTGAAACCGGTGCTTACCGTTATGGCGGTGATGTGCTGCATCATCAGAACAATTTCTGCGGTCTTGGTACTATCGGCGGCGGTGTGCGCGGTGCGTCCTTTGCTACGCCGCAGCTGGGAGTGCGTGCGCACATCCAGCATCTGCTGGCTTACACGCAGACGAAGCGTCCTTCAACGGATATTGTCGATCCGCGCTATGATCTGGCGCATAATATCCGCCTGGAGCGCGGTGTTGTCAACACCTGGTACGGTTTGAACGGTACCTGGGCGATGGGCTCGCTGTATTGCGAAAAGATTATGGCCACCTATCAGAAAATCCTGGCACAGCAGCCTGTTGAGCCGGAGATTAAGCCGGCACCGGCTGAACCGGTTAAGGAAAAGAATAAAAAGAAACGCAGTATGAAGCAGAGAGTTTCTGAAATACTGCAGGAGAAAAAGTAAATTAACGACTGTGCAGCAGTCAGCTGAGGAGGCATTCAGTAAAATGCATATAGTTTTAGTTGAACCGGAAATTCCCGGCAATACCGGTAATATTGCACGTCTGTGCGCAGCAACCGGCTGCCACCTGCATTTGGTCCGTCCGCTTGGTTTTTCCGTGGAGGATAAATATTTGAAGCGTGCGGGTCTGGATTATTGGCATCTTGTTGATATCCATTATTATGACAGCGTTTATGAGGTGCTGGAAAAATATAAGGATAATCCTAAGTATTTCCTGACGACGAAGGCACACAGCTCTTATGCCGATGTTCAGTATGCTCAGGACAGCCTGCTGATTTTCGGCAAGGAAACTGCCGGCCTGCCGGAAACCTTGCTGCACGAATATCCCGAAAGCTGCATCCGTATTCCGATGATTGAGGATGCACGCTCTTTGAATTTGTCCAATTCCGTGGCGATTGTGGCTTATGAGGCACTGCGCCAAAACGGCTTTGCTGATTTAACCCTTTATGGAGGAGAATATAAATGATAATTATTAAGGAATTTGATTTTGACGCTGCGCATTATCTGCCTGCGTATAACGGCAAGTGCGAGCATTTGCACGGTCATACCTATAAGCTGGTGGTAAAGGTAGAGGGCACTCCCGACCACGAGGGTATGGTTATTGATTTTATCAAGTTGAAGAATCTGGTGAAGGAAGAGGTGCTGGCACATTTGGACCACGCCTGCCTGAATGATATTCTGCCGGTGCCTTCTGCGGAAAATATCAGCGTCTGGGTTTGGAATAAGCTGGTTGAGCTGCTTAAGAGCGACCATTATCATTTATATGAAGTAGAAGTTTGGGAAACTCGCACCAGTGGCTGCGTGTACAGAGGTGAATGACGTGAAGGATGTACAAAGCGAAAAGGATTTACGCAATATTCCTTTGAAGCATGTGGGAATAAAGGGCCTGCGCTGGCCGATTGAGCTGCGCGATAAAGCACGCGGTACGCAGCACAGCGTAGCAGAGGTAACACTGGCGGTTGATTTGCCGCATGATATGCGCGGTACGCACATGAGCCGTTTTGTGGAGTGTCTGCGTACTCTCGGTCCTGTGGGCCTTGCTGATGTGGAGGCAATTTTAGACCAGCTGAAGCAGCATCTGCAGGCTGAAAGAGCTTTTATCGAGCTGAAATTCCCGTATTTTGTAACGAAGAAGGCTCCTGTGAGCGGTATGGAAGCGCCGATGGATATCGATTGCGTGTATAAGGCCGAGAAGGGCGAGAAGCTGCGTTGGCGCATTACAGCTGTTGTGCCGGTGCAGACGCTGTGCCCCTGCTCCAAGGAAATCAGCGAATACGGTGCGCATAATCAGCGCGCCTGGGCGAAGCTGGAGGTTGAGGCGCAGGAAATGGTGTGGCTGGAGGAGCTGGTGGAATATGCCGAGGCTTCCGCAAGCACGCCGCTTTACGGTCTTTTGAAGCGCCCCGATGAAAAATATGTTACGGAGCATGCTTATGAAAATCCGCGTTTTGTAGAGGATGCTGTGCGTGAGGTTGCTTTGCGTCTGGAGGCGGATAAGCGTATTACCTGGTATCGTGCAGAGGTGGAGAGCATGGAAAGCATCCATAATCATAACGCTTTTGCTGTTGTGGAAAAAGGTGAGAATGAATGTTATTAAAGGTTAACCGTGAAGGCTTGGAGGCAGCGCTGGCAAGTATCGGCGCTCATGCCGACAGTCTGCCTATTTTTGCGCATAAGGCGGAGATTATTCCGTTCAAGCTGCTTGGTGTGCGTACGCCGGCAGCGAATATTATCAAGCAGGAGATGCTGGCGGTGGGCGGCGACGCCGTAACACCGGTGGGTGCTGTTACCTGTGCTGCGAAGTATGTTGATATCCTGCTTTTGGGTACGCTGAAGCATTATAAGGTGCTTTTGAAGAAGCTGGCACAGATGCCGTACTTTGGCATTCCGCAGGCTGCTATTGATTTGGAGATGGCGCTGACACCGCAAAAGCTGTGCACTACTCTGGCTGACGGCAGAGTGCTGACCTATGAGAAGATGTGCGTGATGGGTATTCTGAACGTTACGCCCGATTCCTTTTATGAGGGCAGCCGTGTTCCTGCTATGGAGGAGCTGGTGGAGCGTGCAGGCAGAATGCTTGCTGCGGGTGCCGGTGTGCTGGATATCGGCGGTGAGTCTGCCCGTCCGGGCAGCGACAGAGTTGATGGGGAGGAGGAGCGCCGCCGCGTAGTTCCGGCGATTGCTGCTTTGCGCAAGGCTTATCCCGATGCTGTTATTTCTATTGATACCTATCGTGCGGATACGGCGGAGGCAGCTATTACTGCGGGTGCTGATATTATCAACGATATCAGTGCGATGGAGGCTGACCCGCGCATGGCTGACGTGGTTGTGACAACTAAAGCGCCGATTATTCTTATGCATATGCGCGGTACGCCGAAGAATATGCAGCAGAACTGCGAGTACAAGGATGTTGTGCAGGAGGTTGCCGTTTATCTGGCGCAGAGAGCGCAGCTTTTGCGTGAGCGTGGTGTGAGTGCGGATAAGATTATTCTGGATCCGGGTATCTGCTTTGCCAAGAATGTGGAGCAGAATTTGCTGTTGATGCGTGACCTGAAGGCTTTGACGAGCTTTGGTTATCCTGTGCTGCTGGCGGCGTCGCGCAAGAGTACGCTTGGTGCTGTGCTGGGCGGTGTACCGGCAGAGCAGCGTTTGGAGGGAACGATTGCGACGAGTCTGCAGGCAATTTACGCAGGGGCACAGATGGTGCGCGTGCATGATGTTGAGGAGAACGTGCGGGCGATTCGCACACTAGAGGCTATTTTGCGCGGCAGTGCGGAGTAGGTTAGCTTAGAAAGAATTGTTTTAGCAATTATCTGTCACGCTGCGACGGAATAGTGACATAAGCAATTATTTATCGCGGTGGAAGCATAAAAATTTTAGGAAATAAGTGCTTGGAACAAAAGAAATTGCAATACTGTTTGAGCGCTAAGCTGACTTGTGTAGAAAAATGCTACGCATAGCGCGAGTTTATTGCAATTTCGTCTTTGTTCCGCACGAAATTGCCGTTAAGAAATTTTTCGCTGTAACGCGATAGATAATTGCTGGAATATCATATCACATCAAAAGAACAGGAGTCTGAGATGGCTATTGCATATGTTGCCTTGGGCAGTAACCTGGGCGATAAGAAAAAGAATTTACAGCGCGCGCTGATGCTGCTGATGCAGCAGGGCGTGGATGTACTGCAGGTTTCCGGCTATTTTGCTACGGAGCCTTACGGTGTGACGGACCAGCCGCAGTTTTTGAATGCTGTGTGCAAGGTGCGCACTAATTTGGAGCCTGTGGCGCTTTTGCGTACACTTTTGGCAACGGAGCTGGCGATGGGACGTGTGCGCCTGCGTCATTGGGGCGAGCGCAATATTGATCTGGATTTGCTGCTTTACGAAAATGTCGTAATGCAGACACCGGAGCTTACGCTGCCGCATCCCGATATGCAGAACAGGGATTTTGTGCTGCTGCCGTTACTGGATATTGCGCCGGAGCTGGAGCATCCGCTGCTGCATAAGACTGTAAGGGAAATGGCAGCGGAACTGAACAAATAATGCTGCGGCACGAGCGATTTGTTTTACAGCAAATATGCGCTTGTGCTATAATTAAGAAAAAACATCTGGCAGGAGGTAGCTATGAGAATAGATGGTGCCGGCGGTTGCTTTGATAACCGTCTTTATGAAGTTGATATTGACGTAGCCTGGAATATTGCCTTGCTGTGCGTCAATGAGATGGGTGTAACTATTGATGAACAGGATGATGCTGCACATCAGCTGCACTTCCATAACAAGAAAAAAATTATGCAGCTGGCTATGCAGTCTTTGGATGAAGAAACCGTACAGGTTATCATGGACTCCACTAAGGAGCGTCTGCAGATTTATAACTGGAAGCGCGAGGACAAAGAGGTTAACCAGTTCTATGAGCTGTTCGAAAAGAAGCTCACTGAATACCGTGCCTTTATTTTGTGCCCGAACTGCTCCGCAAAAATCAGCTCTTTGGTTAAGTTCTGCCCCGAGTGCGGCTGCAAAGTAAAATAAGCGCAAAAAAAGAAACCAAATACCGATTGGTATTTGGCTTCTTTTTAAATCCGAACGGATTAGATTGCGCGGTTAACTTTACCGGAACGCAGGCAACGGGTGCAAACGTTCAAGCGTTTAACAGAACCTTCAACAACTGCTCTTACTTGTTGAATATTCGGGTTCCAAGCACGTTTGGTGTGTCTATTGGAGTGGCTGACGTTGTTGCCAGCGAGTTTTCCTTTACCGCAGATTTCGCAGATAGATGCCATTGTTTCCCACCTCCTTAAACGTGATAAGACATAAGGCACATTCAAATTTAACATGAGTATCATACCATAAAAAGCGCAGAAAAGCAAGGGAATTTTAAGATAAAGAGGGTATTTTTATAAATGTGGTGGAAAGAACCTGTAACAACACTAAAAGGTGTAGGCGTAAAAAAAGCAGCTGAGCTGGCTGCTCTTAATATTTTCAGCGTGGGTGATTTGCTGGAATTTTACCCGCGTCAGGGTGCTTATCTCGATTATGCCAAGCTCAAAACGATTAAGGAGCTTGATGTAGACAACAGTAAGCAGATTTTCAAAGCGACCGTTTATCAGGTGAAAAACGGCTACGGTGCCAGCCGTCGCAGCTATACGTCCGTGACGGTGCGTGACGAAACAGGTTATGCTACGCTGTACTTTTTCGGCGGGCAGCGCTACAAGGCGCAGAAGCTGAAGCCGGATACCGTGCTGCAGATTACAGGCCGCGTAAGGCAGGGGCGCACTACGAAGTCCGTCAGCGAGGTTGATGTGCAGCCTTTGGAGCAGGACGAGGGCAAAACGCCGGGCATTGTGCCGGTGTATGCTTTGAGCGGCAACCTGACGCAGAAGAACCTGCGTACCTGGATAAGCGAGGCGCTGCGCTTGGCAGCAGAGGATTTGCCGGAAAGCCTGCCGGCGAAGGTTGTGAGTCAATGCAATTTGCCCGACCGCTATACGGCGCTGAAAAATATTCACTTCCCGGAAAGCTGGGAAGCGTTGAGACGTGCCAAGCAGCGCTTTGTTTTTGAGGAGCTGTTTTTGCTGCAGTGCGGCTTGCTGTATTATCGTCAGCAGAGCCATGACAACAGAGAGGGTATCAAGCACGCTGCAGACGGTGCGCTTGTTAAAGATGTAATGCAGGGACTGCCCTTTGAGCTGACGGCGGCACAGCAGCAGGCATGGCGTGAGATTTCGCTGGATATGCAGGATAAAAAGCCTATGCACCGCATTCTGCAGGGCGATGTAGGCAGCGGCAAGACGGTTATCAGTGCGTTGGCGTTGGCTAAGGCGGTGGAAAACGGTTATCAGGGCTGTATTATGGTGCCTACGGAGATTTTGGCTGCGCAGCATTTTGAAACGCTGGAGCAATATCTGCAGCCTTACGGTGTGCGTATTGCTTTACTGACGGGCGGTATGCGTGCTAAGGCAAGGCGTGAGCTGCTGCTGAATCTGGAGCTTGGTCTTGTTGACGTGGTTGTGGGTACGCATGCGCTTTTGGAGGAGGATGTGCGCTTTGCCAATCTGTCGCTGACGGTGACGGACGAGCAGCACCGCTTCGGCGTAGAGCAGCGTGCGCGTCTGTCCAATAAATCAGCCAATGCTCCCGATGTACTGGTAATGACGGCAACGCCGATTCCGCGTACCTTGGCGCTTACTGTTTACGGCGATCTGGATATTTCCGTAATGAAGGGACGTCCGCCGCAGCGCAAGCCGGTGCGGACGCTGTGCTATACGGACGAGCGCCGCCGTGAGGTGTACGCCGGCCTGGTACGTCAGGTGCAGGCAGGAAGGCAGGCTTATGTTGTCTGCCCGCTGATTGAGGAATCGGATGTTCTGGCTGTGCATAGCGCACAAAGAGTATACGAAGAGCTGAAGCGTGATTTTCTGCAGGATATTCCCTGCGCTCTGCTGCATGGCAGGCTGAAGGGTGCGGAGAAGGATGCCATTATGAGCAGCTTTGCGGCAGGCGAACTTAAGGTGCTGGTGAGCACTACGGTTATCGAGGTAGGCGTGAACGTGCCCAATGCTACGCTGATGGTGATTGAAAATGCGGAGCGCTTCGGCTTGGCACAGCTGCACCAGCTGCGCGGACGTGTAGGTCGCGGCAGCGAGCAGTCCTACTGCGTGCTGCTGACGGCCGCCGATTCGCCGGAGGCACTGGCGCGTTTGAACGTACTGCATGAGAGCGAGGACGGCTTTTATCTTGCGGAAAAAGATATGGAGCAGCGCGGTGCAGGGCAGCTCTTCGGCTTAAAGCAGCATGGCTTGCCAGATTTGCGAATTGCTGATATAATGCGAGATGTTGACGTAATTGCGCAGGTTCGCCAACTGGCGCAGGCGCAGCTGCGTACGCCGGAGGACTGGGCGGAAATCCGTCGTCTGGTGGAAATGCAGTTTGGCGAACGCTTTAATATGATTTTCAATACTTAAAGAGGGTATAAATACATGAAAAAAGACTGGTTAAAAAATCCTGATGTTTGTGCTAAGGTGACGGCGGCACTTTTGCTGGTGGCCTTGTTTTTAGGTATTCACTTTTTTGCCGATGATTTCTTTAACAAAACCTTTACGCTGGCAATCAGCGGCAATGTCAACGGCCTGGTGGAATATCTGCGCTCCTTTGGACCGTGGGCGATTTTAATCAGTTTTGTGCTGGATGTGCTGATTAATGCCGGCAGCGTTTTCCCGTCGATTTTTCTTTCTACAGCCAACGGTCTGATTTTCGGCCTGCCACTGGGCATCACAATTTCCTGGCTGGCTGAAACAACCGGTGTGGTTATAAGCTTTTACCTGATGCGCTTCTTCTTCCGTGATACGGCGCAGAAGCTGATTGAAAAAAGCAACTCGCTGAAATCCATTGATGAGGCAAGCAGCAAGCACGGCCTGGAGTGGATGGCCTTCGCCAGGGCGCTGCCGTATTTTCCGTCAGGCATTTTGACGGCGGTGGGTGCTGTGAGCAGCATGAGTGCGCGTGATTACATTATTGCTAACCTTATCGGCAAATTTCCTTCTACGGCGTTGGAGGTTGTCATCGGTCATGATGTAGTTAATTTCCAGGAGCATAGCCAAAGATTAACGATTTTGATCTTGGTTGTGGGCGCTGTCTTTTTTGCGTATAAAAAATGGTTCTATAAAAAGGGAAAATAAATTTGCTTAGGCGTCGCTGCAGTAATTTCTGTGGCGGCGTTTTTTCAAGATACGGAGAGGATAAATGATGATGGAAAATAAAAATGTGCAGCCATGGAAGCAATATCAGGCGCTTTATCTGCATATACCGTTTTGCGTACAGAAATGCTTGTACTGCGATTTTGCTTCTTATGCCGGCTTTGGCGAGCAGGCAAAGCGTGATTATACCGATGCTGTGTGCAAAGAAATCGCCCTGCGTGCGGCTGAGGCGGCAAACATGGCGGCGAACGCCAGCATTTACTTTGGCGGCGGTACGCCGAGCGTGCTGCCTACGGAATGTATTGCTAAGCTGGTGAATGCATTGAAGCAGTACGGCTTTTGGCAGCAGCCCTGCGAGGCAACGATTGAGGTGAACCCCGGCACGGCGGATTTAGCCAAGCTGCAGACATTGCGCAGCCTTGGCTTTGACCGCATCAGCTTCGGCGTACAGTCGCTGCAGGATGACGAGCTGCGGGCGATAGGACGCATTCACAACGCACAGCAGGCACTGGAGGCGTTGGCATTGGCACGCAAAGCAGGCTTCGCACGCATCAGTGCGGATTTGATTTACGGCCTGCCGTCGCAGACGCTTACCAGCCTGCAGGATACGCTGGAGCGTTTGGCCGATACGGGCATAGAGCATATTTCTGTTTACGGCCTGATTGTGGAGGATGGCACGCCGTTGGCAAGCCTTGTGGACAAGGGCAGAATAACTTTGCCTGATGACGATACTGCGGCGGACATGTATGAGCTGGTGCAGAGTTTTTTGCGCGAGCGTGGCTTTGAGCGCTACGAAATTTCCAACTACGCGAAAAACGGACAGTATTCACGCCATAATACCGTTTACTGGGAATATCATCCCTACATGGCCTTCGGCGCTGCTGCCTGCGGCTTTGATGGGCAAAGACGGCGTACCGGGCTTAGTACGGTAAAGGAATATATCGGGCAGCTGCAAAGCTTCGGCGGTGACGATTTACGTGCAAGTGCATTATATAATGTAGAAAAATTATCTTGCGCAGAGCTGTTGGAGGAGTTCATGTTCATGGGACTGCGCCGCAGCGAAGGTGCGAGCCTGGCGGAGGCACGCGAGCGCTTTGGCGTTGATGTGCTGCAGCGCTTTGCCTCCGAGCTGGCGCCGCTGTTTGAACAAAAGCTTATTGCGTATGATGCAAGCACGCAAAGACTGCGCCTGACAGAGCGTGGTATGGAGGTCGGCAATCAAATATTTGAAGTTTTTGTGATAACTTAAAAATAAATAAAAAAGGTGTTGACAATAAAGTAGGCTAGTGCTATTCTAATATCAAGATGTTAGCACTCCTAATGATAGAGTGCTAACAATCAAATGAGGTGGGAATATGTTAAACGAAAGAAAGAAAAAAATTCTCCAGCTCATAATTGAGGATTATATTTCAACTGCTGAGCCTGTAGGTTCAAGGACGATTGCCCGCAAATATGATTTGGGACTCAGTCCTGCGACCATCCGTAACGAGATGAGTGACCTGGAGCTCCTGGGTTATCTGGAGCAGCCACACACCTCGGCCGGACGTGTACCGTCGGCTCAGGCTTATCGTCTTTATGTTGACTCGCTTGTTGAGCCGGGCACTCTGACAGATAATGACAGAGCACTGATTAACGGCTGGTTCAGCGAAAGACGCAGAAGCATTGATGAAATCTTCCAGTCAACGGCTAAAATCCTTTCCCGGATGACGAAGAATGTTTCAATGGTGCTGGCTAACCGTGATGCCGGTGCGTGCTTCCGTTATATGAAGTTTTTACCTCTGGATGAGCACCATGCCATCCTGTGCATTGTAACAGATGACGGCAATGTGGCCAATTGCGTGGTAGAAATTCCTTTGGGAATGCGGCCGGAGGAGCTGGACTACATGGCAGGACGCGTCAGCAGACTGCTGGAGGGCAGAGCGCTGGCGAACATTACCGAGGACCTGCTGCAGGCGGTGCATACCAATATAGCAGATGATAAGCTGCTGTTCACATCGCTGGTACAGTCCATCCGCCAGATGCGTCAGAAATACCAGCAGCAAAAGGTTTTCCTGGGTGGCACCAAGCAGCTGCTTAACCAACCGGAATTCCGCGATGTGGAGCGTGTGAAGAATCTTCTGGGTATCCTTGAAGAGGAGCGCGTAGTACGCGATTTGCTGAGGGCAGGCGAGGACAGCGGACTGAAGATCACGATTGGCAGTGAAAACAAATTCACCGGCATTCAGGATTGCAGCATGGTACAGGCAACCTACCGTCTTAACGGTCAGATAGTCGGTACGATGGCAGTTCTTGGCCCGACGCGTATGGAATACGGCAAGGTAATTACCGTAATGGATTACCTGCATAAGTATTTGAAAACGATGTTCGAGCAAAAGCCCGACAATAAATAAAACTAAGGAGGAAGAGCCTTGCAGGATAATGAAATGAAAGAAAAACAGGCTGAGCAGGAGGCTGCGGAAGCGAAGGCTGCCGAACAGGAAACTGCGGAAGCTGCAGAAGCTGAAAAAGCTGAAGATGCAAAAAATGCGGAGGAAGCCGCTGAGCCTGAGGTTGACCCGAAGGATGCCAAAATCGAAGAGCTGCAAAATCGTTTGTTGAGATTGCAGGCCGATTTTGAAAACTTCCGCCGTCGCACCAATATAGAAAAGGAACAGCTTTCTACCTTTGTAACAGCAAATGTGGTTGGCAAGTTCTTAAAGGTTTTAGATAATTTTGAGCGTGCTGAAGCAAGCGTCGAAAAGGGCGATAATGTGGATGCAGTTGTCGACGGTATGAAAAAAATCCGCCGTCAGTTTGAAGATGCCTTTAAGGATCTGAAGGTAGAAGAAATTGAAGCTCAAAATGCCAAGTTTGACCCGAACATCCACGAAGCTGTAATGCGCGGTCATAATCCGGAGCTGGATGATGAAATCGTAGATATGGTTTTCGAAAAGGGCTATAAGCTGGGTGACAAGGTTATCCGTCACAGTAAGGTAAGAGTAAACACCAACGAATAAAGCTGGCGTGCTCTTCACAATAAATTTAAAAAATATATAACATCGATTCGGTAAAAATGCGGCAGCTGCCGCATCACCGAAGGATAGTAATCAGGAGGATAAAAATCATGGCTAAAGTAATTGGTATTGACTTAGGTACTACTAATAGTGTTGTTGCAGTTATGGAAGGCGGCGAACCTACCGTCATCACTAACCAGGAAGGCAGCCGCTTAACCCCGTCTGTTGTAGGCTTTGCTAAAAACGGCGAGCGTCTTGTTGGTCAGCTGGCAAAACGTCAGGCAGTTTCCAACCCTGACAGAACCATCAGCTCCATCAAACGTCACATGGGCGAAGGCTCTTACAGAGTAACTGTCGATGGCAAAAAATATTCCCCGGAAGAAATTTCCGCAATGATTCTGCAAAAACTGAAAGCTGATGCAGAGGCTTATCTGGGCGAAACCGTATCCCAGGCAGTTATCACTGTTCCGGCATACTTCAATGACAGCCAACGTCAGGCTACTAAAGACGCAGGCAAGATTGCAGGCCTCGATGTTCTGCGTATCGTCAACGAGCCTACCGCTGCTTCTCTGGCATACGGCATTGATAAAACCGACGACCATACCATCATGGTATACGACCTCGGCGGCGGCACCTTCGATGTATCTATTCTGGATGTCGGCGACGGCGTATTCGAAGTAAAAGCAACCAACGGTGATACTCATCTGGGCGGCGATGACTTCGATAAGAAAATCATGGACTGGATGGTTGACGAATTCAAGAAAGCTGAAGGCATTGACCTTTCTACCGACCGTATGGCTATGCAACGTCTGCGTGAGGCTGCTGAAAAAGCTAAAATCGAATTGTCCGGCGTTATGAGCACCAACATCAACCTGCCGTTCATTACTGCAGGTGCTGACGGCCCGAAACATCTGGATATGGACCTGACCCGTGCTAAATTCGAAGCTATGACTGCCGATCTGGTTGAACGCACCATGGGCCCTGTTCGTCAGGCCATGAGCGATGCAGGTCTTTCCACAAGCGATATCAGCAAAGTAATCCTGGTCGGCGGTTCTTCCCGTATCCCGGCTGTACAGGCTGCTATCAAAGCATTCATGGGCAAAGAGCCTTACAAAGGAGTTAACCCGGACGAATGCGTTGCAGTAGGTGCTGCTATCCAGGCTGGCGTTCTCTCCGGTGAAGAAGGTACCGGCAACGTACTGCTGCTGGATGTAACTCCGTTGTCCTTGGGTATTGAAACCCTCGGCGGTGTATTCACCAAGATTATCGACCGTAACACCACTATCCCGACCTCTAAGAAACAGGTATTCTCTACCGCTGCAGATAACCAGCCTTCCGTTGATATCCATGTTCTGCAAGGCGAACGTGAAATGGCTGCAGACAACAAAACTCTGGGCCGCTTCGAGCTGTCCGGCATCCCGGCTGCACCGCGTGGAATTCCTAAAATCGAAGTTTCCTTCGACATCGATGCTAACGGTATCGTTAACGTAAGCGCTAAAGATCTTGGCACCGGTAAAGAACAAAAGATTACCATTACCTCCTCCGGCACCCTTGATAAGGACGAAGTAGACAGAATGGTTAAAGAAGCAGAAGCTAACGCTGAAGCTGATAAGAAACGTAAGGAAGGCGTAGAAGTTCGCAACCAGGCCGACAACATGTGCTATCAGGCTGAAAAGACCATGAAAGACATGGAAGGCAAAGGCAAGGATGAATTAATCGCTAAGGTTAAAGCTGCAGTTGACACCCTGAAAGAAACCATGAAGGGTGACGATCTCGACAAGATTAAAGCTGATACCGAAGCTCTGACCAAACCGCTGTACGAGCTGAGCGCTGAGCTTTACAAAGAAACTCAGGCACAAGAGGGTGCTGCGGGCGCACAAGGCGCTGCAGGTGCTCAGGGTGCTAAAAAAGCCGATGACGATGTTGTTGACGCTGAAGTTGTTGACGACGACAAGAAATAATCCTGTCTATAAAGCACCGTCTGCGTTGTTGAAACGCCTAGACGTACTAAAAGTACGCCGTCGTCGTTTCGCCTAGCATCTGATACCTTCTCACCAGCCTTCGGGTTGGGTGAAAAGAACCATCTGTGTTATTGATGCAGACGTAAAAAAGTAATATAATATTAGTGCCCAGCTGCTGTGGCAACCGCCATCATGCATCTGGGCATTATATGCTTAAATAATATTCGTTAGAAAAGTTTTAGGAGGCGCCTGTTTTGGCTAAGAGAGATTATTATGAGGTACTGGGAGTAAGCAAAACAGCTTCCCAGGACGAAATAAAAAAAGCATTCCGTAAACTGGCCCTGAAATATCATCCTGACCGTAATAAGGGCAACGAAGAAGCCATGAACAAATTCAAGGAAGCCAATGAGGCTTACAGCGTCCTTTCCGATGAGCAGAAGCGCCAGCAGTATGACCAGCTTGGCCCTGATGCCTTCGAACAGGCGCAGACTGCCGGCGGCGCCGGCGGTAATCCGTTCGGCGGAGGCTTCGGTGGCTTTGGCGGCGGAGGCATGGATGATATTTTCGATATGTTCTTCGGCGGCCAGGGACGCGGTCGCGGCGGCCGCGAAGCGGGCCCGCAGCGCGGTGCGGATTTGCGCTTTGATATGGAAATTACCTTTGAAGAGGCAGCATTCGGCGTAGAAAAGGAAATCAATCTGTATCGCGACGAAACCTGCGACCATTGCCACGGTGATGGTGCAGAACCCGGCTCCAAGGTTGAAACCTGTCCTGAATGTCACGGCTCCGGCTATGTACGCTTCACCCAGAACACCATGTTCGGTCAGATGGTAAATGAGCGTCCGTGCTCCAAGTGCCACGGCGAAGGCAAGATTATTTCCAACCCTTGTAAGGAATGCCGCGGCAAGGGTACTGTGAAGAAGAATAAACGCCTGAAGGTAAAAATTCCTGCAGGTGTAGATAACGGCTCCCGTCTGCGCGTAAGCGGCGAGGGTGAGGCCGGTGCTAAGGGCGGTCAGAGCGGTGATCTTTACGTATATCTGTACGTGAAGCCACACAAGTTCTTTGAACGTGATGGCACTACTGTTCTGTGCGAGGTACCTGTCAATATCGTACAGGCAACCCTGGGCGCTGAGATCAAGGTTCCTACGCTGGATGGTCAGGTAACCGTTAAGGTTCCCGAAGGCACTCAGCCCGGTAAGGTGCTGCGCCTGAAGGGGAAGGGTATTCCCAGCCTGCGCGGCGGTCAGCGCGGTGATCAGCTGGTTCGCATTAAGGTAGTTGTGCCGACTAAGCTGAACGAAAAGCAGAAGGAAGCACTGCGCAGCTTCGGTGAAATCAGCAAGGATAATATCAGCCCCGAGGAAAAGAGCTTCTTCAATAAAATCAAAAATCTTTTTAAATAAAAACTGTAAATAGCTTGACACTTATCGGGCTATGTGTTATCATATTCTAGTAACAAAGCAGAAGCCACTCGCTTCTCACCTTGCGGCAAACGCTCGACAGGGTTGGATATGATATTCATGCGGGTGGAATTTGTTCTGCCCGCTTTTTTATTTTGCTTATATCTGATATGTTACAGATTTTATAAGCAGTAATTGCTTATCTGATGTTCATGGAGGTGAATTGTTATAAGTAAGGAAAGCTTGCGTATTAACGAAGAAATTCGTGCGCGTGAAGTGCGTGTTATTGCCAATGGGGGCGAACAGCTCGGCATTATGTCCAGCCGTGACGCTCTGAAGCTTGCATTAGAAAATCATCTGGACTTAGTCGAAATTGCTCCGACAGCAAAACCGCCTGTGTGCCGGATTATGGATTATGGCAAGTATCGTTACGAGCAGCAAAAACGCGAAAAAGAAGCTCGTAAGAAACAAAAGACCTTCGACATTAAAGAAGTTAAGTTGCGTCCCGGTATCGAGGACCACGACTTCAATGTTAAGTATAAGAATGCAGTACGTTTCCTGGAAGATGGCGATAAGGTAAAAGTTACCATCATGTTCCGTGGCCGCGAACTGTCTCATCCTGAGCTTGGCGAGGTGCTGCTGAATCGTATGGCACAGCAGTTGAAAGAAATTGCCGTCGTAGAAAGAGTTCCAAAATTAGAAGGCAAAAACATGATTATGATTGTTGCGCCAAAACCTGCTAAATAATAGAGGAGGAAATCACAATGCCGAAAATGAAAACCCGTAGAGCTGCTGCAAAGCGCTTCAAAAAAACCGCTTCTGGTGAATTCAAACATTTTAAAAACTTCAAGAGCCACATTCTCGAACATAAATCTCCTGCACGTAAGAGAAACCTGCGTAAAGCAGCTCTGGTGCACAAGACTGACAAAGAGCATGTAGCAAAAATGCTCCCGTACGCATAATTAAGAGATTTAAAGGAGGATACTAACAATGGCAAGAGTTAAAGTGGGCGTAACCGCTCATCGTCGTCATAAACACATTCTGAAACTGGCTAAAGGTTACTATGGTTCCCGCAGCAAACAATTCAAAAAAGCTAACGAGCTGGTAATGAAAGCTCTGTCCTATGCTCGTCGTGACCGTCGCGCTAGAAAACGCGAGTTCCGTCGTCTGTGGATCGCTCGTATCAACGCTGCTACCCGTGCTAACGGCCTGAGCTACAGCCGTTTCATCTGCGGCCTGACTAAAGCTGGCATCGAAATGAACCGCAAAGTTATGGCTGACATGGCTATCTATGACTCTGCTGCTTTCGCTAAGCTGGTAGAAGCTGCTAAAGCTGCTCTGTAAGAGAAAAGTAAATACTGACTGGTGCGTAGGCGCTGGTCTGAGCCTGCTCCTGTGTGTGCACGGGAGCAGGTTTTTTTGTAATTTGTGAGGGGTTTAGTTTTATGTTAGTAGTTTTAAGTAAAGCCCTGGCCTTTGTGCTCATCATACTTATAGGCTATATCTGCAAACGCCGCGGCTTTTTTTCACCGACCGACTATCAGGTCGTAAGCAAAATTGTTTTGAATATTACGCTGCCCTGTGCCGTAATCAACAGCTTTGCACATTTTGAGATGGATTTTTCGCTAATCGCTGCCGTCTTTTTAGGCTTATTCGGCAATCTGATGATGCTTTTTGTATCTCTGATGCTGACACGCGGTGATACGCCGGCTACCAAGATTTTCTATATCTTCAGCCTTGCGGGTTATAATGTAGGCTGCTTTACGCTGCCGTTTGCGCAGGCCTTTTTAACGCCCTTTGCTGTAGTCGGTCTGTGTATGTTCGACGTGGGCAATTCGATTATGTGTACAGGTATGACCTATGCGCTGACGGCCTCCTGCATCGGTTATGCGGACGGACGCAAGGACAAATTCAGCATGAAGAATATTACGGACAAGCTGTTGCATTCGGTGCCGTTTGTTGTTTATATCAGTATGTTGGTGCTGTCGCTGGCAGGATTCCACTTCCCTAAGAGCGTGTATACGTTTACAGAGATTGTGGGTACAGGCAACCCGTTTTTGAGTATGCTGATGATTGGTATGATGTTTGAAATTAAGCTGGATAAGAAGGCGATGGGCTATGTCAAGGAGCTGTTCAGTGTGCGTTATGCAATATCGCTTTTATGCGCCGCTGCTTTTATTTATCTGGCGCCTTTCAAGCAGGAGATAAATTATGTGATTGCGCTGGCGTTTATGGCACCCTGCACGATTATCGGCCCGATTTTTGTAGAGAAGCTGGGAGCAAATGTACAGCTGGCCAGCCTGTTCAATTCATTGACAATCATTACCAGCGTCGTTCTTTTTACAGCTTTTTTCATTATAATAAATGGCTGATTGACGTTGGCTTAAATATATTAGTATAATAGTAGAAAAGTAATGTGACTACGTATAGAGGAGAAACAAGATGGAACTTACCGGATTGCAAAACCCAATGGTGAAGGCTGCAGCGGAGCTGAAGCAGAAGAAATATCGTCAGCAGCAGGGCCTGTTCTTGGCGGAGGGCCTGCGTACTGTGGAAGAAGCAGTGCGTTACGGCGCTGTGCAGAGCATTTTTTATACTGCGATTGAGGATGACCGCACCCGTGCTGTGCTAGAAGAGGCTGCGGCCAAGCAGATTAAGCTCGTCTGTGTGAGCGACAAGGTGCTGAAAAAAATTGCCGATACCGAAACGCCGCAGGGAATTATTGCTGTGTGTGAAATGCGCAGCAAGCGTCTGGATGAGTTTCTGGCATCCGGCAAAATGCTGCTTGTTCTGGACAGGGTTACGGACCCGGGAAATATCGGTACCATGCTGCGAACTGCGGATGCTGCCGGCGTAGGCGGCCTGCTGCTCTTGCAGGGCTGCGCTGATATTTATGCGCCGAAAACCGTGCGTGCTTCCATGGGCTCGCTATTCCACCTGCCGGTGCTGAGCGGTTTGAGCGAGGAGCTGTTGGTGCAGGCAGCACGTAAGGCAGGATACGAGCTGCTGGTTACCTGCCTGGACGGCGCGGATAATTTGTACAAGGCTGATTTGCAGGGACGTCTGGCTTTCGTTATGGGCAATGAGGCCAACGGCGTGAGTCCTGCTTTGCTGGCGGCAGCAGACAAGCGCGTCTTTATCCCTATGCAAGGACGTGCGGAATCGCTGAACGTGGCTATGGCTGCCGGTATAGTTATGTTTGAGGCGCTGCGTCAGAAGCTTAAATAATTTTTTAGTTTTTGCTTGACAAAAGTATCTCACTATAATATAATATCTATGTTGCCTATGGATGGGTTCCCGAGTGGTTAAAGGGAGCAGA
>NZ_GL830870.1 GCF_000188175.1 Phascolarctobacterium succinatutens YIT 12067 | reverse complement strand
TGAAAGGCTCAGATTTTCGAGTGATTTAATGTGAGACAAGATTGTATGAGTTGAGTGGAAGAATTTTTTATAATCGTTCAAATTATTTTTAAAACTACAACAATGTATATAAATAAAATCCTATTGCAGACTAACTCAGAACATCTGCAATAGGATTTTACGCTTATTTCATATTAAATTATGCAACAGCGCCGGCTTTCCCCTTACTTGCTCAGGTACTCGTCAATAGCAGCTGCAGCCTTCTTGCCTGCGCCCATAGCGCTGATTACGGTTGCAGCACCGGTTACGATATCGCCACCGGCGAATACGCCCGCAATAGAGGTAGCACCTGCCTCGTCAGCAACGATGTTACCGCGCTTGTTGACCTCCAGATCAGGGGTAGTCTGCTTAATCAGCGGGTTCGGGCCCTGGCCAATAGCCATAACTACCATGTCAACGTCGAGCACATACTCGCTACCTGCGATAGCTACAGGGCTGCGACGGCCGCTGGCATCCGCTTCGCCCAGCTCCATCTTAATACACTTCAGGCCGTTAACCCAGCCTTTTTCATCGCCCAGAATAGCAACCGGATTGTTCAGCAGGCGCAGCTCAATGCCTTCTTCCTTAGCATGGCCGATTTCTTCCTTACGCGCGGGCATTTCTTCCTCGCTGCGGCGGTACACGATATATACCTGCTCCGCGCCAAGGCGCTTCGCAGTACGCGCTGCGTCCATAGCTACGTTGCCTGCGCCAACGATAGCAGCCTTCTTGCCAACGTATACAGGTGTAGCGTAGTTCGGGAATTCATAAGCCTTCATCAGGTTTACACGCGTCAAAAATTCGTTGGCGGAATATACGCCGTTGAGGTTTTCGCCGTCAATCTGCATAAAGTGCGGCAGACCGGCGCCGGTACCAACGTAAACAGCGCTGAAGCCTTCCTCCTCCATCAGCTCCTTGATAGTGAAGGTGCGGCCGATAACAGCGTCAACTACAATCTTTACGCCCAGCTTTTTCAGTGCGGAGATTTCATGCTGTACGATTTCCTTCGGCAGACGGAACTGCGGAATGCCGTACATCAGCACGCCGCCGGCAGCATGCAGCGCTTCGTACATAGTTACATCATAGCCCATTTTTGCTAAATCGCCGGCACAGGTCAGGCCGCTGGGGCCGCTGCCTACTACGGCAACCTTCTTGCCTTTGCGTTCTGCCGGAGCTTCCACATCGTTATCCAAACCATGCTCACGCGCATAGTCGGCAACAAAGCGCTCCAAGCGGCCGATAGCGACAGGCTCGCCCTTGATACCCAGCACACATTTGCCCTCGCACTGGTTTTCCTGCGGGCAGACACGGCCGCAGACAGCAGGCAGTGTGCTCTTTTGCTTAAGGATTTTATAAGCCTCGGCAAAGTTTTCCTGTGCAACCTCATGGATAAACTTAGGAATATCAATATTAACCGGGCAGCTGCCTACACAACGCGGTTTGGGGCAGTTTAGGCAACGCTGTGCCTCGTCTACCGCCATTTCCTTAGTGTAGCCAAGTGCTACCTCCTGAAAGTTTTTGTTACGCACATCAGCCGGCTGTTCCGGCATAGCATTTCTCATTCCTCCACGCATTTGCAATGACCTCCACAGCTATATTCCAGTGCTTCCTGGTCCTTGTACATCTGCTGACGCATTACCAGGTTCGCAAAATCTACCTCGTGAGCATCAAACTCCGGTCCGTCTACACAGGCAAATTTGTTCTCGCCGCCAACCATTACACGGCAGCCGCCGCACATGCCGGTGCCGTCTACCATGATGGTGTTGAGGCTGGCCGTAGTTTTAACGCCGAACGGTTTGGTGGTCGCTGCCACGTTTTTCATCATGATAACAGGGCCGATGGCCAATACCAGGTCAACCTTTTCGCCTGCCTCCAGCATTTCACGCAGCGGGTCGGTTACAAAGCCCTTGCGGCCTGCACTGCCGTTATCGGTGGTCAAAATCAGCTCGTCGCTGATAGCAGCCATTTTATCCTGCCAGATTACCAGATCCTTGTCGCGCGCACCGATGATGGAGATAACCTTGTTGCCCAGCTCGTGATATGCACGCGCGATGGGATAAACAGGCGCAACGCCGATGCCGCCGCCAACTACTACAACAGTACCGAACTTGCCCATCTCGGAAGGATGTCCCAGAGGACCTACTACGTCGAGAATATCATCACCCTCGTTAAAGGTGTCGCACAAGTGCTTGGTGGTGTTGCCCACCGCCTGCACAATTAAGGTGATATAGCCTTTTTCACGGTCAAAATCCGCAATAGTCAGAGGAATACGTTCGCTGTATTCGTCAGTGCGGATGATAACAAACTGTCCCGGATGGCATTTGTGTGCCACCAGCGGCGCGTCTACGACGAACTCGTAAACAGCAGGTGCTAAATTTGTTTTGGTAATGATTTTAGCCATTTTCTTGCTTTTCTCCTTTTGCTGCTAATTGCTATTTATTCAAAAGCTTTCTGGTGCAAGCCTCAGCTTCCGCATAAATCTTTTCTTCGTCAAAGGTCAGCAGCTTGCCAGCTTCCACAACCTTTTTGCCTGCTACGAAAACAGTGTCGGCGTCGGTGCTGCTTGCTGCATAAACCAGCTGGGACAGCTTATTGTGACGCGGATACCAGTAAGGCTTATGCATATCCCACAGTACGATATCTGCCTGCTGACCTGCCTCCAAAAGTCCAGTATCGGCAAAGCCCAAAGTTTTGGCACCGTCAACGGTTGCCATCTCCCACGCTTTTTTAGCAGGAACAACGAGCGGATCAAAGGTTGTTGCCTTATGCAGCATTGCGGCAGCACGGCATTCCTCCAGCATATCCAGATTGTTGTTGCTGGATGCGCCGTCCGTGCCCAGGCCAACGCAAATGCCCTTGTTCAGCATTGCCGCTACCGGTGCGATACCACTTGCCAGCTTCAGGTTGCTCTGCGGGTTGTGTGCTACACGCACGTGCTTGGCAGCCATGATATCCATATCCTCGTCTGTCAGGTGTACACAGTGTGCAGCAATGGTACCAAGCTCAAACATGCCCAGCTTATCCATCAGCTGAATCGGCGTCATGCCATGCTCTTTGACAACGGTATCAACCTCAAATTTAGTTTCGCACAGATGCATCTGGATTTCTGCCTTGTTGGCAGCAGCCTCGGCAATAACCTTTTCCAGATAATCTACTGGGCAGGTATAAGGAGCGTGCGGACCGTAGGTGATGCGGATACGGCCGTTGTCGTAGCCCTGCCAGTTCTTCGCCAGCACAGTGTTTTCAGCCAGCTTTACGTCCTTGTCCGGCGCTACGCCGATCAGGCCGCGGCTGAGGTTAGCGCGGATACCGGTTTCGGCGCAGGCACGCGCAACGTCCTCCATGAATGCGTACATATCGGCAAAGCAGGTAGTACCGCCCTTCAGCATTTCTACGATGCCCAGCATTGCGCCCCAGTAGATGTCATTGGCATCCATCTTGTCCTCAATCGGCCAGATTTTGTTTTGCAGCCAATCCATAAGCGCCATATCATCCGCATAGCTGCGCAACAGTGTCATAGAAACGTGGCCGTGGGTGTTGACCATGCCGGCGGTAGCCAGCTTGCCCTTGCCGTCCACGATTTCGTCGGCAGCAAAGTCTGCAGGCACGTCCTTGCCTACATAAACAATCTTATTATCTTCAACGGCGATGTTCTGCATTTCACCGTTCGGAGTATGCAGAAGCTCGATATTCTTAATCAGTAGCTTAGCCAAAAGATTTCACTTCCTTGGTATATTGGTATAAATTAAGTCCTGCCTCCCTGTTTAATGCTTAGGGAGGCAGATGACAGTGATATTATTGTTTTCTACTCCTCGCCCTGCTGACGTTTGGAGTAATGCTTTTCATAAAAATCATGCATCACATCCACGTCCTCACAGCTCAGCTCGTACACCTTGTTGCCGGTGCCTGCACAGATTACGGCAATCTGCGCCGCCTTTTCCAGAATTTCGGCAGCAAGCAGTGCCTCTGCCAGGTTCTTGCCCCAGCACACAGCGCCATGGTTGGCCAGCAGCACAGCCTTTTTGCCGTTCAGCGCGCGCACGGTGTTCTCCGCCAGCTCCTGCGTACCGCAAAGAGCGTACTCAGCGCACTCCACCCTGCCGCCGATAATCTGCACGATATCCTCGATAATCGCCGGCACTCCGTGATGCATAGCCGCAAGCGCACTGGCATAAATGCTATGCGTATGGATTACGGCACCTGCCTCGGGATAGGCGTTGTAAATGGCGGTGTGCACCTTCAGTTCGGAAGAAGGAATGTGCTTGCCCTCAACAACTTCGCCATCACGGTTGATAATGACAACGTCCTCAGGCGTCAGCGTTTCATAACCGTGACCGGAGGGTGTGATAGCAATATTCTGCGCATCAATGCGGCAGCTGATATTGCCCCAGGAGCCTGCGACGAGCTTTTTTTCAATCAGCGCATGGCCTGTTTCCACAATGGCGGCACATGCACTTTCTTTAGCAAATAACTGCGTTTTCATGATTATTCGGCAGCCAGATATGCCTTCTGCTCTTCGCTCAGGGTGTCGATGCCTGCGCCCATAGCCTGCAGCTTCAGAGCAGCGATTTCGGTGTTCAGCTCTTCCGGCAATACATACAGTTTGTTTTCCATTGCTCCCTTATGGTCGAGCAGATATTTCATAGCCAGGAACTGCATAGCGAAGGACAGGTCCATGATTTCAATCGGGTGACCGTCGCCGCAAGCAAGGTTAACCAGACGGCCTTCGCCCAGCAGGTTCAGCTTACGTCCGTCAGCCATGGTGTAGGTCATGATATTTTTGCGTACTTCATACGGAGCAACTACGGAAAGCTCCTCCAGATGATGTTTGTTGATTTCTACGTCGAAGTGGCCTGCGTTGCACATAACAGCGCCGTTCTTCATAACCTCCATATGCGGTTTGGTGATTACGTCCTTGCAGCCGGTTACGGTTACAAAGATATCGCCGTGTTTTGCAGCCTCCTGCATCGGCATAACGCGAAAGCCGTCAAATACTGCTTCAATACCTTTAATCGGATCAACCTCGGTAACGATAACGTTAGCGCCCAAGCCTTTGGCACGCATAGCAACGCCCTTACCGCACCAGCCATAGCCTGCAACAACAACAGTTCTGCCTGCTACGGACATGTTGGTGGTACGCATGATGCCATCCCAGGAGGATTGGCCGGTACCGTAACGGTTATCAAACAGATACTTGCAGTAAGCATCATTAACGGCAATCATCGGGAATGCCAGATGACCTGCTGCAGCCAGAGCCTTCAGACGATGTACGCCGGTGGTGGTTTCCTCGCTGCCGCCCATCAGGTTAGGAATCAGGTCACGACGTTCGCCGTGGAGCATATTAACCAAATCGCCGCCGTCATCAATAATCAGCTGCGGTTCGCTCTTTAAAGCCTCGCGCAGATACGTATCATATTCTTCGTTGGTGCAGCCATGGGTTGCGAAAACGGTAACGCCGCTGTCAACCAGTGCTGCGGCAATTTCGTCCTGAGTGGAAAGCGGGTTGCTGCCGGTAACAACAACATTAGCGCCTGCGTTCTTCAGCACGAGTGCCAGATAAGCGGTTTTTGCTTCCAGGTGAATGGTTACAACCATGTTGATGCCTTGGAAAGGCTTAGTTTTGCTGTATTCATCGTTCAGATGGTTCAGCAGAGGCATATATTCCTTTGCCCACGCGATACGTTGATGACCTAACGGTGCCAATTTGATGTCTTTAATAATGCTTTGCATAAATCTAAAAATCCTCCTTTAATATATGCTCTTTAGTCTTGTAAAAGAGCCTGCAATTTCTTAATACTTTCTGTATACGGCGCTTTGAGTACGCCATGCTCGGTAATAATGCCGGTAATAAGCTCTGCCGGTGTCACGTCAAACGCAGGGTTAAACACTGCTACGCCCTCAGGCGCAGTCTGCTCGCTGCGGAAATGACGTACCTCGTTGGCCTTGCGCTCCTCAATAGGAATCTGCGCACCTGTAGCAATGGAAAAATCAAAGGTACTCGTCGGCGCGGCGATATAAAACGGAATCCCATGTGCCTTCGCCGCCAGTGCTACGCCATAGGTGCCGATCTTGTTCGCCGTGTCGCCGTTGGCCGCAATTCTGTCGGCACCGACAACAACAGCGTTCACACCCTTCGTGCGCATGGTCCACGCTGCCATATTATCGGTAATCAGCGTAACCGGGATGCCGTCCTCAAACAGCTCAAACGCCGTCAAACGCGCACCCTGCAAAAGCGGACGTGTTTCGTCGGCATAAACCATCTTCAGCTTGCCCTGCGCGTAGGCACTGCGGATAACGCCCAGCGCTGTGCCCCAACCGCAGGTTGCCAGTGCGCCTGCGTTGCAGTGCGTTAGCACTACGGCAGCGTCAGGCAGCACAGCAGCGCCGTATTCGCCCATACGCTTATTCATGGTGATATCGTCCGCATAAATCTGCTCGGCCTTCTCCTCCAGCGCCTTGATAATCGCCGCAGGTGACTTGTCCTCGCCGTTCAGGCGCACAGCCAAAGCGTATTGCAGATTTGCCGCCCACGCCAGGTTTACCGCCGTCGGACGCGCAGTAATCAGATCTGCGCGCACAGCATCCAGCGCACCCAAAAAGTCCGGCTTGTCCGCAACCTCGCGCGCACCCAGCACCATAGCGAAGGCAGCGGCAGCGCCGATTGCCGGAGCACCGCGCACCTCCAAGCGTTCAATCGCCACTTTCACGCGCTTGTAATCCACGCAGGTAATCCATTCTATCTTTTGCGGCAGCAAAGTCTGGTCCAGCAGCACCAGGCTCCCCTGCTCCCAACGCATAGTTTCTACCATAACAACCTCTTACAGCTTAAAGCCGCCGAACTCCTGCATAGCGTGATGGCAGTTGCACTTCGCCTCAGTCGGCTCTTCATAAGCGATGAAGGACAGAATCAGCTTTTCCATATTCTTAATGCTCAGTGCCATAGCGTCGCAAACCTCTTTATGGGAAAGCGGTGTCGGGGAAATGCCCGCTGCCATATTGGTAACGATGGAGCAGTTAGTGTAGCACATCTCTGCCTCACGCGCCAGAATAGACTCGGGCATATTGGTCATGCCAACCAGGTCACCGCCCAGCATAGCGAACATCTTGATTTCGGCAGCACTTTCAAAGCGCGGGCCTTCGGTGCAAACATAAACGCCGTGCTTATGGAAGGTAATATCCGTTTTCTCCAGGCATTTGATAACCTTCTCGCGCAGAGTCGGGCAATACGGATAGGTGAAATCGCAGTGCGCTACACCACGCTCGGGGGAATCGTAGAAGGTGTTGATGCGGCTCTTGGTGAAGTCCAGCACGTTGTCGCAAACTACGAAGTGACCTGCCTTCATCTCAGGGTTGAGGGAACCGACTGCGGTAGTAGCAAAAATCTCCTCAGTTCCCAGGCTCTTCATCGCCCAGATGTTGGCACGATAGTTTACCTTGTGGGGCGGCACGGAATGATCTACTCCGTGACGGCTCACGAAAACAACCTGATTACCGCTCATTGTGCCGATGTTGCACAATGCTTTACCAAACGGTGTTTCTATAATCTTTTTTTCAAATCCCTTCAGGGTATCGGGATTATCAATACCGGTTCCGCCAATGATAGCAATTTTACGCATATGCTTTGCCTCCCTTATAGTTAAATGTGATAATGAAAACTGTTTGCTGAAGTATGTTATTACGCATAATATCTATGCAGATTCTCCACACTTTTTCTATTATATAATACCATAAATAAGGCATAATTTAAAGAGTAAAGAAAAAGCACTCTCGCATTAACCGCAAAAGTGCTTAATCTGTTTATCTGACTTTATTTTGCTTTCCCTACAAGCTCCAGCAGCTCCTGCGGGCTTGCAATCACAAAATCCGGCCTGCCCTCCTCCAGCAGCTTCTCCCAACCAAAGGCGGTATAGCGCACGGCAACGGTTTTCGCCCCCGCACTACGTCCGCTCTGCAAATCGAAGGGACTGTCGCCGACGCACAGGCACTCCTCCGGCTTCACTCCCAGCTTGGCACACGCCGCCAGCATCGGCTCAGGATGCGGTTTGCTCTCCTTTGTATCGCCCAGGGCAACAGTCGCATCAAAATACGGCGTCAGCTGCAGGCAGTCCAGCCCACGGCGCAGCATCGGCGGCTTCTTAGAGGTAACCACCGCCAGCTTAATGCCCTGCGCCTTCAGCTGCTCCAGTGTTTCCTTCACGCCAGGGATAGAACGAATCATATCATCGTGATGCGCGTTATTATATTCTCTGTAAGCGTCGCGCATAGTCTCCACCAGCTCCGGCTTACCGGAAAGCGCAATCATTGCCTCCGGCAACGGCAGGCCGAAGGTAGCGACAATCTTCTCGCGCTCCGGAGTAAAGCCAAGCACCTCCCGGCAGGTGTGCTCAAAGGTGGCAATAATCAAATCTATGGTATTGGCAATAGTGCCGTCAAAATCAAAAAGTATTCCCTTAATCTGCATCTTCATATCCTCTCCGCTCTTTTAGCTCATCTTCATAAAATTTGCATAAGCACAATAAATTTATTATATCATGTTTACCTGCCTTTGCGCACTAAAAAAGCACTCCCGCTTACGCAGAAGTGCTTATAAAGCTTATTTTTCGTCCTTTTTCGCAAAGACTACTTCCTTAGGACCGTCGTTTACTGCGTCCTCGGGAATAATTACATCGTCGAAGCTGATGCCGCGGGTATGCAGCGTATGGCTCCACTCATGGTCGTGGCGGTGCCACCAGCCAAGGGCTGTAATAGGAATCCAGCTGTAAATAAACAGCGGATAAAGCAGCAGATACATCCAGGACTTGAAGGAAGCGCGGATTTTCCACAGTACCGCTACCGGGAAAATATACTGGCCGATACCAACCAGAGTCCAAACCTCTACCGGAATAATGGTATACAGGATATTGGTGTAGAACGGATAGAAGTTATAAATATAGCTGCAAAGCACAAAGAACGTGGAAATCATCAGAAAGTACGGCTGAATGAGGTTCACAGAGCAGTCCAGCATGACGATATTGCGTGTCTTGATTGCTTTTTTGATCATCGGGATGAGATAGCGGTCCGCAACGTCAAAGTGGCCCTGCGACCAACGCTTACGCTGGTTCCAGGTCTGCTTGAAGGTCAGCGGCTTTTCATCATAAATGATTGCATCATGCGCCCAGGTTGTAGGAATGCCTTCCATCATTGCCTGAATGGTGAACTCCATATCCTCGGTCAGGCAGGTTGCACGCCAGCCGTAACGCTTCAGCACCTCGGTGTCAAAGCACATGCCGGTACCGCCAAGGCAGCAGGAAAGGCCCATGTTGTACTTTGCCAGGCTCCATACATGGTTAACAATCCAGAAGGAAATTGCAAATACGCCGCTTACCCAGGTATCAGTCGGGTTTTTGGCATCCATATAGCCTTGGATAATGCGTTCGCCGTTGCACAGACGGCTGTTCATCTCCTGCAGGAAGTTGGGATGCACCAAGTTATCGGCATCGAAAACGCAAACCGCATCATATTTCTTATCCAGCTTGAACAGTCTGTCGAACATCCACGCGAGGGCAAAGCCCTTGCCCTTACCGGTTTCGCTGAAGCGCTCATGCACCAGCGCGCCGGCCTTGCGTGCAACCTCCGCGGTTTTGTCCGAGCAGTTGTCCGCAACAACATAGATATCATATAAAGCGTCATTGTAATTCAGACGGCGCAGGTTATCTACTAATTGAGCAATAACACGTTCCTCGTTATGCGCGCAGGCAATCAAGGCAAAGGTTTTGCTTTCATTATATATCTTAACTTCCTTCTTCTTGCCGAACAGGCCGAACCAAGAAACAAAAAAATAGTAGAGCGTAAAAAATATAATCAATAGCTGCAAAGGTATCATGATTATATCAAAAGCTGTATACATCAAAAATCTCCTTTACTCCCCTAACGGCAAATTATTTGTTCTTACCTGTAAGAGCACGGTAAACATGGTTTACAATGCCTGCCAGCGTATAGGTGAACATTGCTACAAACGGCCACGCACCGGGACGCTCGTACAGCATTACGGCACCGACAATTACGGCAATGATTACAGGCAGGCGATACATAGGATTGCCCTTGCCCTTGAAATCCGGGAATTTAACCTCGCTGTACATGATGCAGGCAATTACCAGAGTAACTGCTGCCAGCACAGCCGGAGCAAACTGATAACCGGAAACAACATATGTTGCCAAGAAGCAGGCACCAGCCGGAATAGGCATGCCCTGGAAATAACCGTGTACAACACCGGTGTTGCAGTTGAAGCGTGCCAGACGCAGGCAGCCGCCAACAGCAAAGAGTGCAGCAATAACCTGACCTACAAGGCCCAAATCCTGCAGACCATACATATAAATCATGATGGCAGGCGCAACGCCGAAAGAGCACATGTCGCAAAGAGAATCCATCTCTTTGCCGAAGTCACCGCCGCCAACACCGAGAGCGCGGGCAGCACGGCCATCCATAGAGTCAAAAAGTACAGCGATTACGATGAAAACGGGGGCAAGGAAGAAATCACCCTCGATAGTTTTAAAGATAGACAGCACACCGAAAATAAGGCTCGCAGAGCTGATGCTGTTCGGAATCAGACGACGCCAGTTCATTGTTCTTTAACCCTCCCCACTACGGTAATACCGCCAACAACCTTATCACCCTTCTTAACGGTGATTTCAACATTTCTGGGCACAACCAGCTCCGTGCTGGAGCCGAATTTGATCATGCCGTAGGTTTCGCCCTGTTGGAGCTTGGTGCCTACAGTTACCCAGGAAACGATGCGGCGTGCCAGCAGGCCAGCAATCTGGATTACCAGGAAGCGCATACGGCCGTTATCCATACCGATAGCATGACGCTCGTTTTCAAAGGAAGCGTTTTTCTCATACGCAGGCACGAACTGACCGCAGGTATAGCGCTGATATTTGATTTCGCCATCGAGCGGAGCACGATTGGTGTGCACGTTGAATACGGAAAGGAAAATAGTTACCTTAATCGCAGGCTCATTGAGATATTCATCATCAAAAATTTCATCTACGCCCATTACCGTACCGTCTGCAGGCGAATACAGGATGTTGGGATCACAAGGCGTAACGCGGTGAAAATCGCGGAAGAAGTAGGCAAAGTATAACGCCAGCACTACGGGGATTACGGCCCACACAGCGCCGAAGAAATAATATACTATTGCAGCCAACAACAAAGAAACACCAACATAAATATAACCATCTTTTACAATAAACATATAAAGCCTCGCTTTCCTGCGAATATTTCTTTTAATCTAAAACTTCATATCAGCAAACAACCTTGAACTGACTGTGCAGTCTGTTTTTTCGCAGACATAAAAAGTGATGGAATGCTACTTCCATCACTTTATTATAATACACCAACCTGCTTTTGTCTACATAAGTGTAAAATTCTTAGCACTTTCGGCAAGCACAGTATTTTTCAGTCTATATCAGAACTTGGATGCCATTACCTTGATAACAAACTTAGGCAGCGCCATCATACGCATAAAACGGCTGGGCTGCTTGTACAGGCGGAAGGCCCATTCCAAGGAAGCATCCTGCATCCATTTCGGTGCGCGCTCCATTTTGCCGGCGAGTACGTCAAAGCTGCCGCCGATGCCCATCAGAATTTTTGCGTTCAGCTCCGCGCGGTGTGCCACCAGCCATTTTTCCTGCTTGGGTGCGCCCAAGGCAACGAAAAGCATGTCTGCGCCGCTGGCGTTGATATCCGCAATAATCTGCGGCACATCTTCATCCTTAAAGTAACCGTTGTGGCAGCCTACTACCTGTACTCCCGGATAAAGTTCCTCGGCCTTCGCCTTCGCAGCTTCGGCAACGCCAGGGCTACCGCCAAAGAAGTACGCCTCGTAGCCCTTGTGCGCCGATAAATCCAAAAGCTCGTTGTACAGGTCAAAGCCTGCTACACGCTCCGGCACCTTGTAGCCAAGGTGTCTGCCTGCCCACACGGCACCGGCACCGTCAGGCAGCACCAGCTCCGCATCCTCGCAGATTATTTTTTTGTATTCTGCGTTTTCCTGGCACATCATGATGATTTCGGCATTTGCGGTAACAACAAAAGTCTGCTCCTTGGCGAGCATTCTTTCTTCAAGCGTTTTCACTGCCTCCTGCATAGTCATTGCGTGTATAGGCACGCCTAATATTTTAATCGGGTCTTGCATATGTTTTGCCCCCTCTTTTCTGCATAATAATACTACTATTGTACACTACTTTAACGATTATTTCAAATCTGTATAAGAAAAAGCGAACCCTCAGACAAATACTGCCGAGGGTTCACCCGAATCGCTTTACTGTATATACGCCTTCAGCACATCGCTCTGCTTATCAAGGCACAGATACTTATAGACCGGTCTGCCAACGCTGCCGCGGTGCAGGTCCAGCTTCAGCAGATGCAGGGATTTCAAAAACTCCAGATATTTACGGATAGAAACGCGGGAGATTCCCACCATGCCTGCCACCTCTTCGGTAGTAAACATGCCGTCAATACCGCAGATGCATTCCCAAACAGTGCCTAAGGTATTTTTATCAAGTCCCTTGGGCAGAGTTACCGCAACCTGATTATCCTGACGCATAATAGTAGTGTCAAGGTCAGCCTGCTTAATGATGCCCTGCTCCTCAACAATCTGATAACGCTTCAGATAATTGTTCAGCGCAAGGTTAAAGCGTTCAAACTCAAAGGGCTTGATAATATAATCGACAGCGCCTAAACGCAACGCCAGCTTAATTTTATCCTTATCGTTTGCTGCCGAAACGATGATGACATCTACATCATAACCATTCTCACGTATTTTAGCCAAAAGCTGTAAACCATCCATAGTAGGCATAAAGACATCAAGAATGATTAAATCGTATTTGTTCTGACGCAGCAGCTTCAGCGCAGTATCTCCGTTACCTGCGATATCGCACAGCTGAAACCCCTTGATCTGGCTAAGATAGTGCTCATGCAATTGGGCAACCATCGGGTCATCTTCTACAACTAACACGTTAATCATCTTAATCCCCCTCTTTCCTGGTCGGAAGCCTTACGGTAAAGGTAGTGCCCTCACCCGGAGCAGACTCCACAGTAATGGTGCCATTAAGGTTATTGATGCTTTGCTTAACCAGATATAAGCCAAAGCCATGACCGCTTTCACCCTTGCTGCTGAAGCCGCGCTGGAAGATATGCTCGCGTATCTCGTCACTCATACCGGGTCCGGAATCCTCCACGACGATAACAATTTCGCGGTCAAAATCCAGAATCGAGAGATTAACGATGCGTTCACCGTCAAAATTCTTCAACGCATCAAAGGCGTTTTCAATAATATTGCCGGCAATCAGTACAATATCATGTACCGAAGGCACATCCAGTTCGCTGTGCAGCTCGCTTTCCTCTGTCAGAGAAAAGTCGATATCAAGTTCACGGCTGCGGCTTATTTTACCGAGGATAAAGCCTGATAATGTAATGTCTTTCAGGCGGGTTACTACATAAGAAACCTCAGATTGTCTGTTATAGGCAATTTCCTGCGTAAAATTCTTCAGCTCGTCATAGGCCTTCATATCTATCAGGCCCATAATCACATGCATTTTGTTCATAAACTCATGTGTCTGCGCTCTTAAAGCAGTAGCATAATTTTTAAAGCCTGTCAGCTGGTTAGCCATCTCTTCTACTACAGATTTTTTGCGGAAGGTAATTACGGCACCGATAATGTTCTTATCATCCAGTAACGGTACTGCAGTAATAATAAAGACAGTATTACCCATCTTGACACTGGCATCAACTAAAGTTTTACCTTCTTTTATAATATCATCCAACGGCACACGTTTCAAGACATCTTTTGCAGATTTTCCAAATAGTTCATTAACTCCTTCAATACCTGCTTGCTTCAAAAGCAATTGGGCCTCGGAATTGACAAGCGTAATGCAGCCGTTGCTGTTGATATTGATAATGCCTTCACGTACAGAGTTAAGAATAACGTCGCGCTCCTGCAGCATTCTGGCGATTTCTTCCGGCTCATAGCCGAAAAGAACACGTTTAATCCTCTGTGCCAGATAAATTGCTCCCCAGATGCCAACAATCAGGCCAAGCAGCGTCATAGACAGCAAGAATAAAACTGCATCTATTGTAGAATTATTAACGATTTCATCGGAATAACCGGTAACAACATAACCGATAGTTTTTTTATTGTCATCTTTAACAAAGCCTATGGCCTTATTGGGAATCGCATAGTTTTCCTTATAGGAAATATTGTTGCGTCCCTCATATTTGTCAACCAGATTACGCGCACTATGCTCGAAGTCAGGCAGCTTGCCGGGGTTATACAACACGCGCAGATGGCGGTTCTTATCATAAATCGCTACGCCCGCTTCATCCGAATGGTCAACATCGTTAACAAAGGCAGCCATAAAGCTGTCTACGGAATCCTCCGGCATTTTGTTCTGCTTCTCCAGGCTCTCCCTAATTTCCGGAGAGTTACAGAGAATGTTGTTGATGCTTACGGCGTTGATACTGACGCGGTCATAAATTACCCGCGCCACCTTCTGCGTCGTAAACAAAGATGTCGGCAGCAGTGCGATACACACTACGAGCGTAATAAGTACTACTATTTTCTGTAAAAGTGAAAGCGTTTTTCCTGATTTGTAATTGTAATTATCTTTAGATTTTCTCCACATCAGCAGGTACCGTCAGGAACTGAATACCAGGATTTCGTTCCAGAATCCAATTCAGGGACCACTCGTTATTTACAAGAATAACAGGTCTGTCCTTTTTATCATAAACAAGCATTCCGTTATCCAAGCCTTTAATGTTCTCAATCAGCTTCTTATCCTCTGCATATACCCAACGTGCAACGGAGTACGGCAGCTGGTTCATCAGCAGCTTAGAACTGTACTCGTTAAGCAAACGGTATTCCAGAACCTCCAGCTGCAGTACGCCGACAACGCCGACGATGTAGCTTTCAAGACCTACGCCCTCCTGACGGAATACCTGAATAGCACCCTCCTGCGACAGCTGGATGATGCCCTTTTCAAACTGCTTGCGTTTGAGGGAGTCCTTAGGCTGTACGCGGGCAAAAATTTCCGGCGGGAATACGGGGAAATCTTCAAATTGCAGCTTCAGGCTGCTGTCGCTCAGGGAATCACCGATACCGAAGATACCCGGATCAAAAACGCCGATAATATCACCTGGATATGCTTTTTCCACTATTGTGCGCTCCTGAGCCAGGAACTGCTGCGGCTGTGCCAGCTTAACCATCTTACCGGATTGCTTGTGGTAAACGCTCATTCCCTTGTCAAAGACGCCGGAACAAATACGCATGAAGGAAATTCTGTCACGGTGAGCAGGATTCATATTAGCCTGGATTTTAAAAACAAAAGCAGAGAATTTTTCGTTCTCCGGTGACAATATTGTACCATCTTGCAGCATTCTTGGCTGTGGCATGGGAGACATTTCCAGGAATTTTTCCAGGAAGCTCTGTACGCCGAAGTTGGTCATAGCACTGCCGAAGAACATCGGAGTCAGCTCGCCGGTGTTAACCTTTTCCATATCGAATTCATCGCCTGCCATGTCCAGCAGCTCGATATCGTTGCACAGGTTTTCGTAGAGTTCGTCGCCCAGCATCTCTTTGATTTTGGGATCGTCCAAAGAACCGGTAGTGGATTTCAGCTTGTTGGCACCATGGCTGGTGTCATCCTCGAACAGCTCGATAGTGTTTTCCAGACGGTTGTACACGCCCTTGTAATGGCCGTCGATACCGATAGGCCAGTTAATCGGATATGCGCGGATGTTCAGCACCTTTTCCAGCTCGTCCATCAGGTCGAAGGGATTACGGCCGTAGCGGTCCAGTTTGTTGATAAAGGTAAAAATAGGCAGACGGCGGCGGTGACAAACCCAGAACAGCTTCTTGGTCTGCGGCTCTACGCCCTTGGCAGCGTCAATCAGCATAACAGCACTGTCGGCAGCCATCAAAGTACGGTAGGTATCCTCGGAGAAATCCTGGTGACCGGGGGTATCCAGAATGTTTACGCGGAAGCCGTCGTAATCAAATTGCAGTACGGAAGAAGTAACGGAAATACCACGCTGCTTTTCAATCTCCATCCAGTCGGATACAGCGTGCTTGTTGCTCTTTCTAGCCTTTACAGAGCCTGCCAGGTGAATAGCTCCGCCGTAAAGCAGCAGCTTTTCGGTAAGGGTTGTTTTACCTGCGTCAGGGTGAGAAATAATAGCGAAGGTACGGCGTTTCTTAATTTTATCCATCAATTCTGTCATTATGTATATGCTCTCCTATTTCTTTAAATTTTTGGTAATCCTGGCAATTTCATCCTCATCGGAAACCAGCTCGTCTACTGCCGGATAATCAGCGTTCTGCTCCTCGTACAGCTTGTAGGCATCAAGAATCTGCATTTTGATGTAGTCGGGAACAGGGATTTCCGTCTGCAGCTCACCGCGCATGGTTACGCGGAAGGCAACGTTCTCGTAGCGTTCACCGCTGTAGGTTTCGCAGGTGAAGGAAGTACGCATGAATTCATCCTTAAAGGTGCAGTCCTTCAGGATGTGCGCCTTGCGCTCCTTATCCCAGGCTGCATAAATTTTATACAGCTCCTGCTGTGCCTCCACCGGCACGTCCTCGCCCAGGACAACGGTTTCGGTTTCATCTATCGGCGTGCAGTCCATGTTGTTGTAGACTGTGCCGTCCTCCAGCTCCAGGTCAACTGTCAGCACATAATCAATCTCATGAAAGCTGGCTGTTTTAATCTGCCATTTCTGCTGCCAGCGGGCAATACATTCCGGGCAGATAAATTTGGTATCGCGAATGCTGTTGTTCATGTAATTATCACGATAATACAATTTTTCTCCGGGCACAAAATGTTCGCCGCATTCACTGCAGACGAATTCCAAGGTACGAATCATCGGTCAAAACCTCCCAATATAATATGAAAAAGCCCTTACTTCGAATGCAAGGCGCTCTGCTATAACAGTAATCAGTAATGCCGTGGCTGTCGGGAAGCTATATTCCCAAGCTGTAAGCCTTCGGCCTGATGTTTTGCAGCTTTTGCTGTCAATTACTGTTCAAATTGCTTTGTTATGCCGTCAGCAACAGTTTTATTTACCTCTGCTGCCCGGCAGCTGCGCAAAATATATTCACACGTTCTATATTATAACATATCAGCTTGTTTTTCCCTAACAATTTTTCTTTAAAATGGGGGTTGTTGGGGACGTATCGCAAAGCGAATTGTATAAAATGCTTACTTCTCACATTTTTATAAGATTTTTTGTGTTCCGAATCACACTTTTATGTAAATTTACGCAAATAAAAAGAACCAAAATCGGTTCTAAGTTTATAAGATTAGTTTTTCCTAAGCTCATATCGAGAGCATTATTATATTTTCTCGCGTGCCCCAACTTCCTTTTAAACATGAAAAAAGCCTTTACGTTAAAACGTAAAGGCTATAAGTCCGACATTGGTCGGAGCGGCGGGATTCGAACCCACGACCTCTTCCACCCCAAGGAAGCGCTCTACCAAGCTGAGCCACGCCCCGAATCACAAGGAGTATTATACAGGTTTATTTGGATTTTGTCAACACTATTTTTTAAAATATTTTAAACTTTTTTTACACCGTCTGTATCCAGGTCCAGAATATGGTAGCAGGCGTGTTCATTATTGGCCGCAAACACATCAACCATGGCCTTGGCAATGCGCTCACAGTCTGCCTCCGGCGAAGCATACGCCATCACCGTAGAGCCTGCACCGCTGATAATAGCGTTATATGCGCCTGCCTCTTTGGCAGCCGCAAAAACGTCGGGCAAGCCCGGAATCAGATGCGCACGGTACGGCTGATGCAGCTTATCCTCCAGCGCCATGCCCAGATACTCATAATTGCCGCTCAGCAGCGCACCGACCAAAAGCGAAGCTCTGGAGGTGTTATATACTGCGTCCTTGTGCGGTACAGTCTTGGGAATAGCCTGACGCGCAAGCGACGTAGGCAGCTTGCTGTCGGGAACGACGGCAATGAACTTCAATGGCTTGGCAGGCAGCAGACGCAAAGAATGCGCCTTCTCCTGCTCCATATAGCTGATGGTGAAGCCGCCGTACAGCGCCGGTGCCACATTATCCGGGTGGCCCTCGATTTCCGTAGCGATATCGAGAAGCTCATCCTTGGTATAATGGTCATCACACAAAGCGTTGGCTGCAAACAGACCGGCAACAATCGCACTGGAGCTGCTGCCCAGACCGCGGGACATAGGAATGCGGTTGAGCATCTTCACCTTCAGACCGATGCGTTGGCCGTCGGTTACGGCGTTCCACACGCGCAGAAAGCTGGCAAAGGCCAAATTACGGCCAAACGGCTTCAGATAATCTGCGCCCTCGCCTTCTACCTCCAGCTGGAAGCCCTTCTTATCGGTTATTTCATAGCTTACTTCGTTATACAGATTGCAGGCCAGGCCGAGGGTATCAAAGCCGGGGCCGCAGTTAGCTGAGGTTGCGGGAACCTGGATAAATACTTTTTTCATGTTGCCGCCTCTTTATGCCAAATGGCTGTCTTCTACACGAATCACACAGCTGATTGCTTCTACTACCGGCAGTACGCGCAAAATTTGCAGCGCCATCTGCAGATTAGCCTCCGAAACACTGTGAGTAATTACAACAATTTCCGTCTTGTTGCTCTTAACATCATTAGTCTGTACAACATTGCGCAGGCTCACGTTCTGTGCGCCGAAGGCTGCAGCGATAGCTGCCAGTGCGCCCGGTTTATCTGCTACCTGCAGACGGATATATGCCGGTGCGGACATCTTGTCAGGCGGACAGAGGCGTTTTTCCTCAAAGCATGTGCAGCTGATGCGTCCGGTAGACTGATGCTGCATATTGCGGGCAATATCAATAATATCGCCGCAGACAGAGCTTGCAGTCGGCAGACGACCTGCACCGAGGCCCAGGAACATTGCCTCACCGATAGCGTCACCGTTGACGAATACAGCGTTATACACGCCGTTTACGCCTGCCAGCGGATGGGAAAGCGGAATCATCGTCGGGTTAACACGCAGGCTGACACCGTTTTCCGGATCGTTCTTGGCGATTGCCAGAAGCTTAACTGCGTAACCGAGGTCAGTTGCATATTTGATATCGCAGGCTTCGATGCTTTCAATGCCTTCAACCTGCACATCGTCCAGATTGAAGCGGGTATTGAAGGCGATAGATGCCAGAATAACGATTTTACGCGCAGCATCCAGACCGCCTACATCGGCAGTAGGATCGGACTCTGCATAGCCCTTGGCCTGCGCTTCCTTCAGTACCTCGTCGTAATCAAGGTGTTCGTTAGCCATCTTGGACAGCATATAGTTGGTGGTGCCGTTCACGATACCCATGATAGAGGTAATCTGATTGGCTGCCATACTGGTTTTCAAAGGTCCAATGATAGGAATACCGCCGCAGACGCTGGCTTCAAACATAAAGTCGCAGTTGTGCTCATGTGCCAGCGGGAACAGCTCGGCACCGAATTTGGCCAGAACGTCCTTGTTGGCAGTAACAACATGCTTGCCGTTGGCAAAGGCTCTGGCGATAAATTCCTTGGCAGGATGCTCGCGGCCCAGCAGCTCAACGATAATATCAATATCCTTATCCTCAAGCACTTCGTCAGCGTTGTCGGTGAAAATATATTTATCGCCGTATTCCTGTTTCAGGCGGTCTACATGGCGGTCAAGCACCTTGGTGATTCTTACCGGCTTGCCTACCTCTTTGGCTATTTTCTCTGCATTTTTCTCTAAAACCTTCAGCACGCCGCCACCGACAGTGCCGGCGCCCAACAGACCAACATTTACAAAATCCTTCATTTAGTACCCCTCCAATACCTAAATAAGTAATCGATTATACCTGACCTAAAACTTCCAGACGTTTTACGCCGTCAATCATGCGCAGCTTGTCCAGCAGAGCCTCCAGATCTACCGTCAGATGCTTGGTTTCGATAGAAATAGTGGTGTTGGCAACGCCCTGCAGAGGAATGCCCTGGTTGATGGTCATGATGCTGCCGGAATCGTCGGCAACAGTATTCAGGACCTTGGACAGCACACCGGATTTGTGCTCCAGCAGTAAGGACAAGGTAATAATTTTTTCCTTGCTTGCTTCATAGAACGGGAAAACGAAATCCTTATATTTGTAATAAGCACTGCGGCTCAGGCCCATTTTTTCAACTGCTTCGTTGATAGTTTTGATTTCGCCGCGTTTGAGGATTTCTTTAACCTTTATAGTTTTTTTAATTGCTTCAGGAAGAATTTCTTCGCGAACCAAATAGAATGTGGATTTTTCAGACATACTAGTGTCCCCTTTCTTCATACAAAATTCTTCTAATATTATACCACTGTTCTCTTGAAAAGTACACTTGTTATTTTTGTAAATTCTGAACAAATTCAGTGTACAATATAAGTACATATGCATACAAAAAAAGCTGCCGCAGGCAGGTTCCGTCACCGTGAGTAACAGAACAAGCCTGCAGCAGCTGCTGCGTAATTCTTAATTAAAATTAAGCGCGGGAAATGTAGTCGCCGGTTCTGGTATCGATAGCCAGAACATCGCCCTCGTTGATGAACAGAGGAACTTTAACAACATAGCCGGTATCCATGGTAGCGTTCTTGCTGCCGCCGGTTGCGGTATCGCCTTTGATGCCGGGTTCGGTTTCAACTACGGTCAGTTCTACAGTGTTCGGCAGATCAACGCCCAGTACACGGTTGTCATAAATCATGATTTTAACGTCCATGTTCTCTTTCAGGAAGTTCAGTGCGCTGCCCAGAGTTTCTTTGCTCAGCTCGGTTTGTTCGTAGGTTTCATTATCCATGAATACATACATGCCGTCGGATTCATACAGATATTGCATTTCGCGACGGTCGATGTGAGCCTTCGGCAGACGCTCGCCTGCGTTGAAGGTACGCTCAACAACAGCACCGGTGCACAGGTTACGCATTTTTGCACGTACGAAAGCAGCACCC
Source organism: Phascolarctobacterium succinatutens YIT 12067 (assembly GCF_000188175.1). Lineage (GTDB taxonomy): Bacteria > Bacillota > Negativicutes > Acidaminococcales > Acidaminococcaceae > Phascolarctobacterium_A > Phascolarctobacterium_A succinatutens. Next base: position 15,265 of record NZ_GL830870.1, on the reverse strand, counting down.
TTACCAGGTTTTACGTGTTGGAATTCAACAACCTGCCAAGCGTCGCCATCGATAGTAACAGTTACGTTGGTTTTAAATTCGTTTGTGGAAATCATTGGAAGCCCTCCTATAAATTTAAATATTAGACAATTTCAATAAGCTGCTTTTTGACACCGTTCAAGGCTCTTGCCCCATTCTCTGTCAAAACAACAGTATCTTCTATACGTACCCCGCCTTTACCGGGAATGTATATACCGGGTTCAATAGTGAAGATCATGCCTGTCTGCAGCACCGTAGCGCCACGCTTGTTGATCATCGGCATTTCATGGATTTCCAGGCCTACACCGTGACCTGTTCCATGCACATAATAATCGCCGTAGCCGCAGGCGGTAATGCTGTCACGCACAATAGCGTCCAGCTCTCTGCCGGTCATGCCTGCTTCGGCAGCCTTCAGGCCCTTGCGCTGTGCTTCTTCAACTATAGTATAAATTTCCTGCTGCCAGGAATTTGCCAGACCCACTACCAGGGTACGCGTCATATCGGAATGATATCCCTTATAGACAGCGCCGAAGTCAAAGGTAATAAAATCACCGACCTCGATAACCTTGTCGGATGCCATGCCATGCGGCAAAGCACTGCGTACGCCGGAGGCTACAATCGTATCAAAGGAAGTCTTTTCACTTCCCAAGGCACGCATATAGTATTCCAGACGGCCTGCCAGACTGCGCTCGGTACAGCCAGGCTTGATATCCTCCAGCAGATGGATAAAGGCTTCGTCAGCAATGCTGGCAGCCTTCAGCAGCAGGTCCAGCTCTTTTTTATCCTTAATCATACGGATATCGCTGAAATCAATACTCTGCATGTAGGTTTCGCCCAAAAGCTCGTGCAGCACAGTATAATCATCATAGCTGTAATACGCTCCGTCAAAGCCTACTACCTGCGCTTGGGCATTCTTTGCCAAATCAGCGGCGGCAGCCCAGATGCTGTGCGCACCTGTCGGAGTATACTCCAGCACCTTGAAGAACTTCATTTCGTTTCTGGCCTGCTCTGTATAACGGCCATCCGTAATCAGCACGCCCTGTTGTCTGTCCAGATACAGCAGACTGGAATCTCCTGTAAAGCCGGTCAGATAACGGATTGTGGTAACATCCTTAATAATGACACTGTCTACCTGCAGCTTGGCCATATGCTCCAAAACTCTATTGATACGCGTCATGATATTACCCTCTTTCCATAAAACTGATGATAGCTATGAATCACCTAAATATTTTACCACTCATTGGCAAAACTTTCAACTATTATCTTTGCTAAGGCACTTTTTTTGTTAACTTTGTAGCATAACCAGCAAAAAAGCAGGCCGTAAGCAGCGCCCTGCAGCGTTGTCGGCCTGCCCTTTCAAAGACATACTATAAAAATTATTTACATTCGGCAGGAGCAATGCCTTCTGCGGTTTTGATGTTCTTACGTACATCGTCGCAGCATTTATGGAAGTTTGCCAGCTCCTCAGCAGTCAGAGGCAGCTCCAGCACACGCTCTGCGCCGTTTTTGCCCAACAGTACGGGAACGCCTACAAAGACATCCTTTTCGCCGTATTCGCCGTCAAGCAGCATGGAAGCAGGCATAATGCGTTGCTCGTCGTTGAAAATGCAGCGTACCATACGTGCTGCGGTAGAGCAGATGCCGTATTCGGTGCAGTGCTTGCCGCTGTAGGTTACCCAGCCGCCGCCGATAGCGCGTTTTTGCAGCTCCGGTTTGTCAAAAGCAAATTTAGGATCCTCGTGCTCCAGAGAGCTTAAAGGAATGCCGTTGAAGTTTACGCAGGACCATGCAGCCATTTGGGAAGCGCCATGCTCGCCAATCATGTAAGCGCTGATGGATTGCGGAGAAACGCCGGTCTGCAGAGATAAAGCAGATACCAGACGGGAGGTATCCAGACCGGTACCGGTACCGATTACATGGCCTTTCGGCAAACCGCTTTCGCGATAAAGGATGTTGGTGATAACATCGCAAGGATTGGTGATGTTAACAATGAAGCCGTTGAAGCCGCTGGCCATAACCTTGTGGATATAACCTTTAACCTGTGCTGCGGTAAAGGTAAGCTCGTCCAAACGGTCACCGCTGGCAACCAGGTCGATATCGCCGATGCAGTTTACAATAGCATCGCAGTCGCCCAAGTCAGCGTAGGTACCGCCGTTGATTTTTACATCATGCGGGCAATACAGAATTGCGTCACGCAGGTCCTGTACCTCGGCAGCCAGCTTGGATTCTTTCGGATCTACCAGCACCAGCTCGGCAGCAATGCCCTGAATAGCCAGGCTGTATGCAACATGAGCACCAACGTGACCTAAACCGATAATACCAACTTTTCTTGTTTTCATAATTAAGTTCCCCCCAAATTATTCTTTAATATTTTATTTGTCCAAAATAGGCAGCGTAGCTGACGCATGGCCCATAATGGTAATATTGTAATCCTTTTTGCCCTGCTCTGCAAGTTTTTCCTGAGCCATATCCCAGGCCTCCTGCAAGGATGCACAGGGAATATGACCTGTCTTGCGGACAAAGTCGAAGTTCTCGGGACGTGTTACCAGATAAGCGGTTACATCGTTGACAATGCAGCGCGCCTTGAAGGCAACAAAGGCCGGAATAGTGAAATTAGCACGGATATCCTTTTCAAACTGCTCCATATCGTTACGGCTGAAGCAATCCGTAAAGATAGCAGGCTCCTTAATATCCGGGCAGTCCAAAGTGAAAATCATGATGCCGCCGTGCTTAACCGCAAACTGTGCGTTCATGTGGCACTTGGTAGCCTGATACAGATTCAAATCCTTGGGATAACCGCCTGCGGAAGCAATTACTACATCAGCCAGCTGCTTGATGTGTACGCCTGCCATAGCCAGCAAATCCTTACAGCCTTTCTGCCATGCCTCGTACCAGTGGCCTGCAACAACCTCGCTGATTTCTCCGTCCGGAGTAAACACAGTGTTCACCAGAAAATCCGGATTCAACAGTTTGCAGGATTCATACATATCCTGATGAATGGGATTGCCCTCGAGCAGACTTGCGTCACAGGCCTTGTTGCAGCCTGCGCCTTCTACCGGAGACATAGTCATGCAATGGTTTTTCATAATGCTGTCATATGCCGCTACGCCCGGCATAACAGCCTTGCGTCCGCCGCCGAAGCCGGCAAAGGGATGCAGCGTTACAGCACCGGTCAGAATAACTCTGTCGGCATTGGCAACATATTTGCTGATAGCAACATCATTGCCGAAGGAGGTTTGCCCAAGCAGTACCATGTCCTCGCTCTTGCGGGAGTCATGCTGAACTATTTTCAGACGGCGTACCATCTCCTCGCCGCAAACGGTGATATCCTCTTCATGCGTATGACCGCGGTGGGTACCGGTAGCAACAATAACAGTGATGTCCTCGTCCTTTACGCCCACACTGTTCAGCTCGGCCACAATAACCGGCAGAAATTCGGACGTGCCGCACAGACGTGTGATATCGCTGATGACAATGGTTACAGTTTCGCCTGCATGCACAATTTCTCGCAGAGGCTTGGTACCGATCGGGTTACGGATTGCTTCGGTAGTAGCGGCAACAACGTCCTCGCAGACGCTGGATTCATTGCCGTGTATATCATATATAACGCGCTCCTCGGGGAGCAGTACCTCTTCCTGTCGTTTGCCTATTGGCAGAAAGTACTTTTTCATCGACATCCCTCCATTTGAAAAAACTAACTTTATTATACATGAAATCAGCTAAATATACAAGCTGACAGTAAAACTGTAAAGAAAATTCAGCCTTTGTCTAAAATTGTGTTATAATGTTATTATATGAAAGCGAGGTTCCCATTATGAAGAAAACTCTTATCGCCTATTTTACACGCACAGGCATTACCAAAAAACTGGCCGAAGACACCGCCAAGCAAACCGGTGCCGATCTTTTTGCTATCGAGCCGGTAAAAGAACATTCCTCCTCTTATCTTATCTGCGTAGGCCAGGCCAAGCTGGAAAACCTGCAAAACGCACGTCCTGCGATAAAGGCTAAGCCGCAGAACCTGCAGGACTATGACACCATTGTGGTGATGTTCCCTATCTGGTGGTTCACCTGCCCCAATATCATCCTCACCTTCCTGGAGGAAAACGACCTGAGCGGCAAAACAGTTATCCCTGTCTGCACCTACGGCAGCAGCGGTAAGGGCAGCAGCGAAAAGGCTATGACGGCAGTTTGCAAGGACGCAACCTTTAAGCCCTGCATTGAAGCAACCGGCCTCAAAGATAAGGCTGTTGCAGCCATTGCCGCAGTAATCGAAGAAGCATAAGAAGCGTAAAATTAAGGCTTCCGCAGTTTGGCAACACCTTACTGCAGAAGCCTTTTGCTTTATAATTTTTCAGGATATGCTTACGGCTTTACGCATAAAATACGCTGCGTAAGATTTGTCAGCACGTTGATGGCATTAGCCAGCGCGCTGTGGTCAAAGTGCATATCACGGTCATGCAGACGCGGCTCCAGGTCGCAGCCAATGCCCAGGCTGGCAGTTTTCAGCTGCGGACGCTCCTGCTTGAAGAAGTTGAAGTCCTCGCCTACCGTAATATTGGCAGCGGGAATCAGTCCTCCCGCTCCCAGCTCTGCGGAAATTACCTCCTGCGTCAGCGCCAACAGTGATGGGTCAGCCTCCGCCGCCGGGCAGGTGCCGACAATATGACAGTCCGCCTCCGCGCCATACACCTTCGCCGTATTCACGACGATATCTTCTACCTTGCGGCGCAGCACCAACATCTCGGCGTTCGACGTACTGCGCAGGTCAAAGCCGATGCTTACCTTGTCACAGATAGCGTTAAGCGAGCCTGCGCCGCCCATAAAGCGGGTAGTCTTGATGCTGCCGCCCAAAAGCGGGTTGCTGTGCAGTGCGTTGATGGCATTCACGATAGCGGCACCGGCATCAATAGCGTTCACGCCCAGATGCGGCTGGGAGCCATGCGCTGCCAACCCACGGATTTCGCCTTCCATCAGGGTGCAGGCCGTCCAATTGATCTGCGCTATAATCTGACCACTGCGTGCCATATCCTTCGGCATTACATGATAACCCAAAGCGTACTGCACATCATCCAGTGCGCCTGCCTCCAGCATTGCCAATGCGCCTCTGCCGATTTCCTCCGCAGGCTGGCAAAGAATCTTCACGCGGCCGCAGGCGAGGCCCTGCTCTTGCAGCAGCTTGGCTACGCCCAAAGCGATAGTCATATGCGCATCATGACCGCAGGCGTGAATAGGCGCCAGCGAACCGTCCTCGTTTTTAAAGAGCAGGCAATCCATATCGGTGCGCACTGCTACCGTAGGTCCCGGCTTGCCGCTGTCGAGCACAGCGGTAAGTGCTGTAGTATTGCCAACGTTTTCTGTTACGTCGTAACCTAGCTTACGCAAAAAATCTGCCAGAAAGGCTGCCGTCCTAACTTCCTTGAAGGCAGGCTCAGCCAGAGCATGCAGCTTGGGCCATACTTCATTAATATATGCTTGAATATCCATAAAATTACCACCTTTGCATAGACAAAAGGCCAACGGCAAAGCTCCCGCAGGAGTTTTGCACGTTGACCATGAGCTCATTATTTGTTATCCCAGCCTAAGTATACAGAACCGGGGAATTTCTTCTCGATGAATTCTGCATTTTCCTTAGATTGATATGCTTCCTGGAAAATCTTCAGACGCGGATCGTTCAGGTCCTTTTCCTGTACAGCAACAATGTTTACATACAGAGAATCCTTGGTTTCACGCAGGATAGGATCCTTGGCAGGGTCCAGGCCGGCGCTGATAGCGTAGGTAGTGTTGATAGCTGCGCAGGTCAGATCATCCAGACTGCGGGGAATTGCTGCAGCCTCCAGCTCGATAATTTCGAAATGATGCGGATTTTCGGTGATATCCTTAACGCTGGTAGTAACATCCTTCGGGTCTTTAACCTTAATCAGGTTGTTGGCAGCGAGCAGCAGAATAGCACGGCCGCCGTTGGTCGGATCGTTAGGAATACCGATTTTTGCACCGTCGGGAATGGTGTCGCCGGGTTTCAATTTTTTAGAATAGATGTTAATCGGGAACAGAGCGGTGTTGAAGGCTTTAGCCAGCTTGAAGGAAGGCTCCTTCTTCATAGTTGCCTTCAGGAAGGGCTCGTGCTGGAAGCAGTTAGCCCAGATTTCACCGGAAGCCAGAGCGGAGTTAGGAGTTACGAAATCGCTGAACTCTTTAACCTCAATCTTCAGGCCCTTTTTCTCGGCAATCTTCTTTACGTTATCCATAATAATAGCATGAGGACCGGGGTTTACGCCTACGATAACCGGCTTATTCATATCTACCTTGCCGTCATCTTTAGAACCGCCGCAGCCTGCAGCTACAAGAGCAAACATTGTCAGTACGCCCACAAGAGCGTATTTTAAAAACTTATTCATTATACATTAACCTCCCCAGCAGTTTACTAGACTGCTAAAACAAAATACATTGCTATTATATGCTTTTGCCATAGCATAGTCAAGAAAGAAAAATGTATACTATTTTACACTTTTTAAAAGTTTTGCAGTGCAAAAAAGAGGCTACCACAATTTCTTGTGATAGCCTTAAATGTTCAGTTGCAGTCCAAACTAAACGGATTATTTAATTTGAGACATAACCTCTGCAGCGAAGTCCTCTTGTTTCTTTTCGATGCCTTCGCCCAGTTGGAAACGGGAGAATGCCAGAACTTCAGCGCCTGCAGCTTTTACCAGTTTGCCAACGGTTTGGTCCGGATCTTTAACGAACTCTTGGTCAACCAGGCATACTTCTTTGTAGTATTTGTTGATACGGCCCATAACCATCTTCTCGATGATTTTTTCCGGTTTGCCTTCGTTTTTAGCTTGCTCGGACAGAACTTCTTTCTCGTGTTCCAGCTCAGCAGCCGGTACTTGAGAGCGTTCCAGATAGCTCGGGTTAGCAGCAGCAACATGCATTGCAACGTCTTTACCCAGTTCAGCATTGCCGCCTTTTAATTCAACAACAACGCCGATTTTGCCGCCGCCATGGATGTAAGCAGCAACAACGCCTTCCGGAGCTTCGTACAGAGCGAAACGACGAACGGAAATCTTTTCGCCGATTTTAGCAACGCTAGCGGTTACCAGAGCTTCAACGGTTTGGCCGTCCAGCTCGGAAGCCAGCAGAGCTTCTACGTCAGCCGGTTTGGTAGCTACGATATGAGCAGCAATTTTTTCAACGAGTTCTTTGAAGCCGTCGGTTTTAGCCACAAAGTCGGTTTCGCAGTTAACTTCTACGATTGCACCGATCTTGCCGTCAGCGCTAACGAAAGAGCCAACAACGCCTTCAGCAGCGATACGGCCGGCTTTTTTAGCAGCAGCAGCCAAACCTTTTTCACGCAGGAAGTCGATTGCTTTGTCCATATCGCCTTCTACAGCGGTCAGTGCTTTTTTGCAGTCCATCATGCCAGCGCCAGTACGCTCGCGCAGTTCTTTAACTAATGCAGCAGTAATTTGAGCCATCAGTTATTCCTCCTCAAAATGTAATATATTAACGTTAGGATTATTCAGCTTCTTCGGTTGCCGGAGCTTCTTCAGCAGCAGCTTCTTCGGTTTGCATACCTTGACGGCCTTCCAGAACAGCGTCAGCCATTTTAGCAGTCAGAAGTTTTACAGCGCGGATAGCGTCGTCGTTTGCAGGGATTACATGATCGATTTCGTCCGGATCGCAGTTGGTGTCAACGGTTGCAACGATAGGAATGTTCAGTTTGTGAGCTTCCAGAACAGCGATGTGCTCTTTGCGGGGGTCAACGATGAACATAGCGCCCGGCAGTTTTTTCATGTCTTTGATACCGCCCAAGTATTTGGTCAGTTTTTCCATTTCATGTTTCAGGCTGATAACTTCTTTCTTCGGCAGCAGGTCGAAGGTGCCGTCAGCTTCCATAGCTTCCAGTTTGCGCAGACGTGCAATACGGGTTTGGATGGTTTTGAAGTTGGTCAGCATGCCGCCCAGCCAACGCTCGTTAACGAAGAACATGTTGCAGCGGGTAGCTTCTTCTTTCATAGCTTCTTGAGCTTGTTTTTTGGTACCAACGAACAGAATGTTTTCGCCAGCAGCAGCAACCTCACGGATGAAGTTGTAAGCTTCGTCAACCTTTTTTACGGTTTTTTGCAGGTCGATGATGTAGATACCGTTACGCTCGGTGAAGATGTACGGAGCCATTTTAGGGTTCCAACGACGGGTTTGGTGACCAAAGTGTACACCAGCTTCAAGTAATTGTTTCATAGAGATAATAGCCATTTTTTGTTTCCTCCTGTTTTTTCCTCCGCAGGAATGGGTTATAATTCTTCTCTACGCGGCAAAACGTAGCAACAGATGAATTTTCCTGCGTGTGTTATTTTTACACCAAAATATTTTACCATAAATTCCGCAAGCAGGCAAGAGATTTTTACTGCTTGCGGAGGGTAAATGTTAAATTTTTTACATTATAATGCTGTGCTTACAGAATATACCCCAGATATGCCGCATAGCACATCAGCATCAGCGCCCCGGCCCAGCGTTGCAGGCGCTGAGTACGCAGCACGCACAGCCACAAAAGCACTGCCGCACCAAGCGCTACATAGGTATCAAAGTTGAAGGCAGATGCGAAGGGAATATCGATAATCAGCGAGGACAAGCCTACTACGAAAAGAATATTGAAAATGTTGCTGCCGACGATATTACCGATGGCAATATCCGCGTTACCGCGGCGTGCCGCCGCTACAGAGGTGAACAGCTCCGGCAGCGAGGTGCCCAAGGCCACAATCGTCAGGCCGATAAAACGCTCGCTAAGTCCAGCATAGGTTGCAATAGAGGTTGCTGCGCCAACGGTAACATTACTGCCGGCAATAATCAGCGCCAAGCCGCCAACTGCACCCAAAAGGCAGCGTCCCAGCGGCAAACCGGGCTCTTCCAGATCACTGTCGACATTGCTCTTCATCGCCATGGTGTACAGATACATCATATATGCGGCAAAGGCTACCATGAGCACGCCGCCGTCCGCCAGACTGATACTGCTGTCGCGTCCCTGATAAAACAGCAGTGCGGTAACACCAATCATGAAGGGGATTTCGATGCGTACGGTAGAACGCGCTACCGCAATCGGTACGATAGAAGCCGCAAGGCCTAAAATAACAAGTATGTTAAGAATATTACTGCCTACGATATTACCGATGGTAATATCCGCATTACCCTTAACCGCCGCCGCGATACTTACCGCTGCCTCCGGTGCGCTGGTGCCCATCGCCACGATAGTAAGGCCGATTACCAGCTGCGGAATGCCAAAGCGCATGGCAATACCTGCCGCGCCCTCGACAAACCAATCCGCACCCTTACCGAGCATCACAAAGCCTAAAGCCAATAAAACAAACTGTAAAGCTATTTCCATTTTCTTCCTCCTTGATTTGCAGCCGTCCCTAAAAACAAAAAAGCGAGACATTGCTGCAATAAAATTACAACAAAGTCTCGCTACTTAGTCACAAAGCCGGATTGCCAAAGCAATCGTACTGACGACAGAGTGAACACGCCATGCGTGCAAGCTACTCCCTTTATATGCTTAGTTTAGCTAAACGCAGGGAGTTTGTCAAGTAAAATTTAGCTTCTTTTGAACAGCTTGCCGAAAAGCGGCGAAAGCAGTGATAAAAGTGCTGCCACCAGGAAGAACAGGCACAGCGGACGCTGGAAGAAAATAGCAAAGCTGCCGTCGCTCATAATCAGCGAGCCGATAAAGTTCTGCTCTGCCATACCGCCTAAGATAATGCCGATGATAATCGCCGACATGGAAAAGCCCAGCTTATTCATAAAGTAACCTAAGAAACCGCTTGCTACCATCAGATAAACATCGTTCAGGGAATTATTGTAGGAATAAGTGCCCACGAAGGTCATCATCACGATAATCGGCAGCAGAATGTGTACAGGCACGTTAACAACCTTCATAAAAAGTTTGATTAACGAAAAGCCCATAATACCCATAATCACGTTAGCTAAGAGCAGACCGATGAAGATAGCGTAAACATCAGGTGCCTTCTCCACAAAAAGCAAGGGACCGGGCTGCAGGCCCTGAACCATCAGCGCGCCCATCATAATTGCCGTTGCGCCGTCGCCGGGGATACCCAGCGTCAGCACAGGGATGAAGGCACCGCCTGATACAGCGTTGTTGCCTGCCTCGGAGGCTACAATGCCCTCGGGCTCACCGTTGCCGAAGTTCTTGCTGTGCTTAGACCAGCGTTTAGCCTGATCATAAGAAACAAAGGAAGCAATATCGCCGCCGGTACCGGGCACACAGCCGATGAAGGTACCGATGAAGGAGGAACGCAAAAGCGTGCTGAACACCCTCTTGATATCGTCAAACGAAGGCAGCAGACGGTCCAGCATCATGTGCTGCTCCTTGCGTTCATTATGATAATAATCCTCAATACTGCTCAACACCTGCGCAAAGGCGAACACACCGATCAGCACAGGGATAAAGGATACACCGCCCATAAAATAGTTGGAGTCCAAAGTAAAGCGGATTGCACCGCTCATACCGTCAATGCCGACGGTCGCCAGGAACAGACCGATAAGACCGCCCATAATACCCTTGATAACACTGCCGGAGGAAACACTCGTAATAATGCTGAGGCCGAAAATAGCCAGAGCAAAATATTCCGGCTTGGAAAACTGCAGTGCAACCTTCGCCAGCTGCGGTGCCAGCAAAATCAGGCAGATAGTACTGAAAATACCGCCAAAGGTGCTGGCCAAGGTGGAAAGACCGAGAGCACGTCCGGGCTGCCCCATCTTCGTCGCCATCGGATAACCGTCCAGCGTTGTCGCTACGGAAGCAGGCGTACCCGGAGTCTTCAGCAGGATTGCCGAAATACTGCCGCCATAAATCGCACCGCAGTAAATTCCCAGCAGCATCAGAATGCCGCCGATACCGTGGAACGTAAATGCCAGCGGAAACAGCAGCGCCAAACCCATGTTAACGCTCAGGCCCGGCATACAGCCGAAGGCAATGCCCACCAGCACGCCGAAGAAAAGTCCCAGCAGATTCATGGGGACGAAAATCATATTTAATGCGCTCATTATATCAACCATCAGTATGACCCCCTACTCCATGAAAACAGATTGCGGCATCTGCGTATGCAGCAGCATGCCGAAAACAAGATAAATAAACAGCAGACTAAGCACCGTTGTCAGGCCGATTACCTTATAATTGCGATAATCCATAAGACGCATAACAGCCGGAATCATAAGTGCCGCTGCCGGATAAAAGCCGAGAATGCTGATAAGCACGCAGAACACAACAACAAGTCCCATCATTAAATAAACGCGCTTGTTGCCTGTCGAAGAAAGCTGCACCTTCACGCCATGTAAATCAGTTTTATTGATAAAGGTATAAAGCAGCAGCAAAACCGAAACAGCGCCCAGCACCGCCCCCAGCGTAAAAGGCCAGAAGCCGGGACCGGGGCCGTTCTCCGTAAACTCCAGCGGAAAGGCTGCAGCCGCCTGCATAATCAGACCGCCGATAACAGCGCCCAGCACGCCCACTATATAATTACATACTGCCATATTATTCATATAAATCATCCTTAAACAACTCCGCCATCAAAATTGACGTCAATTCGATGCCAGACTAAATTGAGTAACCGAAACTTTATTGCAAAGTTAAGAGCAAACTAAAATGGATAAATGAACTCTTATTGCAAAGCTAAGAGCAAACTACATTGAGTAACTTAACTCTTAACATAACGTTAAAAGCAAACTAAATTGAGTAATTAAATTCTCATGCAGAGAAATAATAATTGCAGCGAGTAAGTGTTTGGAACCACCGAAGGGCCGAAACTGTCTGAGCGCTATGCAAGCTAATATTGTATAATTTTTTAGCTTAGCGCGAGTTTTTCGGCACTTCGTCTTGGTTCCACACGAAACGAGCGCCCGCAATTCTTTTGAACGGAATGAGATTTAATTACGAATCTTTAACTTTATTACGCCTCTTTGGGGCCAACACGCTTAGCCGCCGCCATAATCGCCAGACGACCATGCTCAAAAGTCAAACCGCCCTGGAAGAAAACATTAAACGGCTCACGGCACGGACCATCGGCACTCAGCTCAATAGAAGCGCCCTGTACAAAGGTACCAGCAGCCATAATAATCTCATCCTGATAACCCGGCAGCGGACTCGGAACCGGCTCAACGTGCGCATCAACAGGAGAATTGCCCTGAATAGCAACGCAGAAATCGCACAGACGCTGCTTGCTCTCCAAGGTAATAGCCTGAATAATATCGCTGCGGCGTTCCTCCGGCAGCGGCTTAACATCATAGCCCAGGCCCTTGAAAACAGCAGCCGCAAAAATAGCAGTCTTAACAGCCTGCACCACAATATGCGGAGCCAAGAAAAGTCCCTGATAGAACTCACGCGCGGTATCGCCCAGAGTTGCGCCCATCTCGCCGCCCAGACCGGGAGCAGTAAGACGGTAGGAAGCATTCTCTACCAAATCCGCACGGCCGACAATATAACCGCCGGTAGGAGCCAAGCCGCCGCCCAGATTCTTAATCAGAGAGCCTGCCATCAGATCAGCGCCAACCTCGGTAGGCTCCTGCTTCTCGATAAACTCGCCGTAGCAGTTATCAACAAAGCAGATAACATTCGGGTTAGCTTCCTTAGCAGCACTGCAGATACGGCCGATTTCAGCAACGTCAATAGTCTTACGTTCGCTGCTGTAGCCGCAGGAGCGCTGAATATGAATCATCGTAGTCTTGGAGGTAACAGCGTTTTTTACAGCCTCCAAATCAACATGGTCGCCCTTCATCGGCAGCTCCTTATAGGTTACGCCCAGGTCAACCAAGGAGCCGGGAGTTTTAACCGGAGAGCCGATAATAGTCTGCATAGTGTCATAAGGAGCACCGGTTACGGCAATCAGCTCATCGCCTGAGCGCAGGTTGCCCAACAAAGCAACTGCCAGCGCATGAGTACCGCTGACGAACTGAGAACGCACCAATGCAGCCTCGGTTTTGAACAGCTCTGCGTAAATCAAATCCAGAGTATCGCGGCCCACATCACTGTAGCCGTAGCCTGTAGTAGGCTTCAAGTAATAGTCGGAAACCATGTTATTACGGAAAGCCGCAATAACCTTTTCAGTATTGTACAAAGCTGCTGCTTCCAGCTCTGCGGTATGTTTAGCAACCTCAGCTAAGGCTGCCTGCTCTAATGCATTGTAATCAACCAAAATTCTCACCTGATATTTTTATATTTTTCGGCATAACGCCAATTAATCCTAAGCCTTGGCATCTGCAGCAAGATACTTGGCAAACTGCTGTACCTGCTCCGCGTCCAGAAGCACCTTCAGCAGTGTGCCCTCCGCCAGATATTCCTGCTCCAGTACAGTGCCTGCATCATGCAAGCGTCCTACCGCAGCGGAATCGCTGTAAGGCACGAGGAAGCTCTCCTCTACCGCCTTCAGCTTCAGGTTCTCCGCAATCAGCGCCAGCAGGCCGTCAAGATTATAACGTGCCTTGGCGGAAATGCAGATGCTGTTTTCTTCCTTGCTCAAACGCTCTGCCAGACCGGAATCCGGCGGCAGCTTATCAATTTTGTTATAAACCGTGATAATTGTCTTATCCTTGGCACCCAGCTCATCCAGAACCTGATAAACAGCAGCAGCCTGCTCCTTATACAGCTCGTGGCTGACATCAATAACGTGCAGCAGCACGTCGGACTGCACAACCTCCTCCAGCGTAGACTGGAAGGCTGCAACCAGCTGATGCGGCAAGCGTTGGATAAAGCCGACAGTATCTGTCAAAATGGCCTGCTGCTTATTCGGCAGATCTAACTGGCGCGTAGTCGGGTCCAGCGTTGCGAAAAGCTGGTCCTGCGCGTAGATATCCGAATTAGTCAGCGTATTCAAAAGCGTGGATTTTCCGGCGTTGGTGTAGCCCACAAGGCTTACCGTAGGCACACTCGCCTTCGCGCGTCCTGCTCGGTGCAGAGTGCGCACACTCTTAACCTTGCCGATGCATTCCTTAATATAAGCAATGCGGTCACGGATGCGACGGCGGTCAACCTCCAGCTTAGTTTCGCCGGGACCGCGGGTACCGATGCCGCCGCCAAGACGCGACAGCGCCAGGCCCTTGCCCATAATACGCGGTAGCGTATATTGCAGCTGCGCCAGCTCAACCTGCAGCTTACCTTCATTAGTATGCGCACGTTGGGCGAAAATATCAAGGATAAGCGCCGTGCGGTCAAGCACACGCACACCCATTGACTGCTCAATATTACGCTGCTGTGCCGGCGAAAGCTCATCGTCAAAAATGCACAGGTCTACGTTCTCCTGCTGCACATAAAGCGCCAGCTCCTGCACCTTGCCGCGGCCGATAAAGAACGCCGGGTCCGGCTTGGGGCGCTTCTGCAGGAATCTTGCCACAACCTCCGCACCGGCAGTATCTGCCAGCTGCTTCAGCTCCTCCAAAGAATCCTCAGCCGTCCAGCCGCTGCTGTTGGGAGCACCATATTCCATGCCCACGATAATCGCACGCTCGGTTCCCTGCGCCAGGCTTGCACTGCCCGTCTGCTTATCAAGGATGCGCTCCACCATCGCCGCCAGATTCGGGAAGAACACTCCCTCCGCCTCCTGCAGTGTCAGCGGTCCGTAGCATTCCACCTGATATTGCTCGTTATCGTCAATACCGGTAATCATGCCGAAGCTCATCTGCGACTGGCTGATATCAGGCGAAGTAACGCCGACAGCAATCATCGCATCAAAACGGTTATTCTTCAGCGCGGAAATATCCACACCGCTGAGCAGCGGATTGCCGTTGGGATGAGTATGCACACAGCGCACACCGCTCAAACGGCTGGCACCACGTCTGCCCTCAACCGGAGGCAGCTCCACACTCTGATCATTGCCCACCGATACGGCAAGCACCTGACCGTTGCGCGCAACGTAAACGCTCACCTCGCGGTTAATAAAATCAGTAACATCCGCCATACGCAAAGCCAGCTCGCTAGTCAGCAGCTGACCGCCCTCCAGACGGATATCATAAAACGTTTTTAATTCTTCAATAACGGAATTACGGATACCCTTCAGGTTGCCGTAAATTTCATTCGCCATGGGTATTCACCTCCAATTGGGGTTAACTTAGCAATTTGCTTATTGAAAGGCTCCCCTTGGGGAGTAGCTTAGCAATTTGCTTATTGAAAGGCTCCCCTTGGGGGGAGCTGGCGCCCGTCAGGGCGACTGAGAGGGGCTTGTGCACTAGTCAACAAATTTTAGACACAAAT
>NZ_GL830869.1 GCF_000188175.1 Phascolarctobacterium succinatutens YIT 12067 | reverse complement strand
CCGTTTTTCCTACAAAAACTTTACGCTAGCTGATGACATAGTCTAACTTATCTTTATGCCGCTACTCGGCTCCTTATTCAGCCAAAATTTGGTTTACTATTTTTTATTATTAGTTAACAATATAAAGATATTCAAAGAGTAAATTTTGTAAATAAAATTCGTCTTTTTTTTATAAAAATACTGCCCTATCCTACCCGAAATCGCCATTTGGTGTAGGGACATTCAGGTATAAATCTGTCATAATATACTTGAAGGACGAAGCAACGGCTCGCGTTCATACCGATGAAGATAAAATATGCTATTGTTAAACAAAAGCTGGAGGTGTTATTATGGCAAGCTTAACTGTAAATCCTGACTACAAGCTTATCGGCAACAATATCAAACAAATGCGCACCAAATCACAGGTGTCTCAGCAAAGCCTGGCAAAAGCGATTAATATTTCCCAAACCCACATGAGCAATCTGGAAAACGGTAAGACCGGCGTAAGCCTGGCAATTGCCATCCGTATCTCCCAACATCTTAAATGCAGCCTGGATGAGCTGATTTTCGGCACTAATAAAAAATCTTATCCGGCAGCAAGCAAGCCATTGAGCGACCACACTGTTGATGAATTCAATCAGCTTCTGAAGCGCTCTCTGGCAGAAATGATGTTTCAATGTCTGCAGCACCCGGAAGTCCAAAATGTAAAATAAATCGAGCTGCTTTTCAGTTCTATCCTTAAAGCCGCTGCGTCCCTTTGGACGCAGCGCTTTTTGTATGCAAAAACCCCGCCATTGTGGCGGGGTTAAAAAGAGCTTAAGCGGTGAGCAAAGAAAAGAAGCTCCTAATGTGTTAATATACTAATGACCTGCCAGTCAAAGTAAAAAACACATTAGGAGAACATTAAAATGCCGAAAAAGCAAGATAATATCGTAAATAGTTTAGCACATACCAAGTGGAATTGTAAGTACCATATAGTATTTGCGCCCAAATATCGTAGAAAAATTTTTTATGAAGAAAAAAGATTGGCAATAATGGATATATTAAGAACAATATGCGGATGGAAAGGAGTAGAAATAATAGAGGGAGAAGTATGTCCAGATCATGTACATCTGTTGTTAAGTATCCCGCCCAAAATGAGCGTTTCGTATTTCGTAGGATACTTAAAAGGAAAAAGTAGTCTGATGATGTTTCAACGGTTTGGAAATATGAAATTTGCATATTGAAATCGCGAATTTTGGTGTAAGGGATACTATGTAGATACAGTAGGTAAAAATACTACTGCAATAAAAGAATACATAGCAAATCAATTGGAGCGAGATAAAGAAATGGACCAGTTAGTGTTATTTGATCTAAAGATCCATTTATGAGTAGCAAGTAATAATTGCATGGCTGGCAGGCCAATAAAAGACACATTTATGTGTGGCTGCTGAAGATAGGGCTATGCCCGAAAAATAAAAGCCACCCGCTAGGCGGGTGGATCTTTACTTTCTAGTAATGCAAGGTATTCCTTACTGTAGCTACGTAGAAAAAAGCAGTAAAAATTCACAATTTAATTGCGCTTGATAGCTTGTCAATTTTATCTTAATTTTCTTGTTTTTTATCGTTTGAAACTCCGTTTTTAGTTTACAAGATATAGTCATCTTTTAAATTAATAAACTATGTTTGTAAATTGATTTTATTTGACTGTAGTTAAACCGCGATATTATAATAATTATAATGAGAGGATGAAGAATCCGGCAAAAAATGAACAATATATTCCTTATCCAATATGTACTTATATCTACGTTGCTGTAAATCTTTTTCCTCTAAAGGCTTAACTCACATAATACAAAAAATTTCAGAGGAGTGTGATTTTTATGAAAAAGACTATGTCGAAAAAAATTGTTGCCATTATGGTTTGCACTGCTGCTTTGGCCGGTATTTATGGTGGGCCGGTGTACGCAGAGAGTTTGTACAAAGGCAATCTAAGTGATATAGTATATGTAAAAGGAGGATCTACAGGGTTCCCCCGTATTACCGACCTTGATTTGGATAAAGTTACAATTGATGGCACTAATGGCTCTATTACTATAAACGGTCAAAAAATCCAAACTGATAATATGAATAATATTTATGTGAATACAGGTCTCCATACCACAGGCCAAATTACTGTAGATGATCATTTGTCTGTTAGTAGAAACGCGACTGTAAAAGGCACACTGGCAGTTGGTACAGATGGCGGCCAATTCATTGTAGGCGAAAATGGTGCTATCAGTGCTGCCGGCAGCAACTTCTCTGTAGCAGCTGATGGTGCAACAGCAGTAAAATCTACCCTTGATGCGGAAGGAAAGTCAACCCTCAAAGGAGGTTTAGAAGTTACCGGTGGTGCTACTACAGACACACTGTCTGTTACCGGCGCTGCAACTGCTGGTAGCCTGAACGTTACCAACAACGCAGCTGTTGGCGGCGGTTTAAATGTTACCGGTGGCACTACTACAGATACCTTGACTGTTACTGGCAATTCTAACCTCCAAGGTGACCTGACTGTTACCGGCGATTCTAAACTTAACGGTAAACTCGAAGTTGATGGCACTTTTTCCGCTGCAGAAGGCAATTTCTTTGTAGCAGCTGACGGCGCAACAGATATTGCTGCGAACCTGAATGTTAAAGATGACATCGTTTCCGAAGGAGGCGACGTTAAAATCAAAGACAAAAACACTAACGAAATCAAACTTTCCGACCTTGGCTATCTCGGTGATCTGGATCAAGAACTGACTGCTCATTCTGAGTACAACGGCACTGCAGTTGGAGCCTTCAATGCAGAGGCTGCTATCCGCCGCGGCGAAATCGCCCGCCTTGATAACCGTATCGACGAACTGGATACCCGCGTAAATAAGGTTGGTGCAATGGCTGCTGCTATCGCTTCCCTGAAATCTATCGGCTACTCCCCCGAAGCTCCTACCGAATTCTCCGTTGGCGTAGGCCAGTACAAAGGTAAAACCGGTATTGCTCTTGGCTTCTTCCACTATCCGAACAAAGACTTCATGCTGAACTTCAGCATGTCCAGCTCCAGCGGCGAAATGATGGGCGGCATTGGTGCAACCTGGCGCTTTGGCAAGGCTAAAGGCTAAACAGATAATCAGCAGACCTTCACATCGGTGTATGCAAACTAAAGCTTTAGTAAAGCAACAATAAAATAGCTGTTATCGAATACTGGTGTCATCCGCGTGGCACCAGTATTCTTATGTCAAGATAATGACGCACTCCCAAACTAAAAATCAAATTTTTCTTAAAATGCTTTTAAAAGACTTTACTAATTGAGAAAAAACAGTTATGATTATATATAGAATAGGCTTTTAAGCTATATTTAATTGGAGGTAATGTAAATGAAAAAATTAGTTTTAGTCTTAACTATGCTGCTTGCATTTGCATTTAGCAGTCTGGCATTTGCTGCTGACGGCGGCGATTTGAACAAGGAGCAAAGAACCGCTGAAAAGATGATGACAGCTCTTGAAGGTGATGCTGCTACCAGCTATGCAACATTTGCTCCGGCTCTTAGCGCTGAACTGAGCAAAACAATGGACCAGAAAAACTTCACTGCTATCCAAAGACAGGTTAAGCAACAATTTGGTTCCTTAAAGGAAACTAAATTTTTCAGCTTTGAGCGCTATGACCAGGCAGATAAGGTAACCTATATCGCAGGCTTCTCCAAAGAAAAAATCGTAGTTATGTCCTTTGTCTTCGGCAAAGATGCTAAGTTGCAAAACTTCAGCTTCTCTCCGTACAAAGCACCGGAACAAGCTCCTGCTGAAAAGAAATAAGACCTTTTGCACTGCATCCTGCTGCCCAAGCCGTGGGATGCAGTTTTTTATTGCTTATAACCAACCTTTCGCTTATAATTAACTTATCCAAAAATTTTTAGGGAGTAGGTATATATTTATGGAAAGAGAAAGCTTTTCCTCACGTCTTGGCTTT
The DNA here is from genome assembly GCF_000188175.1 of Phascolarctobacterium succinatutens YIT 12067. Lineage (GTDB taxonomy): Bacteria > Bacillota > Negativicutes > Acidaminococcales > Acidaminococcaceae > Phascolarctobacterium_A > Phascolarctobacterium_A succinatutens. Next base: position 1,406 of record NZ_GL830869.1, on the reverse strand, counting down.
ATTTTAATATCTGCCGGCTGTGCTATCGGCTTAGGCAATGTCTGGCGTTTCCCGTTTATTACGGGCTTATACGGAGGTGCCTCCTTCGTTTTAATTTATCTTTGCTTTTTGCTGCTTTTGGGCTTGCCCATCATGGTAGCGGAATTTGCTGTCGGCCGTGCTAGTGTACGCAGCGCTGCAAAATCCTTCGACGTACTGGAGCCTGCCGGTACAAAATGGCATCTTTATAAATACGGTGCTATTGCCGGCAACGTTCTTCTGATGATGTTCTATACCACGGTTTCCGGCTGGATGCTGTATTATTTCTACAAAATGGCTGTCGGCGGCTTTGTTGGTCTGGACGCCAAAGGTGTCGGCAACGTTTTCGGCAGTCTGCTGAGCGACCCCGTAACTATGGCAGGCAATATGATTATTATCGTTCTCTCCTGCTTCGGTGTCTGCTATCTAGGCGTCAAAGCCGGCGTTGAGCGTATCACCAAAAATATGATGGCCTGTCTGCTGCTGCTCATGCTGATTCTGGCAATAAACTCCATTACTCTGCCCAACAGTTCCGCAGGTCTTAAATATTATCTCTATCCTGACTTCAACAGAGTGCTGGAGCACGGTATCCGCGAGGTAGTTTTCGCCGCTATGGGACAAGCCTTCTTCACGCTGAGCCTTGGCATCGGCGCACTGGCTATCTTCGGCAGCTACATCGGCAAGGAACAGCGCCTGACCGGTGAAGCAATGTGGATTATGGCACTGGATACCTTTGTAGCGATTGTTTCCGGCCTAATTATTTTCCCGGCCTGCTTCAGCTTCGGCATCAACCCCGACAGCGGTCCAAACCTGCTGTTCATCACCCTCCCCAACGTGTTCAACGCCATGAGCGGCGGCCGTATCTGGGGTACTCTGTTCTTCCTGTTCATGCTTTTCGCAGCCATGTCTACAGTAATCGCTGTATTCGAAAACATTACCTCCTGCATCTGCGATTTAACCGGTTGGGAGCGCAAAAAGACTATTCGCTTTAACATTATCGCGATTATCCTGCTTTCCCTGCCCTGCGTGCTGGGTTTCAATCTGTGGGGCCACATTCAGCCCTTGGGCAAAGGCACCTGCATTCTTGACCTCGAAGACTTCCTTGTCAGCAACAATTTGCTGCCCTTGGGCAGTCTGATTTATCTCAGCTTCTGCACCAGCCGTTACGGTTGGGGCTGGGATAACTTTATTGCAGAGGCAGATACCGGTAAGGGCATTCCCTTCCCCAAATGGATTCGCTTCTATGCTACCTACATTCTGCCGCTGATAGTGCTGTATATCTTCTTCAACGGATACTATGCTATGTTCGTAAAATAAGGTTGCGTTGACAGTTTACGTCAGTGCATTTATAATTATTATATAAATATAAGAACAAAAAGAGGTAAGAC
>NZ_GL830868.1 GCF_000188175.1 Phascolarctobacterium succinatutens YIT 12067 | reverse complement strand
AAAATTATTTCTCTTCTACTTCGGAAACAACGCCAGCGCCAACGGTACGGCCGCCTTCACGGATAGCGAAACGCAGACCTTTTTCGATAGCGATCGGGGTGATCAGTTCTACTTCCATGGTTACGTTATCGCCAGGCATTACCATTTCTACGCCCTCCGGCAGTTCGGTTACACCGGTTACGTCGGTAGTACGGAAATAGAATTGCGGACGGTAGCCGTTGAAGAACGGAGTGTGACGGCCGCCTTCTTCTTTGGTCAGTACATAAACTTCACCTTTGAATTTGGTGTGCGGATGAATGCTGCCCGGTTTGGACAGTACTTGGCCACGCTCGATTTCTTTACGGTCAACACCACGCAGCAGGCAGCCGATGTTATCGCCGGCTACTGCTTCGTCCAACAGTTTGCGGAACATTTCAACGCCAGTTACTACGGTAGATTTTTTCTCGTCTTTCATACCAACGATTTCTACGGTATCGCCAACTTTAACAGTACCACGCTCTACACGTCCGGTAGCAACGGTACCACGACCGGTGATGGTGAATACGTCCTCGACAGGCATCAGGAACGGTTTGTCGGTTGCACGTTCCGGCAGCGGAATGTAGCTGTCAACTGCGTCCATCAGTTCCATGATTTTTGCTTCGTATTTCGGGTCGCCTTCCAGAGCTTTCAGAGCGGAACCTGCAACAACAGGAATGTCATCGCCGGGGAAGTCATAGGAGCTCAGCAGTTCGCGAACTTCCATTTCTACCAGTTCCAGCAGCTCTTCGTCGTCAACCATATCTACTTTGTTCAGGAATACTACCATTGCAGGTACGCCTACTTGGCGAGCCAGCAGGATGTGCTCACGAGTCTGAGGCATCGGGCCGTCAGCAGCGGATACTACCAGGATTGCGCCGTCCATCTGAGCAGCGCCGGTGATCATGTTCTTTACATAGTCAGCATGGCCCGGGCAGTCAACGTGTGCATAGTGACGGGTTGCGGTTTCATATTCAACGTGAGAGGTATTGATGGTAATACCACGTTCACGTTCTTCCGGAGCTTTATCGATCATGGAGTAGTCCATGAATTCAGCGCCGCCTTTTTCAGCCAGTACTTTGGTGATAGCAGCAGTCAGAGTAGTCTTGCCATGGTCAACGTGACCGATGGTGCCGATATTCAGATGCGGTTTAGTTCTTTCATATTTAGCTTTTGCCATT
>NZ_GL830867.1 GCF_000188175.1 Phascolarctobacterium succinatutens YIT 12067 | reverse complement strand
TGATTCCTACAGTAAACTGACGCGGCCATTAACAGAAAAAAACTTGCGCTAAATGTTGATGTATGGTATAATGCAACTATCGGCAAGAAAAAGATGTGGTTTTCTTACTGATAACTATTGCTTTATAAATCATTGCGATGGAAAAACCGGCAAAGGATGACAGAGGAAACAAGGCAACTCTTGAGCGGAATTTGCGGGAGACTCCGGAAGGTGATTTGTAAAAATATAATATTGGCAGTCTGATAATACTGCTACTTCCTGAGGAGGAAACAACAATGAAAAAATCCTTAGTACTCGCTATGGCTATGGCACTGGGCGTAACCGCTTCTGCTTATGCTGCAAATCCGTTCTCTGATGTACCTGCTGGCCACTGGGCTTATGACAGCATCAACAAACTGGCTGCTGCTGGCGTAATCGAAGGCTACGGCGACTCCACCTTCGGTGGCGACAAGCTGATGACCCGTTATGAAATGGCTCAAATCGTTGCTAAAGCAATGGCAAAAGGTGCTAACGTTGATAAACTGGCTGCTGAGTTCGCTGATGAACTGGACAACCTGGGCGTTCGCGTTGCTAACCTGGAGAAAAAAGCTGACAACGTTAAAATCACTGGTGAAGTTCGTTATCACTATACCGATACTAATGATGACTTCAATGGTTACAAGACTGCTCTGCGTTCCCGTATTTGGGTAAACGGACAAATCAATGAAGATTGGACTTATACTGGCATGCTTGAAAATAGCCAAGATCTGAAAAATAATGCTGGCGATGAAACTACCAAATTCCAACGTGCTTATGTAAATGGTCGTGTTGGTGGTTTAGCTGTTCAAGCTGGTCGTTATAATAAGGCTTTAGCTGAAGGTAATGTGTATGATAACCGTTTTGACGGAATTCAAGCTTCCTATGGTAGCGATGTTAAATTAACTGCTGGTTATGGTAAAGCTACCCCGTCTGCAGTTGCTACTACTACTGCTAACGTTAGATTTGATAACTTCTTTAGCTCTAACTCTTCTTTCACTGTAAAAAATGATTCTAATGAAGTTTATTATGCAGAATTAACTGGTAAAGTAGGTGCTTTGAACCTGACTGCTGGTTACTATGAATTTAAAGATATTGAAGCTGATGCACATGCTGAAGCATGGGGTTTTGATTACATGGGCAGACCTGTTCACTTAGGTGATAAAGATGTTCATTTTGCTGAAGATGCAACCATTTGGGCTTTGGGTGCAAACTATGCATTTGACAAAAATTTCAAATTAGGCGCTCTTTATCTTAAAGGTGAAGACAAATTAGCTACTGCTTCTGTAGATGATGACGGTTATGTAGTAACTGCTTCTTACAAAGGTGCTAAAGCTGTTGAACCAGGTTCTTGGGGATTAGTTGCTAAATACTATGACCAAGGTGCAACTACTTATGTTCACCACACCATGAATGGTGTTGCTAATGATATATTTGGTTTCAAGGGCTATAGTGTAGCAGCTAACTATGCTTTTGCTAAAAATATCGTTGGTCAAGTAGAATACTATGATTTGGAGGAAAAAGAAGGCAACCGCGAAGCTCAAACTCTGTGGAGCCAACTGGTATTCACTTTCTAATTTGACTTTACGTCAATCTGCTGAAAAGCAAAAAATCGCATATGCATAAATGAAAAGAGGACGGTGCGCACCGTCCTCTTTTTGTGTATCTAAGGCTTGTACGTATTCAGTACGTATAATATAATAAAGCCAAGGAGTGATGACATGCAAGACATTATCAAGCTCATTGAAAAGGATGGTTGGGTGTTGGTGGCTCAGGTTGGAAGTCGGTACTGTCAATAGTTTTGCGCAAATTTCTTC
>NZ_GL830866.1 GCF_000188175.1 Phascolarctobacterium succinatutens YIT 12067 | reverse complement strand
ATGAAGAGCAAGATAAAGCAATCAATGCTAACAAAGATGCAATTCAAGCTAACAGCACTGCAATTCAAGCTAACGCTGATGCAATCAAAGCTAATGGCGATGCAATAAAAGCTAACGGTGAAGCAATCAAAACTAAAGCTGATGCTTGGGATACAGCTAAAAAATTTGCAGCAGTTCAAGAGATGTTTGATGATCAAACCCGTAAGAATGCTGAGTTAGATAAAAAGAATGAAAATCAAGATAAAGCAATCAAAGCTAACGGCGAAGCAATCAAAGCTAATGGCGAAGCAATCAACACAGAAAGAGATCAGCGTGTAGCAATGGATAATGTATTGGACAAAAAAATCACTGATGAAGCAACCAACCGTGCTAACGAAGACAAACGCATCGAAGCTAAATTTGACGGCGAAGTAGCTCGTCTGGACAGCAAAATCGACAAGCTGGATGCTCGTGTAGAAAAAGTTGGCGCTATGGCTGCTGCTATCGCTAACCTGCACACCATGGGTTATGATCCGGAAGCTCCGACCGAAATCGCTGTTGGCGTTGGCCAATACCGCGACAAGACAGGTATGGCTCTGGGTGCATTCCACTATCCTAACCGCGACTTCATGCTGAGCTTCAGCGTATCCACCGCTGGTGACGAATTCATGGGCGGCATTGGTGCAACCTGGAAATTCGGCCGTAAATCTCCGGAAGAACTGCGTCAAGCTGAAGCTGAAAAAGCTGCAAAAGCAAAACTGGCTAAAGCAGAAGCTGCAAAAAAAGCTGCTAAAGACGCACGCGTAGCTGCTCAACAAAAGAGACATGCAGAAATGCTGGCTGCTCGTACCGGTAAATAATTAATTTAAAAGAATTAATTTAAAATCCACAAATCATCAAGAGGGGAAGGGTGACTTTGCCCTCTTTTTGTTATATAATAGATGTAGTAAATTTTGTTTATTATGCGAGGTGTAAAAATGCGTTACGTTAAGCTGATTTTATTGCTGATAATGCTGAGTATTGCTGCCGTAGGCAACTGCCAGAACCTGCAGAAGGCAGGCGAAACCGATGTTGGCGTACTTTATGTGGATGTTGATTCGGTGCAGAGCCTGAGCAAAAGCGGGCAGCTGTATCTGGCTGTGTTTGCGGAGGAGCAGTACACAGACGCCGATTTTCTGAATTTGCTGCACGAGGACGAATCGCTGCAAAACGCCGTCGGTGCCATGTATTTGTATCTTTTCAACAGCAACGGTACGGAATATACCAAGGCAGCACACTATATTATTGATAAAGACGGCAAGGTGTGCCTGGACATGGGCGGTGAAACCGCAGTGCAGCAGACAAAGGGCAGCAAGGAAATGCTTAATGTATATACCAAAGCATTGGATGCATTAAACAAAAAGGTGCAGCAGAACAAATGGCTGCATAAATAAAAGCTTACTGAAAAACTTGTGGAGCACGCAGAACCTGCGGGAGCATTGCCTGTTGCGGTTGAGCGCATGTGCCGGTGCTTACAGAAAAAATTAGCAAAATTTTATACACTTTAAACTGACAGATTAAAAATGAAGCGTACGTACGACTTGTGAGTATGTACGCTTTTTTATTGGCGTGATATAATAAATATATCAGCAAACGAAGCTGCTGATTTGTAAAAGAAAAGGGAAGTAAGATACACATGCGTAAATTAAAGTTTGTTTTTCAGATTATCATAGCCTTCATCGTGGCGCTGGCAGCGTACAGCGGCCTGTACCAGCCTAACGCCGAAAGCGTGCGTGCGGCGGTAAAAAATAACCTGCCGCAGAGCATGCAGCAGAAGCAGGACACAGGCACAGCGCAGGGCAGACTGCGCATCAGTGTGCTGGATGTGGGGCAGGCGGATGCGATTTTGCTGCAGGACGGCAAGCGTAATATCATGATTGACGTGGGCAACGACGCTAAGGATAAGGTAGGCGACAGCGGCGGCAGGCAGGCGCTGATTAAGGCGCTGGACAAGGCCGGCGTCAGCAGGATTAAGACTGTTTTCGTGACGCACCATCATCGTGACCATATGGGTAATATCATGTATGTGCGCGGTAAATACGGTGTCAGCAATATTTATGACAGTGGTTATGTGAACAACGGCTACAAAGCGTCCGTGGCGCTGAACAGTGATTTGCGCGCCGGCAGGTATAACGGACAGGCGCTGAAGGCCGGGGACAAGATTACGATTGACAAAAATTATTATATCGAGGTGCTGGCGCCGGGAGATTTCCTCAGCAAAAAGGACCTGAAGAATATGAATAACACCAGCCTGGTGCTGATGCTGCATTATGGCAGCTTTAAAATGCTGCTGACGGGTGATGCGGAGGCGCCGGTGGAGGATGCGCTGCAGCAAAAATACGGTACTGCGCTGCAGGCGGACGTGCTGAAGGTTGGCCATCACGGCAGCAAGACATCGTCCTATTGGCCGTTCATTAGCAAGGTTAAGCCTAAATATGCGCTTATCAGCTGCGGTGATTTTTCGATTTACAAGCATCCGAACAAGAACGTGGTGGGCAGCTTAACGCATCTTGGCGCTAAGGTGCTGACGACGCACGATCACGGTACGCTGACGGTGACGACGGACGGTAAGAGCTTTGATGTGCTGACGGAGCGGTAGAAGGTTGCTTAAGAGGAAGATGTGGGGTAGAATAGGGAATAGAAATTCTTTACAAATAAACAAGATAAAAGATAAATGAGTTTGAAAGGTGTGTTTGTGATGAAGAAAATATTGTGTTTGTTAGTTTTGCTGCTGTCGCTGACTGCAACCTGTGCAGCTTTTAATCCGCCGCAGCCGCCTAGATGGTATTGGGTAGGTTCTAATGCTCATTATGGGACGTGGATTGATACTGCAACGGCAAGATTTTATACAGGTAGCGAAAAGTATGCGCATAGGAATCATCAATGTGCACTTGTATGGGTGGAATGGTATAACGCAGATAAAGATAAATATGTTATTTCACATGATGAATTTGACCTTGACTGCAGAATGGCAAGAACATTACATGCTACGCTTTATGATAGTCAAAATAGAGTAATTGATTCGTCCAACAGAAGCTATGCTGATTTTGAGGATATTATTCCCGGCAGTAATGGAGAAGCGGTATATGATGCAGTGGTGCTGCTGAAAGAAACAAGAGAGAATGCACGGAGGTTGTAATGATGAAGCATTATGAGGTAGTGGCAGCGGTAATTGAGCATGACGGCAAGATTTTGTGCATGCAGCGTAATAAAGGCAAATTTGATTATGTAAGCTATAAATTTGAGTTTCCCGGCGGTAAGGTAGAGGCCGGCGAAGAGCGTCACACTGCGCTGGAACGCGAGCTGCGCGAGGAAATGGATATGGATATCAGCATTCCTGAGGATGCGTATCTGATGACGGTGGAGCACACCTATCCTGATTTTGCTATTACCATGCATGCCTATGTGTGCAAGCTGGCACAGCCCAAGTTCATTATGAAGGAGCATGTGGCAGCAAAATGGCTGCCTCCGGCAGATTTAAGAAGCCTGGATTGGGCAGCAGCAGATATGCCGATTGTAGAGCGTCTGCAGCAAGAGGAGATTGAATAATCGTGAACAGCAGTGAACTTGCCTTGTATTTGGAGGCGGGCTTTATTGATTTTAATATTGAAACTGACGAGCGCTTTTTGCCTAAGATATTGACCAATAATCAGCAGGAGCAGGTAAAGGTATTGGAAAACCTGCTCTTTGAGCTGGAGCATTGTGATGAATTTTTCTTTTCTGTGGCGTTTGTAACTAACAGCGGTATTGCCTGCTTGATTGATACGCTGAAGGAATTGGAGAATAAGCATATCAAGGGAAAGATTTTGGCTTCGCAATACCAAAATTTTACGGAACCGCGAGCGTTGCGCAGATTACTGCAGTTTCCCAATCTTGAATTGAAGATAATCACCTCTGATTATAATTTTCATGCTAAGGGTTATCTGTTCCATACACACGCAACGTCTGCTAAAGATGAAAATTACACTATGATTGTCGGCAGCAGTAATTTGACGCAAAGTGCGCTGACTGTTAACCGTGAGTGGAATGTGCAGCTTTCGTCCATGAAGGATGGCGCTTTAATCAGGCAGATGCAGGAGGAGCTTAATCAGGCGTGGGATGATGCTACACCTGTTACTGAGGAATGGATTGCTGCCTATGAGCGTATTTATGGTGAAGCGCGCAGCCAACGGCAGCGTGCCTATACAAAAATCCATAAGCTGTACAAAATCAATCCTAATAAAATGCAGGCAGCAGCCTTGCAAAATATTGCAGCGCTTAGGGCAGAGGGCAAGAATCGCGCTTTGCTGATTTCTGCTACTGGCACTGGTAAAACATATCTTTCGGCCTTTGATGTGCGGGCAGCGCAGCCTAAACGCTGCTTGTTTATAGTGCATCGAGGGCTGATTGCGCGTAAATCTAAGGAAAGCTTTGAGCAGATTATTGATGAGCATATCACGACAGGCTTGTTTACCAGCGGTCACAGAGAAATAGACAGGGATTATGTGTTTGCTACAGTGCAGACCTTGGTAAAGGATGAAAATTTACATGCCTTTGCACCAGATGCTTTTGACTATATTATTATCGACGAAGCGCATCATGCCGGAGCCAAAAGCTACCAAAAGGTGCTGAGCTATTTTAAGCCTAAGTTTTTACTGGGTATGACGGCAACGCCGGAGCGCTCCGATGACTGCGATATTTTTAAAACCTTTGACCATAATATTGCTTACGAAATCCGTTTGCATCAGGCCTTGGCTGAAAATATGCTGGTGCCGTTTCATTATCACGGCGTAAGCGAAATTGTTGTAGATGGCGAGCTTTTAGATGATAATGCCGATTTTGTGCGCCTGACAAGTGAAGAACGTGTCAAAAATATCCTGTATTATGCAGATTTTTATGGCTGTGACCAAGGGCGTGTCAAGGGTATAGTCTTTTGCAGCAGAATAGAAGAAGCGAAGGCTCTGTCAGAGGCATTTAATCAGCATGGCAAAAGGTCTGCCTTTTTGGCTGGCGCTACCAGTGAGGAAGAGCGTGCAAGGCTTATCAAGCGTCTTGAAAGCGATGAAGAGGGCGTAGATAAGCTTGATTATCTTTTCTCGGTTGATGTTTTGAATGAAGGTGTAGATATTCCTTCCGTCAATCAGATTATTATGCTGCGTCCTACGCAGTCTGCTATTGTTTTTGTGCAGCAGCTTGGCCGTGGTCTGCGTAAGAGCAAGGCAAAGCGTTATTTGGAGGTTATTGATTTTATCGGTAACTATGAAAACAATTATATGCTGCCGATAGCGTTGTATGGTGACCGCAGCTGCAGCAAGGAAAAGCTGCGTCGCATTGTGCATAATAACTTTTTACCTGGTGCATCGACAGTTTATTTTACCGATGTGGTTCGGGAGCGCATTTTCGATTCTTTGAATAAAAATAATTTTTTAGAGCTGCGCAAGCTCAAAGAGTCCTATCAATTAGTTAAATCTAAGCTTGGTCATGCACCGATGATGCTTGATTTTCTGGCTTTGGGTGACAAGGATCCATATCTGTTTATCCAAAAGAAAAAATCCTATTATAACTTCAGGCAGTACGCAGATCATTACGAAAGCACGTTGAGTGCAACGCATGGCAGGCTGTTGGAGTTTATCTGCTTGGAGCTTGCTAATGGCAGACGCTTGGAAGAGGTTGCGCTGCTGCGCTATTTAATGCAGCATACGCAAATTGACGTGCCTGCATTTATACAATATATGCAGGATAAATACCAGCTTACTACCTCGGCAGCAACTGTTGCCAGCGTAGTGAATGTATTGAGTATGCAATTTTTTAAAACTGCGGATGCCCAAAAATATGGTAATATGCCGTTGGTGAATGCGAATGCAGACAGCATTTGCTTAAGTGAAAAATTTAGCAGCATGCTTGCAAATAAGGAATTTTACGGCTATGTTAATGATACTTTGGCCTATGCGGAAAAACGCTTTTTGTTTGATTATAAGCCAGCAAAATTTTATCATGGCTTTAAGCTGTATGGTTCATATACGCGTAAAGATGTCTGCCGTATATTGAACTGGGCGAAGGATGAAAGCGCTGTTGTTTATGGCTATAGGGTTAAATACAACACCTGTCCGATATTTGTAACCTATAAAAAGGACGAGAATATCAGTGAAAGCACTAAATATGATGACAGATTTGCCAGTCCTACGATTTTCAACTGGCAGACGCGCAGCAGAGTCAATATTGATTCGCCTGAGGTTGTGGCGATTGAGCAGCCGGAAACACTGAAGCTCCTGTTTATCAAAAAGAGTGATGCTGAGGGCTCAGAGTTTTATTTTATGGGAGAAATGCTGCATAAGCAGAGCATCGGTACAACTATTACCGGCAATAAGGGCGAAAAGCTTTCTATTGTGCAAATGTTTTACGAAATGAAAACGCCGGTAGAAGCAAAGATTTATGATTATTTTGAAGGATAGTAGTAATGTTATTCTTGGGCGTTGCATTAGATAAGGCTGGCGCTAAGCAGAAACCCTACGGAGGTACACCATGGAAAAACCAATAATTAAAGACGAAGCCTTTTTGGCACAAAAATCGCAGCCTGCAACCTTTATGGATATTGCAGTAGCGCAGGATTTATTAGATACGCTTGCAGCTCATGCGGACCGTTGCGTGGGCTTGGCAGCAAATATGATCGGCGTGCAGAAATGCGTTATCGCCGTCAATATCGGTCCTACGAATATTGCTATGCTGAACCCGGAGATTATCAAGCGCTCCGGCAAATATATGACGGAGGAGGGCTGCCTGTCGCTGGAGGGCGAGCGTGCTGCAGTGCGCTACGAAAAAATTACGGTGGCTTATCAGGACATGCAGTTTAAAAAGTGCAAGCAGAGCTTCAGTGGCTTTACGGCGCAGATTATCCAGCATGAGATTGACCATTGCCATGGTATTATAATTTAAGCGCAGAGATGGCCCGAGAAACTGCAAAGTGCTTGTTTATTCAAAAAGAATGTTAGAAATTATCTTAGAAAATATCGTCACTGCTCCCGAAAGGCTTGGTCTGCCTGCAGCGTATGCAGAGTCCGACGTGCTGCTTTACAGGCAGTACGGGCGCTATGACACGGTTGCCGTGCAGCGCGAGGGCAGGCAATTACTCGAGCGTGCGGAAGCATTGCAGGCGGAGTATGACATCGCTGCATTGCCAAGGCTTGGCAAGCAATATGCTGAGTGGAGCAAAAAGCTGCAGCAGCTAAAGTTCAAACGCCTGCTGCATGGCGAGTTTGCTGCGGACAAGGGTATTACGCTTTATGTGAATGCTATCAGGCAGGAATGTGCTGAGCATGGCTGGGATTATGCAGTCTATTATGATTCCGTGCTGGTGCATGAGCGTGTGCATCTGCTGCATTATCAGGCAGTGCTGGCGCACTTTGGCGCTGCCGGCGCAGCGGTGCAGAGTGCGGAGTACAAGCAGGCGCAGCGCTATTGGTACGGACGGCAGACGGAGGCGGCCCAGGCTGCCGTGGTCAAGGAAACGCTGGCGGAGTTTGCCCGTTGGCTGTGGTGCCTGCAGCAGGGGCATTTGGCGCTGGCGCAGGCGTTTTTGCAGACGCCCGAGGAGGCGCGGACGTGCATTCCGTACTATCCTTATGCAGGAGTGCGGGGACTGTGCGCGTTGTATGTAAGGTCGCCGCAGGCGGCAGTACGGGCGTATAGCGAGCTGTGGCAGCTGTCGCTGACGAGCTGGCAGCAGGCATATGCACGGATAAAAGAGCTGTAGCGCAGCAAAATAGCAAAAAAAATAACAGCCCAATTCTCAAAGCATGAGTTTTGGGCTGTTTTCTTATGCAATTTTTTAGGCAAAGCCAAGCATTAAGCCGATTTGTCTTACGATAAACGCTACGCACCAGGCCACAACAAGCTCATAGCCCATAAGGCAGAGCGTGCCGGTATCCGAGTTCAGCTCGCGGCGAATGGTAGCCAGCGCTGCGACGCAGGGCGGATAGAGCAGGCAGAACACCAGGAAGGTGTAGGCGGTGAGCGGCGAAAAGAGGCTTGCCAGATCAGGCGCACCGCCGCTGCCGACTGCGAGCACGGAAAGCGTACTGATGACAACCTCTTTAGCGGTGATACCACAGATGAGCGAGGTTGTTGCCTGCCAGCTGCCGAAGCCGAGCGGCGCAAAAATAGGCGCTGCCAGCTTGCCGATGGAGGCGATAATGCTGTCGGAGGCATCTACCATGTAAAAGCGGATGTCAAAGTTCTGCAGGAACCAGACGATGATGCTGACGAGGAAGATAACCGTGAAGGCCTTATGCAGAAAGTCCTTGGCTTTTTCCCACATATGCATGATGATGTTGCGCGCCGTCGGCAGACGGTAGGCAGGCAGCTCCATGACGAAGGGAACAGGCTTGCCGCGGAATACCAGGCTGTTGAGCAAAAAGCCGGAGATAACAGCAACGCAGATACCGGTGAGGTAGAGCGAAAGCATGACCAGACCGCCGTTATGCGGGAAGAAGGCGGCGATGAACATACCGTAGATAGGCAGCTTAGCGCTGCAGCTCATGAACGGTGTGAGCATGATGGTCATTTTGCGGTCGCGCTCACTGGCGAGGGTGCGCGAGGCCATGATGGCCGGCACGCTGCAGCCGAAGCCGATGATCATCGGAACAAAGGACGAACCGGAGAGGCCGATTTTACGCAGCATCTTATCCATAACGAAGGCAACACGCGCCATGTAACCGCTGTCCTCGAGCATCGAAAGGAAGAAGAACAGGGTGACGATGGTCGGCAGGAAGGAAAGCACGGCACCGACACCGGAGAAGATGCCGTCGATAATCAGCGAATGCATCGGCGGTGCGATATCCAGCACGGTGAGCTTGTTATCAACCGAAGCTGTTAAAGCATCGATAACATTGCTGAGGATGTAGCTGAGAAAAGCTCCGATAACGTCAAAGGTGAGCCAGAAAACAAGGCCCATGATAAGCACGAAAATAGGGATAGCATAAAATTTATGCGTCAGATAATGGTCGATTTTGACGGAGCGCAGCTGTGCTTCCGTATGCTTGGGCTTCTGCACGGTCTGCGCGCAGAGGTCCTCGATATAGGCATAGCGCATATCTGCCAACGCCGCTTCCTTATCCGTTTTGAGGTTTTGCTCCATTTCGGTAACGAAGTGGCCGATGATATCGCATTCGTTTTCCGAAAGCTGCAGCGCCTTGGCGAAGTCGCTGTCGCCCTCGATAAGCTTGGTGGCGGTAAAGCGCAGCGGCAGGTTCTGGCGACGTGCTTTGGTTTCGATTAAGTGGGCGATACTGTGAATAGCGGTATGTACAGGACCGCTGCAGAAGTCCAGGCGTTGTGGCAGCTGCTGGTTTTGCGCAACCTCTACGGCGCGGCGCAAAAGCTCGCCCACGCCTTCGCCGGAGTTGGCGGTGATGGGGACAACAGGCACGGTCAGCGAATCCTCCATTGCTTTGATGTCAATACTGCCGCCGCTGCCGGTGAGCTCGTCCATCATGTTGAGGGCGATGACCATCGGGATATTCAGCTCGATGAGCTGCAGGGAAAGATACAGGCTACGTTCAATATTAGTTGCGTCAATGACGTTGATAATAGCGTCCGGCTTATTGTATAACAGCAGGTCACGCGTAACAATTTCTTCCGAGGTGTAGGGAGAAAGCGAGTAGATGCCGGGCAGGTCGATAACGCCTGCGTCCGGTACGGCGAGAATCGTACCTTCCTTTTTCTGGACGGTTACACCGGGAAAGTTGCCGACGTGCTGGTTACTGCCGGTGAGATAATTGAACAGCGTGCTTTTGCCGCAGTTCTGGTTGCCGACGAGGGCGAAATGCAGCTTCATGCTTCGCTCACCTCCGGCGTAACGGTGATTTTGGCGGCTTCCTCCGCACGCAGTGTCAGTTCGTAGCCACGCAGGGAGATTTCCAGCGGGTCACCGAGCGGTGCGCGCTTGCGTACCATAACGCGGGTGCGGGGCGTGAGCCCCATATCAAGCAGACGGCGACGCAGAATGCTGCCTTCGCCGCCGACCTTAGCGATGATAGCCTCCTGACCTAAGGGAAGCTTATCTAATGTTGTAGTTTCCATGATTTTGACCTTCTTTGAGTGATTTTGCTTAAGCTTTAATTATATATATGAAGCATGAAGCGGTCAAGTAAAACAAAGCTTTTACCGATAAACTTTAATTAAAAAATATACAATGTAGATTTTGTTACAGCTTTACATGACGGTGCCGTTGGTGAGACGGATTTTTTCGGTCTTGGCTTCTGCCAGCTGGCCCTGATTAATCATACCATATTTATGCATAGCGGCCAGCACCAGCAGCTGACGTTTTTTGCAGCCCTCGGGGTTTTCCAGCGGATTGAGGCTGGTGGGCGCGTAGGGAAGTGAGGCGATGACGGCGGCCTCGGCCAGAGTCAGCGCCGAAGGTGCCTTGCCGAAGTATGTTCTGCTGGCCTGTTTAATACCGGTGGAGCCTGCGCCGAAGTAGGTGGTGTTCAGATAAAGCTCCAGAATTTCGTCCTTGCTGTAATTATCCTCCAGCATGAGCGAGAGCACGGCCTCTTCAATTTTACGCTCCATGCTTTGCTCGTGCGACAGAAAAACATTTTTGACAAACTGCTGTGTCAGCGTGCTGCCTCCCTGCACTACCTCGCCGGCGTTGATGTTGGCCAGTGCGGCGCGCAGAATGCCTTCCACGGCAATAGCGCCGTGATTATAAAAAGCGTGGTCCTCGATAGCAATCAACGCCTGCGGTATATCGCGCGACATGGCGTCAAGACTTGTCCAGTTCGGGTTTTGGCGGATAGGATCGATAACCTCATCCATATTAAAGGCCAGATAGAATTTATGTACGGGCGAGGGCCATTCCTCCTTGGGAGGCAGCAGGCTGGTGAAAAGCGCCATAGCGGCGGATTTTTCGTGCTTGCTGACCTTCTGCTGTTCCTGCTGTATGGGGGTGGTAGGCTGAGCCTTATCTGTAATGTTGTCATAACCCACCATGCCTATAAAAATAAGCAAAGCCATGATAATGATTTTAAACATAAGATACACCTCGTTAGTAATTTTAATATATTTTAAACAGTGACGTGTATAGCTTTCACGTCTATTGTAACAATAAAGTGTGAATTTGGCAAAAAATACTGGTATATTTACCTTTTAGGTAGTAAAATAAGATTGTAAAATGGATTATTGTCCCTTAATTTTTACAAAAAAATTCACAAAGTGCTTGCAAAATTATACAATTTAGTTGTATAATTATCGAGTACAAAGGAGGATGGATATGAAAGCAAGTGTTATCGGTGCAACAGGCTACGCAGGAGTTGAGCTTCTGCGACTTTTGGACGGACATCCGGAAGCGGAAATTGCCGTAATTACCTCTGAGAGCAGTACGGGAGAGGCGATTGCTTCTATGTATCCGCATTTGTCGGGACGTATTGAAAAGAATCTGCAGTCTATGCAGGAGCTGGATGCTATTGCAGCAGCAAGTGATGTGATTTTTATTGCCCTGCCTCATGGCCATGCTATGAAGATAGGCAAGCAGCTGCGAGGCAGCAAGACCAAGATTATTGACCTCGGCGGCGATTATAGATTTAAGGATTACCATGTGTTTGAACAGTGGTACAAGGTGAAGCATGAGGACCCGGAGGCGCAGGCTGTCTACGGTCTGACAGAGCTTTTCCGCGATAAGGTGCGCGGGGCGCAGCTGGTGGCAAATCCCGGCTGTTACACTACCTGCAGCATTCTGGCGCTGGTGCCGCTTTTAAAATATAAGCTGATTGAAGCTCAGGGCATTGTGATTGATGCCAAAAGCGGTACGACCGGTGCGGGCCGCAGCCTGAAGGCAGGCAGTCTTTACTGCAGTGTCAACGAAAGCTTTAAGGCCTACGGTGTTGCTTCGCACCGCCATACACCGGAAATCGAGCAGATTTACAGCGAGTTTGCCGGTGAGGATGTTGTGATTCAGTTCACCCCGCATCTGCTGCCTGTAGACCGCGGTATTTATGCAACCTGCTACGCACAGATGAAGCAGGGCGTAACGGATGCCCAGATTGAGGAGGCCTATCAGGCAATGTACGGCGATGAATTTTTCATCCGCCTGCGCGGTAAGGGAGTTTGCCCGGAATTGAAGAATATCCGCGGCTCCAACTATGTGGACCTTGGCTGGCAGACCGATAAGCGTACAGGACGTATTATTGTAATGAATTGTATTGATAATCTGGTTAAGGGTGCTGCGGGACAGGCAGTGCAGAACATGAATGTTATGTTTGGCATTGATGAAACTGCCGGCCTGCGTCAGCTGCCGCTTGTTCCTTAAGATTGTTATAACTATTATACTATAAAATGGTGCTTAACGGTGATGCTGCCGTAGAAGAAAAGATGTAAGCACCTGAGAAAGAGGGGAATCTCATGAAGAAATTAGAAGGCTGGGTGACTGCACCGCAGGGCTTCATTGCTGCCGGCGTCAAGGCCGGTATCAAAGCCAGCGGCAATCATGATGTAGCAGTTATTTTCAGTACCGTGCCTGCGGCCTGCGGTGCGGTATTTACACAAAATAAAATGTGCGCTGCTCCTGTGCTCGTGAGCCGCGAGGTCAACAAGCACGGTTATGCGCAGGCGATTGCCGTAAACAGCGGCTGTGCCAACGCCTGCACGGGCGAGCAGGGCCTGGCGGATGCCAAGAAAATGCAGGCGCATACGGCAGAGCTTTTAGGCATCGCTCCGGAAGCAGTATTTGTCTGCTCCACCGGTGTTATCGGCCAGTTCCTGCCGATGGATAAGCTTTTAACAGGCATTGCCGATGCTGTCGACAGCTTGGACGAATGCGAGGGTGAAAGCTGCGCTATGGCGATTCAGACTACGGATACCTTTATCAAGCACGCTGCCTATGAAACGGAAATCGGCGGCAAGAAGGTAACCTTCGCCGGTATCGCCAAGGGTGCTGGCATGATTCATCCGAACATGGCAACTATGCTGACCTTCATCACTACCGACGCTGCCGTTGCTCCCGATGTGCTGAAGCGCGCGGTGAAAAAGGCTGCCGACAAATCCTTCAACATGGTTGTTGTCGACGGCGATACCAGTACCAATGACAGCATGATTGTGCTGGCCAACGGTCTTGCCGAAAACGCAATCATTCTTTCGGAGGAGCATCCGGATTATCCGGCCTTCTTTGAAGCGCTGGTTGCCTGTGCTACCGACCTTGCCAAAATGATTGCGCATGACGGCGAGGGCGCTACCAAATTCCTCGAGGTAAATGTTACTGGTGCCGCAACCTGGGAGGATGCCAAAACCGCAGCGATGGCTATTGCCAAATCGCCGTTGGTAAAAACAGCCTTCTTCGGCGAGGACCCGAACTGGGGACGCATTGTCTGCGCTGCAGGCTACAGCGGTGCTGCCATGGAGGCAGATAAGGTAAACCTGTCTATCGGCGGCATCCGCCTGGTAGAAAATGGCATGAACTGCAACGTGCCTGCCGAAAAGCTGGCGCCGACCATGGCTGAGCATGATATTTCCATGAGCATCGACCTGGGGGCCGGGGAGGAAAGCGCCACTGTGTGGACTTGCGATTTTAGTTATGAGTATGTGAAGATTAACGGTGAATATCATACCTGAGTGGCCGAGTGATAAAGCACCATATACTTCGTCAAGCCTCCTCGGAGTACTGTTAGTACGCCTTCGTCGGCTTTCCTCGTCTCTGGTACTTTTTAGCTCGTCCTTGGTAGTGAGCGCATAATATTATTATGGTGGATTACATCTAATACTTTCTTTCACGTCTTTGGAGAGAAGCAATGATAAATATAAACGCAAGACAAATATATAAAAAAATGAGGGAGGACATCACTTATGTTAATGAACGAACAACAAGTACAGACCTTAATGGAAGCACTGCCGTATCTGAGCAATTTTAAAGATAAAACTATTGTCGTAAAATATGGCGGCAACGCTATGCTGAATGATGAGCTGAAAAACAAGGTGCTGCAGGATATCCTGTTCCTGCAATACGCCGGCATGCGTCCGGTAGTTGTTCACGGCGGCGGTCCGGAAATCAGCCGTCAGCTGGAGCAGGCCGGTAAAAAGAGCGAATTTGTCGGCGGTCTGCGTGTAACCGATGCAGAATCCGCAGCTATTGCCGAGATGGCGCTCGTAGGCAAAATCAACACTGACCTTGTTGGCCGTCTGAATGCTTTGGGTGGCAAGGCTGTCGGCCTCAACGGCAAGGATGCTAACCTGCTGAAGGCTAAAAAATATCTGGCTGATGTTTATGAAAACGGTGAGGTTAACCTGGTAGATATCGGTTTTGTCGGCAGCGTTAAAGAGGTCAACACCGATTTGATTAACTGCCTGCTGGACGGCGGTTATATTCCTGTAATCGCTCCGACCGGCGTCGGTGACGAGGGTGAAACCTATAACATTAACGCAGATGTTGCTGCCGGTGAAATTGCCGGTGCGCTGAAGGCAGAAAAGCTGCTGGTGCTGACTGATGTCCGCGGTATTTATTCCGCATATCCGGATGAAAGCAGCTTCATTTCCACTTTGACCTTTGAAAAGGCTCATGAGCTTATCCTCAAGGGCAGCATTGACGGCGGCATGATTCCTAAGGTTCGTTCCTGCATTAAGGCTTTGAGCGGCGGTGCCAAGAAAACACATATTATTGACGGCCGTGCCGAGCATTCTATTCTGATGGAGCTGTTCAGCGACAAGGGCGTTGGTACCGAGGTAGTTAAAGAAATCTGATAGCAGGGATCTTGCATGAGGGGGAGATATTCTTGGCAATGGATAAAAAACTATTATAGAAGAAACAGAAAAATATTATCTGCCTGTTTTCGGCAGATATCCGATGGTTATGGAGCTTGGCCATGGCTGCCGTGTGTGGGACAACGAGGGCAATGAGTATGTGGATGCCTTTGCCGGTATTGCTGTCAACAGCCTTGGTTACAATCATCCGGTGCTGGTGAAGGCTATCAGTGAGCAGGCTGCTAAGCTGATGCACTGCTCCAATCTGTATTATACCGAGATTCAGGTAAAGGCCTTGCGTGTTGTGGCCGAGGTTACCGGTATGGACCGCATTTTCTTTGCCAACTGCGGTGCCGAGGGCAATGAGGGCGCTATGAAGCTGGCGCGTAAATACGGCGTGAGCAAAGCGCCTACGAAATATAAAATTATTTCTGCCGACGAATCCTTCCACGGACGCACCTTTGATACGCTGGCTGCTACCGGCCATGATTATTATCATGTGGGCTACGGTCCGCTGAGCCCCGGACATGTGCTTGTACCTTACGGCGATATTAAGGCGCTGGAGGCTCAAATGGATGATGATGTCTGCGCTGTTCTGCTGGAGCCTATTCAGGGCGAGGGCGGCGTGCATGTACCGCCTGCTGAGTATTTGCAGCAGGTGCGTGCGCTGTGCGATAAGCATGATGCGCTGCTGATTTTCGACGAGGTGCAGACCGGTGTTGCTCGTACCGGCAAATGGTTTGCTTATATGCACAGCGGCGTGAAGCCTGATATCCTGACCTTTGCCAAGGGCATCGGCGGAGGCTTCCCAGTTGCAGGCTTTGCTGTGCCGGAGCGCCTGGCGCATGTGTTTAAGCCCGGCGACCACGGCGGCACCTTCGGCGGTAACCCGCTGGCCTGCGCCGCTGTATACGCAACGCTGACGACTATCAAGTCCGAAGGACTGGTAGACAAGGTTGCGGAGAAGGGTGAATACTTTAAGAATGAGCTGCGTACGCTGCAGGAAAAATATCCTGACAAGGTTACCGATGTCCGCGGCTGCGGCCTGATGCTGGGCATGGAGGTTGCCGGCGAGGGCAAGCCGATTGTGGAAAGCTGCCTGGAAAACCATGTTATTGTGAACTGTACTGCGGGTAATGTTATCCGCATTGTACCGCCGCTGATTATCAGCAAGGAAGAAATTGATATCGTGGTTGCTGCGCTGGATAAGGCGCTGGCGGCCTGTTAAAAACGAGAGGGGATAAAAAATGAGTTTAAAAGACAAAGACCTGATTTCTATTCATGACCTTAGCGTAGGCGAGGTCGCAACAATTCTTGATGTGGCAAAAAAATTGAAACGTAAGCAAAAGGCCGGTGAGCCTCACCAATATTTGAAGGGCAAAACTCTGGCTATGCTGTTCTCCAAGGCTTCTACCCGTACCAGAACCTCTTTTGAGGTTGGCTTCTGGCAGCTGGGCGGCCATCCGATTTATCTGAGCGATTCCGCTTCCCAAATCGGCCGCGGCGAACCGATTCGCGATACTGCGCGTGTACTTTCCCGCTTCGTTGACGGTATTATGATCCGTACCTTCTCACATGATTCCGTTATTGAGCTGGCTAAATATGCAAGCGTTCCTGTTATCAACGGCCTGACCGATTTGCTGCATCCCTGCCAGGCTCTGACTGATATCTTCACTATTCAGGAGAAGATGAAGGTGCTCAAAGGCCGTAAGCTGGTTTATGTAGGCGACGGCAACAACATGGCACACTCTTTGATGTTTGCCTGCGCTAAGGTTGGCATGAACATGATCTGCGCCAGCCCGAAGGGCTATCAGCCTGATCCGGAAATCCTGCGTCTGGCACAGGAGGACGCTGCCCAAACCGGCTGCAGCATTACCGTAGAGGAGGACATCTTCAAGGCTGCTAAGGGCGCCGACGTGCTCTATACCGATGTATGGACCAGCATGGGCGAGGAAGCAGAGCGTGAGGTTCGTTTCAAAGCACTGCATAATTATCAGATTAACCAGGCGCTGCTGAACGAAGCACGTCCGGAAGCAATCGTTCTGCATTGCCTGCCTGCACACCGCGGTGAAGAAATTACCGAGGAAGTGCTGGAAGGACCGCAATCTGTTGTATTCGACCAGGCAGAGAACAGACTGCACGTACAAAAGGCTATTATGGCGCTGCTGATGAGCGACGAAGTACTCTAAATCAGGTCTTGAATGTATAAATATAACGGCTGAGCGTATAGTTTATATGCTTAGCCGTTCTTGTATACAGATAAAATTTTCTGAAATAAGCTATATTTTAGGCTTTTTGTTACATCTAGTACACAAAAAGTATTGTATACATGCGCTTAAATACTTGATTTATGCATAAAAAGGGTATATAATACAAGAAGTTTGTAAGTTTATTCACTAATGCATAGCATTATACAGAAATGGGAGGCTATTATAATGAAAAAAGAAGATATTAAGAAAGTAGTTCTGGCTTACTCCGGTGGCCTTGATACATCCGTAATTATCCCCTGGCTGAAAGAGCATTACAACAACTGCGAAGTTATCGCTGCCTGCGCTGACCTTGGCCAAGGCGACGAACTGGAACCCGTTCATGACAAAGCACTGAAAACCGGTGCAAGCAAATGCTACATCATGGACCTGAAAGAAGAATTCATCAGCGACTATGTATGGCCCACTGTTAAGGCCGGTGCTGTATACGAAAAGAAATACCTGCTGGGTACTTCCTTCGCTCGTCCGCTGATTGCTAAAAAATTAGTTGAAATCGCTGAAAAAGAAGGCGCTGATGCTATTGCTCACGGTGCTACCGGCAAAGGCAACGACCAGGTTCGTTTCGAACTGTCCGTAAAGGCTCTGGCTCCGCAGCTGGCAATCATTGCTCCGTGGCGTGAGTGGGAACTGCGCAGCCGTGACCAGGAAATCGACTATGCTGCAGCACATAACATTCCTATCCCTGTATCCCATGACCATGACTACTCCATGGACCGCAACATGTGGCATCTGTCCCATGAAGGCAGCGACCTGGAAGATCCGTGGAATGCACCGAAAGATGAATTGTTCATCGTTACCAACATTCCTGAAAAAGCTCCCGATAAACCGGAATATGTTGAACTGGAATACGTTGAAGGCGTACCTGTAAGCGTTAACGGTGAAAAACTCAGCCCGGCTAAGCTCGTTGAAAAACTGAACGAAATCGGTATCCGCAACGCTGTTGGTATTACCGATATGGTTGAAGATCGTCTGGTTGGCATGAAATCCCGTGGCGTTTATGAAAACCCTGCCGGCGCTATCATCTACTACGGCCACAACGATCTGGAAAACCTTTGTCTGGACCGTGCAACCCAATCCTTCAAGCAACAGGTTTCCATCCGTTATTCCGAGCTGGTTTACGATGGCATGTGGTTCAGCCCGCTGCGTGAGGCTCTGGATGCTTTCGTTAACGAAACTCAAAAAACCGTTACCGGTACTGTTCGCATGAAACTTTATAAAGGCAACATCTACAGTGCAGGCGTTAAATCCCCGTACTCCCTGTACAGCCAGGAATATGTAACCTTCGGCGAAGACGAAGTTTACAACCAGGCAGATGCTACCGGCTTCATCAACCTCTTCGGCCTGCCGCTGAAAGTTAGAGCGCTGATGAAGAAAGGCAACCTGAAATAATGGCTAAGCTTTGGGGCGGTCGTTTCAGTAAGAATACGAACGAATTGGTGGACGCATTTAATGCGTCCATTGATTTTGATAAACGCTTATATCACGAGGATATCCGCGGCAGCATTGCTCATGCCGGTATGCTGGCTAAATGCGGTATCATTCCGGCAGAGGACGGGGAGAAAATCATTGCCGGTCTGAAAGACATCCTGGCTGATATTGAAGCAGGCAACTTCCATTTTGACGTTACGCTGGAGGATATTCATATGAATGTGGAAGCGCGTCTGACCGAACGTATCGGCAGCGCCGGCGCCCGTCTGCATACCGCACGCAGCCGTAACGACCAGGTTGCACTCGATATGCATATGTATATGAAGCGTGAGGTTGCCGAAATTGCCGAGCTTTTACTCAAATTTGAGGAAGCTCTTTTAACAGTTGCCAAAAAGCACGAAAAAACTCTGATGCCGGGTTATACCCATCTGCAGCGTGCGCAGCCGATTACCTTTGCTCATCATATGCTGGCATATTTCAATATGCTGCAGCGTGACTTCCGCCGCCTGCTGGGCGTTTGGGAAGGCGCGGACATGATGCCGCTGGGTGCCGGTGCGATTGCAGGCACTACGTTCCCCATTGACCGTTTTATGGTTGCGGAGGAGCTGAACTTCGGCACAGTTTATCCGAACAGCATGGACGCAGTAAGCGACCGTGACTATATTATTGAATTCCTTTCCTTTGCTTCCACCCTCATGATGCACATGAGCCGTCTGAGCGAGGAAATCTGCCTCTGGAGCAGCACCGAATTCGGCTTTGTTGAGCTGGACGATGCTTTTGCCACCGGTTCTTCCATGATGCCGCAGAAGAAGAACCCTGATATTTCCGAGCTGGTACGCGGTAAAACCGGCCGTGTGTATGGTCATCTGATGGCTATGCTGACAACGGCTAAGGGCCTGCCGCTGACCTATAACAAGGACCTGCAGGAGGATAAGGAAGGCTTCTTCGACGCTATCGACACCGTTAAATTCACGCTGGCTGTTTATCGTGATATGATTCTGACGATGACGGTTAATGTGGACAAGATGGCGCAGGCAGTGAGCAAGGATTTCTCCAATGCCACCGACCTGGCAGACTATCTGGTACGCAAGGGACTGCCCTTCCGTCAGGCACATGAGGTTGTCGGCAAATGCGTTGCCTATGCTATTCATCAGGGCAAATTCCTGCCGGAGATTTCTCTGGAGGAATACAAGCAGTTCTCCGACCTCTTCGAGAGCGATTTGCTGGTAGCTCTGAAGCCCGAGCATTGCGTAGAAGCACGTAAATCCTACGGCGGACCTGCTTTCTCCGAAAACGAGAAGCAGTTCGCTATCGGCGACAAGGTGCTGGCAGTGCAGCAGGCTAAGCTGGAGGAGCTGCAAAGCAAGCTGTAATTAAAAATAACGCGCCAAGCGCATAAAAAATGAGCAAGACAGTAGCGAAAGCTGCTATCTTGCTCGTTTTGTTTTGCTTATGTTATTTGAAGAACATAGCGTAATAGCCGTTGAAGAAGATGTACAGTACAATCAGCGGCAGAATGTAGGTTGCATAGAAGCGCATCCATTTCGGGAAGCCGATGCCCTTGCCGGTATCAACCTCTTCAATGAATTTGTTCCAGCCCCAGCCGTAGCGGGTAGTGCAGAAGGCCAGGAAGATTAGGCTGCCTAAAGGCAGAATATTGTTGCTGACGAGGAAGTCTTCCAGATCTAGCACGCAGGTGCCTTTGCCCAGAGGCTCAAAGCCGCTCCAGATATTGAAGCCGAAAACGCAGGGCAGGGACAGCAGAATCATGCCGATAACAGCAAAGGGGATGAGGCGACGGCGGTCACCGCCAGTCAGCTCGCAGATGCTGGAGATAATCATTTCGAATACGGCAATAACAGTGGACATTGCCGCAAAGAGCATGAAGAGGAAGAAAAGGGTGCCCCAGATACGTCCGCCGTTCATAGCGTTGAATACGTTAGGCAGGGTGATGAAGAGCAGGTTCGGGCCCGCATCCGGCTGGATACCGAAGCTGAAGCATGCCGGGAAGATAATCAGACCGGCAACGATTGCTACGAAGGTATCGAGGAACATAATCCACAGTGCTTCGTTGGTGAGCTTCTGCTCCTTGCCGATGTAGCTGCCGAAGATGGAAAGAGAGCCCATGCCGATGCTCAGTGTGAAGAAGGCCTGGCCCATAGCGGCGAAGATTACCTCGCGTACACCGTGCTCGGCAATTTTGTCGAAGTCGGGGTAGAGGTAATACTTGAGGCCGGCTTCACTGCCCGGAAGCAGCATGGAGTTGGCTGCCAGCACAACCATCAGCACGATAAGAAAGGCCATCATAACCTTGGTGATGCGTTCAACGCCGTTGCGAACGCCCATGTAGCAGACGCCGAAGCAGAGCATGATGATGATTGCCATGTTGCCGGCCATAGTTGCCGGGTCCTGCAGCAGAGCACCGAAAACGCCTTTGATACCCTGAGCGTCAAGACCGGAAAGATCACCGACAGCCATTTTATAGAGGAAATAG
Source organism: Phascolarctobacterium succinatutens YIT 12067 (assembly GCF_000188175.1). Classification (GTDB taxonomy): domain Bacteria; phylum Bacillota; class Negativicutes; order Acidaminococcales; family Acidaminococcaceae; genus Phascolarctobacterium_A; species Phascolarctobacterium_A succinatutens. The sequence continues at coordinate 12,995 of NZ_GL830866.1, read as the reverse complement.
AGCATCCAGCCGCTGACGGTGGTGTAGAACATCATCAGGATGATGTTGCCGGCAATAGTTACATATTTGAACAGATGCCATTTAGTTCCCTTCGGCTCCAATGTGTCGAAGGATTTTGCCGGGCTGCGTCTGCTTGCGCGGCCGACGGCGAATTCCGCTACCATGATGGGCAGGCCCAACAGCAGCAGGAAGCACAGGTAGATGAGCACAAAGGATGCGCCGCCATACTGGCCTGTGACGAAAGGAAAGCGCCAGACGTTGCCTAAACCAATGGCACAGCCAGCAGAAATCAGGATAAATCCCAAGCGTGAAGAGAAGCTCTCACGTTCCATAATACATATCGTCTCCCTTACTAATACAATAATAGTATATAGTATAAGCTATTATCCTGTTTTTAGCAAGCTAAAGAGAAATAAATGCTCTCGCAGGCTGCAGTAACGGCGAATTTGATATAGGCCTATCGGGAATATTAAATATAACAAATCGTTATAACATTTAACTTGACTATCGGCAGTACCTATTTTATAATAGCCTCACACACAGAGATGGGTTTTGTGTGTAGAGGAGAATTAAAATGCAGAAAAAGTATCTTATTATTTTGAGTACTGTCGTTTTATCTTTATGCGGTGCTGCCAGCCTGGTTTACTATGATGCTCTTTTGAGAGCCTAGCTAAATTTAAGCGGCGGCAATTTACATCCGGCAATCGCAGCTGCATGACATTAGCAGAAATATACAATGTCTGCAGGATTACCCCACCCGGATGCCAAAAATAATTACAAGGCGTAAGCAACGGAGCTTACGTCTTTTTTTCTGCCCGCAAACGCTTGCGGGTGTGTTGCATATAATTATAGCAAGGAATTTTCTTCGCACGGAGTTTGGCAACATGATATAATATAATTAATATAGACTGTCTGTTATTAGCTTGTTAAAAGTAAATATAGTATAGATTAAAAGAATACGCATTGACACTCTGGTTTAAACGAAGGAGGGATGAAGCAATGCTGTTAGGTATTGATGTAGGCGGAACCTTTACGGATGCCGTGGTGCTGCGGCAGGGCGAGGTGGTGGCGCAGGCCAAGCGTGCGACAACGCATGACGATGTGCTGCAGTGCGTGCTGGCGGCGCTGGATGCGGTGCTGCAGCCGGGAATGGCGCAGGAGCTGGAGCGTGTGGTAATATCCAGCACTATTGTGACCAACGCTTTGACCGAGGGCAGCCTGCCGCCGGCGTTTTTGGTAATTATCGCCGGACCGGGCATGAACGTCAAGGGACATCTGCCGGTGACGCCGTACTATATGTCGGGTTATGTGGACCATCGCGGCAAGATTACGGCTAATATCGATTGGAGCAGGCATCATGAGCTGTTGCGGCGCAAGGGCAGCGGTGTGTGTGCGGTGAGCGGCAAGTTTTCCGTGCGTAACCCGCAGCTGGAATATCAGGCGGAGCATGAGCTGAAAAAATGCGGCTACAGCAAGGTGTTTTTGGGCAGCGAGCTGAGCGGTGAGCTGAATTTTGTGCGCCGCAGCAATTCGGCGTATTTTTCCGCGCAGGTTTATGAGCTTTTCACCCGCTTCTGCAAGCGCGTGGAACGTGCTCTGGCAGAGCGCGGCATCCGCGCTCCGGTGCATATCTTGAAGGCGGACGGCGGTACGCTGCCGCTAGAAGCAGCCTTGCAGCAGCCGGTGGAGGCTGTGTTTACCGGTCCTGCTGCTTCCGTACTGGGCATAGAGGCGCTTTGTGCTCCCGCAGTGAACAGCATCTCGCTGGATGTGGGCGGCACTACTACCGACATTGCCTTCTGGGAGAACGGCCTGCCGCTGATGGCCCGCAAGGGTGCAACGGTTGCCGGTTATCCTACGGCGGTGCGTGCCTTTCATATGCGTAGCATCGGCATCGGCGGCGACAGCAGGCTGCATAAGACGGAAAACGGTTATGTTGTCGGTCCCGAACGCGAAGGTCCCGCTGCTGCTGTCGGCGGCAGCATAGCGACGCTGAGCGATGCGCTGATTACGGCGGGTTATGTGCATTTCGGTGACGAAGAGCGGGCACAGGCGGCGATTGCCGATTTGGGCGGCGAACCGCAGAGAGAAGCACGCAAGATTGTGGCTGCTGCCGTTGAGCAGATTAAGACGACGATTCGGGAAATGCTGGACGAATGGGCCAAGCAGCCCGTGTATACGGTTAACGATGTTATCAAGGGCACGGAATTCATCCCGCAGCAACTGATTGGCGTTGGCGGTGGCGCACCGGGCTTAATCAGGGCGCTGGGCGAGGCTATGGCGCTGCCGGTGGATATTCCTGCCGGAGCGATGGTGGCGAACGCTATAGGTGCAGCGGTGGCAAGGCCGACGCTGAGCGCAGGACTGCGTGCGGACACTACCGACGGCTATTACATTATTCCTGAGGGCGGAAAACGCGAAAGCCTGCCGCGACGCTTCAATAAGCAGGCGGCGGAGGAGCTGCTGGCAAGCTGGCTGCGGGAGCAGACGGCGCAGTGGCAGCTGCCCGACCAGGAAACGGAGCTTATCAGCTACGAGCATTTTCATACAGTACACGGCTATTACGAAACCGGCGATATTTATAGCCTGCGCATGCAGCTGAAGCCGGGAATTCTCTATAAGGTTAGCGGCAGGGAGGTGAGCTTCTGATGGCAAAGAATACCTTGGGATTAGTATTTTTCCCTGCGTTTGACTGGATGATCAGCCCCGGTCACCCCGAACGGCAGGAGCGCTTATTATATACACGCGACCAGCTGGAGGAGGAGGGCCTCTTTGACTGCGAGGAGATTAAGGAATATCGCCCGCGTCTTGCTGAAATCGAGGATTTGCAGCGTGCGCATGTAGGCGTGCCGGCGATTGCACGTCTGATTACGCCGGCGCATCTGACCTCTGCGGGAGGCTGCCTGGTGGCGGCCGATGCCGTAATGCAGCGGGAGGTACAGCGTGCCTTTGCTCTCGTGCGTCCGCCGGGACACCACGCTATGCGTGTAGTACACGGAATCCGTGGTTTTTGTACTATTAATATTGAAGCAATAATGGTAGAATATTTACGTAGCAGGTATAATATCCGTAGGATTGCTGTTGTGGATACCGACGTGCATCACGGCGACGGCTCGCAGGACGTGTTCTACCACGATCCCGATACGCTGTATATCTCCTTCCATCAGGACGGGCGCACCTTGTATCCGGGCACAGGCTTTCCTAATGAAGCAGGCAGTCCTGCGGCCTGGGGCACGAATATTAATCTACCCTTGCTGCCGGGAACAGGCGATGAAGGACTGCATCGCCTGTACGATGGCTTAATCACGCATATACTGGAGGACTTTCAGCCGGAGCTGATTATCAACAGCGCCGGGCAGGATAACCATTTCAGCGACCCGCTGGCTTCCATGCAGGTGACAGCACAGGGCTATGCGCGTCTGGCGGATAAGCTGCAGGCTGATATTGCGGTGCTGGAGGGAGGTTATTCGATTGAAAGCGCCCTGCCTTATGTCAACACCGGCATTATTCTGGCGATGGCAGGCATGGATTACAGCAAGGTGGTGGAGCCTGATTTGCGCGGACTGCGCCCGCAGGATGAGCGCTGCAATAAGCGTGTAGACCAGCTTATTGCCGAGGTAGGCGATTTGTACTTCAACCGTGAGCGCACGAGCAAGGAATTGCTGGCGAAATGCGGCAATACCTGGCAGCGCAGCAAGCATATCTACTACGATGAGGAGGGTATCCGCGAGGAGCAGGTGGAAAGCGTGCATTATTGCGAACGCAAGGCCTGCCGCGGTTATTTTACCCTGCAGACGGCGGCCGAAGGGACGCGCTTTGGCGACCAGAGCGCTTTCATTACCTGCCTGACACGCGAAATCTGTCCGCATTGCCGGCAAAAGGCCTACGATGCAGCGCTGGCAGAAAAGAAGCGCGGCCGCTGGCAGTATGTGCTTGTGCAGGACATTGCCACAGGCACAGTAGAAAATCTATAAATAATAAGCATTAGGACGCTGCCGAATAAATATGCGTCCTAAGCTGAGAATCGAGGTTAAATAATGATTAATGAATTGGTTGTAGCTACCCATAATCAGGGCAAGGTGGAAGAGTTTAAGTCTTTAATGAAGGATTTGCCGATTGAAATCAAATATCTGGCAGATTTCGAAGCAGTGGAAGCACCGGCGGAAACAGGCCGCACCTTTGCTGCCAATGCCCGCCAAAAGGCTACCTATTATGCAAAGAAGCTGGGCAAGCCCTGCATCGCCGATGATTCCGGCCTGGAGGTTCAGGCACTGGACGGTGCTCCCGGTGTGCGCAGTGCGCGCTATGCCGGCGAAAAGGCCAGCGACGAGGACAACAACAACCTGCTGCTGCACAACATGAAGTTTCAGGTTAAGCGTACCTGCCGCTTCCGCTGTGCGCTGTGCGTAGCACAACCCGACGGTAAGGTGCTCAACGAGGTAGACGGCATCTGCGACGGTATGCTGCTGCATGAGCCTTTGGGTGAAAACGGCTTCGGTTATGATCCGCTGTTCTGGTCTACCGAGCTGCATAAGGGTATGGCAGAGGCTTCCATGCAGGAGAAAAACAAAATCAGCCATCGCGGTAAGGCAATCCGTAAGCTGGTTGCTATCTGGAGCAAAAAGAAATGAGAATAGGCATTACGGGTGATACGCATGGCAGTGCGCAGGCGATTCGCCGCATTCTGCAGCAGACACCGCCTATCGAGCTGTGGCTGCATACAGGCGATTATGCGGCCGATGCCAACCGCCTGCATGATGCGACAGGCATCAAAACTGTGCGTGTTCGCGGCAACTGTGATTTATTGGATGACGGCAGTAAATTTGACGAGTATCTGGAAATAGAAGGATATAAAATCTGGCTGACGCACGGACACAGATATATAGAAAGAAATGTGCAGGCTGATTTGGGATATTGGGCCAAGCAGCTGGGGCAGGATATCGTGGTGTTCGGTCATACGCATGTGCCGATGGCCGAGTATTATGCGGAAACGCTGCTGGTGAACCCCGGCAGTCCGTCCCGTCCCCGCGGCGGCTCGGAACCTTGCTTTGCGGTGCTTACACTGCAGGCGGGGCAGACGCCGCAGGTGGAATTCTTCAAGGTCTGATTCTTTGGTTAAGAAAATTTTGCGCAGTAAGCAAAAATCTTTTGACAATTCCTTAAAATGATGTAGATTACACAGAAAACATCTTGCAAAACAGGGTAGTTTAATATACAATAAGTGTATACTATTTGTTGGACGGAGCTAATGATTTTTTAGACAGCTTACGTCGGGAAATCTTGGGAGGAAAAAAAGATGACAATGACTCTGCGTGAAGAAGCTCTTAAATTACATATGGACAATAACGGCAAAATTGCTGTAGTAAGCAAGGTGCCTATTGCAACCCGTCATGATTTGGCTATTGCCTATACCCCGGGTGTAGCTGAACCCTGCAAGGATATCAAGGAGGACAAAAACCTCTCCTTCGAATATACCTGCCGCGGCAACATGGTTGCTATTATTACCGACGGTACCCGTGTACTCGGCTTGGGCGACATCGGTCCCGAGGCTGCTATGCCGGTAATGGAAGGCAAGGCTGCACTGTTCAAAACCTTCGGTGATGTTGACGCTGTGCCTGTTTGCCTCGATACCAAGGATCCGGACGAATTCATCCGCACCGTTAAGCTGCTGCAGCCTAACTATGCAGGCGTAAACCTGGAGGATATTTCCTCTCCCAAATGCTATGAAATCGAAGATAAGCTGAAAGAAATCTGCGATATTCCTGTATTCCACGATGATCAGCATGGTACCGCTATTGCCTGCCTGTCTGCTGTACTGGGCGCACTGCGCTTTGTAAAAAAAGACATTGCTACCGCTAAATTCGTTGTCAACGGCTGCGGTGCTGCCGGCAGTGCTATCGGCCGTCTGCTGGTAAACATGGGCGCACAGAATGTAATCATGGTTGACCGCTTCGGCGCTCTGTATGAAGGCATCGACGCTAAGCTGGACCGCATCCAGAGCTATCTGGCTACCGTAACCAATAAGGAGCATAAGCAGGGGACTCTTGCTGATGTTGCCAAGGGCGCGGACGTTATGATCGGTGCTTCCGCTCCGAACGTATTCACCAAAGAAATTATGCAAAGCATGGCTGACAAGGCTATTGTTTTTGCTCTGGCTAACCCTGTTCCGGAAACCAGCTATGATGCTGCTAAGGAAGCAGGCGTTGCAGTTGCCGGCACCGGCCGCAGCGACAGACCGAACCAGGTAAACAACGTAACCGTATTCCCGGGCGTATTCCGCGGTGCTATTGATGTACGCGCACGCGCTATCACTGAGGAGATGAAGGTTGCTGCTGTTTATGCTATTGCCAACCTGATTGACGAAAAAGACCTGCGTGAGGATTATGTAGTACCTGACGCTTTTGACCCGCGTGTTGCTCCGGCGGTTGCTGCCGCTGTTGCAAAGGTTGCTATTGAAAAGGGCCTGGCACGCAAAATTGTAGATCCTGAGGTTGTAAGAGCCAATACTGCTAAACGCATCGGCCGTTAAGCCGCAGTATCAAAAATATTATTCTCACAATGACAATGTGAGCTTAGGAGGATGAAAACATGAGAGAAATAAAGGTTAGTGAAGTCACTGATGTTATTGCCAAGCTGTGCATGGATTCCTGCTACTATCTCCCGCAGGAGATGATGGACAAGATCAGAAATGCCGCTGTTGAAGAAGAATCTCCTTTGGGCAGGGAAATCCTTGCTACCTTGATTGAGAACTTCGAGCTGGCTAAGAAAAAGGCTGTTCCTCTGTGTCAGGATACTGGTCTGACCGTTGTATTTCTGGAAATCGGCCAGGAAGTGCATTTCGTTGACGGCGATTTGTATACTGCCATTCATGCAGGCGTAGCAAAGGGCTACACTGAAGGCTATCTGCGTAAATCCTCTGTAGGCGACCCGGTATTTGATCGTAAAAATTCCGGTGATAATACTCCGGCAATCATCCACACCAAGATTGTTCCCGGTGAAAAGGTTAAAATTATCGTTTGCCCCAAAGGCTGCGGCAGCGAAAACATGGGCGCTTTGAAGATGCTGAAGCCGGCAGACGGTGTTGAAGGCATCAAAAAATTTGTTGTTGATACCGTGCGTGCTGCAGGCCCGAACCCCTGCCCGCCGATTACCGTCGGCGTAGGCATCGGCGGCAACATGGAGCGCGCCGCTATTCTGGCTAAATACGCGCTGACCCGTACCGTAGGCGAGCACAACAAGGATGAGCGCTATGCGGCACTGGAGGACGAGCTGCTGGAGCTGGTAAATAAGACCGGCGTTGGTCCTTCCGGCTTAGGCGGCAGCACTACCGCTCTGGCTGTAAATGTTGAATTTACCCATACCCATATCGGTGGTATGCCCTGCGCTGTAAACCTGAACTGCCACCAGGCACGCAAGGCTGAAGCAGAAATTTAAAGGAGGCGCCTGAAGATGAGTGAAGAAGCTGTAATCAAATATATCAATGCTCCGCTGACCGAAGAAACTGTCAAAGACCTGCATGCAGGCGACGTTGTACGCATCAGCGGTTATATCTACACTGCACGCGACGCTGCTCACAAGCGTTTGTATGAAGCGCTGGAGCGCGGCGAAAAGCTGCCTTTGGACCTGACCAATAATGTTATTTATTACGTTGGTCCTACTCCTGCCAAACCGGGCGAGGTTGTCGGCAGTGCCGGCCCCACCACCAGCGGCCGTATGGACAAATACACTCCGACTATGATCGAGCAGGGCATGCGCGGCATGATCGGCAAAGGTCTGCGCAGCCAGGAGGTTATTGATGCCTGCGCGAAGCATGGCGCTGTTTATTTCGTTGCTGTAGGCGGTGCTGCTGCTGTTATCACCCAATCCATCAAGAGCGAAACCATGATTGCTTACGAGGACCTGGGACCGGAAGCTATCCGTAGATACGAGGTTAAGGATTTCCCGGCTATCGTCTGCATCGACAGCGAGGGTAATGACTTCTATAAAGTTGGTATTGCTAAGTACAGAAAAGAGTAACATTGTTAACAGATTGAGGGCAGGATTTTCTGCCCTTAATTTTTTTTGCGATTAATGTTGACAAAGACACTAGGATAATATATTATTACTCACATCTTAATAACACGCTCTTATCAAGAGTGGCGGAGGGAACAGGCCCGATGATGCCCGGCAACCAGACAAATGTTATGGTGCTACATCCTGCAAGTGTAATCTTGAAAGATGAGAGGAAGACCGGCTCCTTCCTCAGAAGGAGTTTTTTTCTTAGGCGGATGTTTTGCAAGACGTGTTAAATAAAGAAAGGGAGTAAGAAAAGATGAAAAAATTATTAGTTGCATTACTGGCATTAGTAAGCCTGGCAGTTGTTGCTGCAGGCTGCGGCGGCGGAGACAAAAAGGCAGACAACGGTGCTGACAAAAAGGTAACCCTTAAGGTTGGTGCTACCGCTGTACCGCACGCTGAAATCCTGAACCAGATTAAAGGCACTCTGGCTAAAGAGGGCGTAGACCTGCAGATTATCGAATTCAGCGATTATGTAAAACCGAATCTGGCTTTGAACGACAAGGAGCTGGATGCCAACTTCTTCCAGCATGAGCCTTATCTGGATACCTTTGTTTCCGAGCGCAAGATGAATCTTGTATCCGCAGGCAAGGTACATATCGAGCCGATGGGCATTTATTCCAAGAAAATCAAATCTCTGAATGATATTCCCGAAGGCGCTAAAATCGCTATTCCGAATGACCCGTCCAACGGCGGCCGTGCGCTGGCTCTGCTGCAAAGCGCTAAGCTGCTGAAGCTGAAGGATGGCGTTGGCGTTAAGGCTACCGTAGGCGATATCGTTGGCAACGACAAGAAGCTGAAGATTGTGGAAATCGAAGCTGCTCTGCTGCCGCGTTCCATGGATGATACCGATTTGTCCGTTATCAACTCTAACTTCGCTATGGAAGCTAAGCTGAATCCAGTTAAGGATTCTCTGTTCACCGAGCCGAAGGAATCTCCGTATGCTAACATCGTAGCTGTCCGCAAGGGCGACGAAAACCGTCCGGAAATCCAGAAGCTGATGAATGCTCTGCGTTCTCCCGAAGTTAAGAAGTTCATTGACGAAAAATACAAAGGTGCTGTTGTTGCAGCGTTCTAAGCAAAGCAAAACTGCTGTCGCATGTCAAAGTGCGACAGCTTTTTTATATAGCAAAATTTTGTTGCCGATGCAGGTGTAATAATGATACAATTATAAAAAAAGACGGGATGCGTGTAGAACGTTTTACTGCTGCGGAAAGGGGGAGCTTAGCATATGACGGAAGCTTTAAAACTGCCTGTGGGAATAGAAGATTTTGCGGAAATTCGTCAGGCGGGCTTTTACTATGTTGATAAAACAAAATTCATTGAACAGCTGCTGGACGGCTGGGGCAAGGTTAATTTGTTTACAAGACCGCGGCGCTTCGGCAAGACGCTGAATATGAGTATGCTGCGCTATTTCTTTGAGATAGGAGCAGATGCTTCGTTGTTTGACGGCCTGCAGATTGCAAAAAACAAGAAGCTGTGCGAGGAGTATCAGGGAAAATATCCGGTAATTTTTTTTTCCTTTAAGAATGTAGAGGGACTTACCTTTGCCGATGCGCAGTATCGTTTGGCTGAGTTGATTGCCGGAGAAGCGGAGCGCTTTGCTTTTTTGGCGCAGAGCGATAAGCTGACGGAAAATGAGCGAAGCTTATATTGCGGATTGACGGCGGTGCGCGAGGGACGTTATGCGCTGGCAGGTGAAGTTCTTGTTTCTGCTTTGCAGCTTTTATCGAAGCTTTTATCTAAGCATTACGGACAAAAAACGATTATCCTGCTTGATGAATATGATGTGCCTTTGGATAAGGCCTTTCAGAATGGCTATTATAAGGAAATGGTGTCACTTATCCGCGGTATGCTCGGCCAGGCCTTAAAGACTAACGAGTTTCTGCAGTTTGCTGTGTTGACGGGCTGCCTGCGTGTTTCTAAAGAAAGCATTTTTACCGGTCTGAATAATTTTAAGGTGCTTTCGATTACCGATAACCGTTTTGATGAACAGTTTGGCTTTACGGATGCTGAGGTGGAGCAGCTTTTGGCGGCTTATAATCTGGCAGACCATCTTGATGAAACCAAGGCGTGGTATGACGGCTACCGCTTTGGTGCCGCTGATGTTTATTGTCCGTGGGATGTCATTAATCATGTAGATATGCTGCGCAGCAATCCGTCGGCCAAACCGCAGGCTTATTGGATAAATACCAGTGGCAATGCTTTGGTGAAGCTCTTTATAGAGATGGCTGATAAATCGACGCGTGATGAACTGGAGCGTCTTGTTGCAGGCGAGGCTATAGAAAAGCATATCCGCTTGGAACTGACCTATGATGTAATTGACAGCAGTATAGATAATCTTTGGAGCGTGCTTTTTACCACCGGTTATCTTACGCAGAAGGGCGTGACTGAGGATGGCGCGTATAAGCTGGTGATCCCCAATCAGGAGATTCGCGAGGTGTACAAGCTGCAGATTCAGGAATGGTTTAAAAAGAAAGTTTTTGCCGACACTGAGCAGCTGCAGAGCTTTTGGCAGGCTTTCGCCATGGGTGACAGCGAGGCGGTAGAGTTGTTTTTGAACAGGACTCTCAGCAATTCCATCAGTGTTTTTGATGCTAAGGGCAGGGATGCGGAAAGAGAAAATTCCTATCACATGCTTTTGGTAGGCTTGCTGGCAGGAAAGGCAGACTGGCTGGTGCGCTCTAATGTGGAAGCGGGCGAGGGCTTTGCGGACATTATTGTTGAAACAGATGATTTGGATGCAGGCGTAATCGTAGAGCTGAAGTATGCGCAGACGATGACGGCTATGGAGAAGAGCTGTGCGAAGGCGTTGGCGCAGATTCGCGCAAAACGCTACGCAGATTATTTGCATAATAATGGCAGAGAAAAAGTTTTGCTTTACGGCATAGCCTTCTGCAAGAAAAGATGCAGGGTTGTGGCAGAAAAGCTGTAGATAGCTTGCAGGCTTGTGGCTTTACCTGATGGTAAGGCCGTGGGCCTGCTTTTTATTTTTTTGACGCATCCGCCTGCAAAATATGCTATACTTAAAGAAAAACTAATCTTAAAATCGTGAGGTAGAATATGCGTAAATATGCAAAATTTTTCGTAACCCCGAAGGGAGAGCGTGCCGCACGCGGCGGTCATCCCTGGGTGTTCGGTGAAGAGGTAACTAAAATTGAAGGCGATTATGCCAACGGTGATCTGGTGGATGTAGTAACGTCCAAGGGCAAGTATTTGGGCACCGGTTTTGTGAACGACCATTCCAAAATCCGTGTGCGCATTATTTCCACTAATACTAATGATAAGTTTGACGAAGCCTTTTGGGAGCGTCGTCTGCGCTATGCGCTGGATTACCGCCTGACGGTTATGGGCGAGCGTGATTTTAACTGCTGCCGTCTGATTTTCGGCGAAGCGGATATGTTCCCCGGACTGACCGTAGACCGCTATAATGATCTGCTGGTAACGCAAACCCTGTCCTTGGGTATTGAAATGCGCAAGCAGATGCTGTTTGAACTGCTGATTAAAATTCTGCGCGAGATGGGACAGGAAATCCGTGGCCTGTACGAGCGCAACGACGTAAGAATCCGCCTGCTGGAGGGCATGGAGGAGGGCAAGCACTGGTTTGCTACCGATTTGTGCCCCGAACCCGGCGCTGTGACTACCGAGATTGTCGAAAACGGCATCGAATATACGGTTGATGTAGAAAACGGCCAAAAGACCGGCTTCTTCCTCGACCAGAAGTATAACCGTCAGGCGATTGCCAAGATTGCCAAGGGCAAGCATGTGCTGGACTGCTTTACCCACACCGGCTCCTTTGCGCTGAATGCTGCCAAGGGCGGCGCTGCGAGCGTTACCGCGGTTGATATCAGTGCGGAGGCAGTGCAGATGGCGGAGCATAACGCTGCGATTAACAATTGCTCCGATGTTATGCACGGCCTGCAGGCGAATGTTTTTGATTTGCTGAGCGATTTGTTCAACAAGCATTCCCGTGAATATGACTTTATTATTCTGGACCCGCCGGCGTTCACCAAATCCGGCAGCACGGTAAAGAATGCGATTCGCGGTTACAAGGAAATCAACCTGAAGGCCATGAAGCTGCTGCCGCGCGGCGGTTATCTGGCAACCTGCTCCTGCTCGCACTTTATGAAGGAGGAGCTATTCGTGAAGATGCTGCAGGACGCTGCGCATGATGCCAACGTTTCCCTGCGTCAGATTGAAGCACGTCAGCAATCTCCGGACCATCCGATTCTGTGGCAGGTGCCGGAAACCAATTATCTCAAATTCTATATCTTCCAGGTAGTATAAAAACTCAGTCTAAAAATATGCTGCTGTTAAGGGGGCGTTATTGTGCAGGCTTTAGAGGGTATTCGTGTGCTTGATTTGTCACGGCTGCTGCCGGGACCGTATTGTACAATGCTGCTGGCCGATTTCGGCGCGGAGGTTATTAAAATCGAGGAGCCGGGACGGGGTGATTATGCCCGCAGCTTTCCGCCGTTCCTCAAGGATTTCGGTTACTGGCATCTGCAGCTGAACCGCAATAAAAAGAGCGTAGTGCTTAACCTGAAGTCGGATGCGGGACGCAAGGCGTTTCTGGAGCTGGTGAAAACCGCCGACGTGGTGGTGGAAAGCTATCGTCCGGGCGTACTGACGAAGCTGGGAATTGACTATGCGGCGGCGAAGGCAGTGAATCCGCGAATTATCTACTGCTCGCTGACAGGCTACGGCAAAAAGGGGCCGCTGGCCAAGCAGGCCGACCATGATATCGGTTATGTGAGCTTGGCAGGCATTACCGCTATGAGCGGTGAGGCGCAGGGCAAGCCGGCGATTCCGGGCGTGCTGATGGCGGATATGAATGCGTCGATGGCGGCGGGCATGAGCATTATGATTGCGCTGCGCCATGCACAGATGACGGGCGAGGGGCAGGAAATAGCTCAAACTTCGCAGGTGCTGAGCACCCG
>NZ_GL830865.1 GCF_000188175.1 Phascolarctobacterium succinatutens YIT 12067 | reverse complement strand
AAGGACTGGAATTTGAGTTTTTTCTCAAATTCCAGTCCTTTTACTTCGCGTAAAATTAAGCTGCAGCTGTATGCTGCATATATTTTCTTAAATTTACTGCCATCAAAGCCAAACCCATTTCTATTTTTGCTTTGAATTTTCCTCTTACCGTAAATCTGTTGAAACGCAAATTAGCCTTCAAGAATCCAAAGACTGGCTCTACATCAATTTTCCTTCTCTTGTAGATTTTACCAGTCTTATTGTCTGAAAGCTGTGCTCTAATATATTCTTTTTGCTGTTCCCATTTTACGTTTATACTTATTTTTCTGTTATTGCCTTCTTTGGCCTTGCAACACTGACTGCGGTATGGGCAATTACAACAATCTTCGCATTCGTATACTCTAAAGTTTCTCGCAAAGCCGTTCTTATCTTTTCTTTGGGAATTATATTTAAATATCAATTTTTTGCCGTTTGGACACGTATAGTAATCATCAGCATTATCATAATCCCAATTAGCGGTCTTGAAAGCATCTTTTTTATATCTTCTTTCCTGCTCTTTCAGATACATGCCATAAGTAATTAACGGTGTCAGTTGTCTGTTTTCAATAATGTCGACATAGTTTTCCTCGCTGCCATATCCAGCATCAGCTACAATATATTCCGGCAAAGCAAAATAACTGCTTTCAATAACATCTAGAAATGGTTTGAGTGTGCGAGTATCTGTAGGATTGGGAAATAAGTCATATGCAAGAGCGTATTGGCCTTCTGTTGCTATTTGTACGTTATAACCTGGCTTCAGCTGGCCGTTCTTCATATAATCTTCTTTCATACGCATAAAAGTAGCATCTGGATCTGTTTTGGAATAACTGTTTCTATTCTCCATAATAGCAAGTTGTCTGTCGTATTTTTGTTTTCGGGCAATATTATCTTTTAAGATTTTTCTGAGTTGCTTCGGACGTTTCCTTTTGTGCCTTATTCGTTTACGTTTTTCGACAGAATCAGATTCAGCTATTTCTTTGTCCATAACCTCAATAGCTGAATCAAGCTTTTCGACCACCTCAACCATCTCTTTTTCGTTAATCGTAGCTTCTTGCTCAAGCTCCATGGCAGGAATTATTTCCTGCTCAACCAATTCATCGTATATCCGTCTGGAATTTTCTATCAGACTTATACCATATTTTTCTACAGCTTTTTTCCATACAAAGCTGAATTTGTTGGCATTGGCTTCTATCTTTGTTCCGTCTATGAAAATAGCTTCATTGTTTATTATCTTTTCTTTTATAAGTTGGGCTCTGAACTGAATAAAACACTGACAAAGCAGTTCCTGCATGTCTTTGTTGCTTCTGAATCTGTTAATAGTGCGGTAGCTGGGTGAATATCCCTGAGCTAACCACATCATACGAATGCTGTCAGATAACAACGCTTCTATTTTTCTACCGGAAAATACCGACTGAGAGTAGGCACACAATAATATTTTGAGCATCATTCTCGGGTGATATGCCGGGCAGCCCGTTTCTTTGTAATATTTATCAAAGGCCTTTTTGGGAATACTTTCAACCAAATTGTTTACGTGCCTTGCGATATCGTTATCCTGAATTTTTATTTCTAAATTTAGAGGCAAAACCAGCTGATTTATGTTATAATTTTTGTACATGACGAGTTCCTTTCCTTGTTTTTGTTATTTTGTGGTGATTTAATTCTAACAGAAAAGCAACTCGTTGTGTACTTTTAGCACTAAAAAACCAGTGGAAATTTACCTGACGGTAAAACTCCACTGGTTTTTCTGTTTAAGGTTGGGTTTTGTCCCAGCCTC
>NZ_GL830864.1 GCF_000188175.1 Phascolarctobacterium succinatutens YIT 12067 | reverse complement strand
GAAGAAATTTGCGCAAAACTATTGACAGTACCTTGAAAAATTCACAAAAATATGGTACAATACGTCTAAATCAGCGAGATAAATCGGAATTTACGGAGGATAAATGATGCAATTCACAAAGATTGATATAAATAATTGGACACGAAAAGAGTATTTCGACCACTATTTTGGCAATACGCCCTGCACATATAGTATGACGGTAAAACTCGATATTTCTAAGTTGAAAAAGGATGGAAAAAAGTTATACCCAACTCTTTTATATGGAGTTACAACGATCATCAATCGACATGAAGAGTTCAGGACCGCATTAGATGAAAACGGACAGGTAGGCGTTTTTTCAGAAATGCTGCCTTGCTACACAGTTTTTCATAAGGAAACTGAAACCTTTTCGAGTATTTGGACTGAGTTTACAGCAGACTATACTGAGTTTCTTCAGAACTATCAAAAGGATATAGACGCTTTTGGTGAACGAATGGGAATGTCCGCAAAGCCTAATCCTCCGGAAAACACTTTCCCTGTTTCTATGATACCGTGGACAAGCTTTGAAGGCTTTAACTTAAATCTAAAAAAAGGATATGACTATCTACTGCCGATATTTACGTTTGGGAAGTATTATGAGGAGGGCGGAAAATACTATATTCCCTTATCGATTCAAGTGCATCATGCCGTTTGTGACGGCTTTCATGTTTGCCGTTTTTTGGATGAATTACAAGACTTGCTGAATAAATAAAATCCCAGTTTGTCAGTATCTTAAATAGAATATATGTGACAGAAAACATCGTAGAAATACGGTGTTTTTTGTTACCCAAAACCCCACAATTTCATACATAACCACAGGTTAGTACAAATACCTTGCGTGATTTTTTGATAGGCTTAGCAAGGGTTTTTTACCCGATTTTCGCCCCCGAGAAATGACAGAAACAAGGCTCTGAGTATCTTCCCTGTGGTTTTTTTGTTTTCAGACGGAAAGGAGGATTGATATGCCGAGAATGAGTAAGAAACGGAAACAAGAGTGGGCGTTGTTTCTGAATGAAAGAAATCGCATTACCTACAACGACCTTTGCAGAAAATGCAGTAATGACTGCAAGCAGAGTTTCCGCTGTATCGTGGTGCTTTGCCCTAAATATTTATCGAAAAGGAGAACGAAGAACAATGATGAGAATGGAAAATGAAATGAATGTAAATGTACCTCTTGAAGTTGTCAAGGCAAGTGAAATCGAACCGAAAGAAGTGAAATGGCTGTGGTATCCGTATATTCCATTCGGCAAGGTTACGCTGTTGCAGGGCGATCCGGGCGATGGAAAAAGCAAGTTAATGCTTTCCATTGCCGCCCTGCTTTCAAAGGGAGAAGCCTTACCCTTTACCGATGAAGAAATAGAACCTATGACTATCATCTATCAGACAACGGAAGATGATGCAGACGATACGGTAGTACCCCGATTTAACTCTGCCGGTGGGAATGGAGAAAATCTTATCTTCATCAAGGAAGATGAAAAGTCTTTATCCTTTGGAGATAACCGTATTGCTGAAGCAATCGAAAAGTATCACGCAAAACTTTTAATTCTTGACCCGATGAGTTCCTATATCGGAGAGAACTGTTCAATGAACAATGCCAACGAAACAAGGGCAGAGTTTAATCACTTGATTGCAGTTGCAAAAAATACTGGCTGTGCCATCGTGATTATCGCCCATATGAACAAGATGAGAGATATAAATCCTCTTTATCGCACCAACGGTTCGATTGATATTGCGGGTGCTGCAAGAAGTATTCTTGCAATCACACGCACACCGAACAAAGAAGCACCAGCGGAACGATATATGGTGCAAGTGAAATCCAACCTTGCCCCGACAGGCTCGGCAATTCTTTTTGAGGTGGCAGAAAAGGGAGTGGACTTTATTTCTGAAATGGAAATGACCGCAGAAGAAGCGTTCCAATCCCTCGCACCCAAAATGGGCAGACCGAACGAAAAGGAAATCAAGGCGAAAGAATTTCTTTTGGAAATGCTGAAAGACGGAGAAATGCTTTCTTCGGATTGCGAAGAAAAACTGGAAGCCGCAGGGTTCAAGAAATCGACCATTAAAAAGGCAAAGAAGAAAGCAGGAGTTATCTCCCGAAAACAAGGCTTTCTGTGGTACTGGTCTTTGCCGATGGGCGATATACCGAGAGAATAAATGTAGGCTGTCTGCTGATGGGACAGTCTGTTTTTATGATTGAGGTATCAAAGGAGGTCAAGGGGGAACACCCTTGCCCACGACATCTTTGCAGACGAAGTCTGAAAGTGTCATAGTGGGTTACACACATTCAAAGAATGTTGTGTAATGGCTTCGCCCTGCCGAGAAAGGAGAACGAAATGGCGAAAAGCAACAAGGTGGATATGAGTTGTGCAAGGGTAAAAAAATACACCGCTTCTGATGTGAGCAAGGCAGAAAGGCACAACGAACGCAAGAATGAAAGCTATGAAAATATGAATGTGATTGAGGAACGCATACCCTATAATGTGCATTTCAAAAAGCCTTTTGCACCGACCTATATGGAACAGTTAAAGCAGATGGAAACTGACGGTATGGTGTCGCTTCGTGGGTTGAGAAAAGACGCAACGCTCTTTAATGAGATTGTGATTGATGTGAACACGATGTACTTCGAGCGTAACGGCGGCTACGAATACGCAAAGCAGTTTTATGAAGAAGCGTTCCATTTCATCGAAGAAAAATTCGGTGCTGAAAATGTAATATCGGCAGTAATGCACGCTGATGAAATCAATATAGCGGCAACCGAGGAACTTGGGAAAGAGGTGTACCACTATCATCTTCACGCTATGGTTCTGCCTGTGGTGGAGAAAGAAATCCTATGGAGTAAGCGTTGCAAAGATGAAAAACTGCGAGGAACAGTTAAGGAAGTTGTTCATCAAATCAGCCATTCAAAGAAATGGAAATCGGATATTCCGCTGACCGATGAAAAAGGCAATCCGCTTCTCAGAAAGAATGGAAAACCTATGTTTCGAGCTTCGTACAGCATACTGCAAGACGAATTGTTTAACTATATGACGGAGCAAGGGTTCAAAGGCTTTCAGCGTGGCGAATACGGAAGTACCGCCGAACATCTTACTTCCCTACAATATCAAATCAAGCAGGACAAGGAACGATTGGAGAAGTTGCAGAAGCGTATTCAGCGTGAACAGATAAAGTATGAGCCTGCCCGTAATGTTTCCAAAACCTATAACGAGATTGACCGTATGGGGCAGAAAACAATCACAGGTAAAATGGCAATCTCCAAAGAGGATTATTCCCAACTGACTGCCCTTGCTAAAGAGGGCATTACCAGTCGTGCGGAAATCAGCGAATTAGAACAGAGTGCAAACTATTACCGACAGAAATATTTTGACTGTGCAAACGCACTCGAAAGAATGAAAACTAAATACAACGAACTGAAAGAAAAGTGCAGACCTTTTCTTCAAGCGTTGGAGCATTTTCCCGAAGTTGCTAAACTTTTTACCGAAAAAGTGAAGCAGCTTTTTTCTTTTAAGGAAGCACAGGAACGAGCCGAAAAAGAAGCAAGGGAAAAAGAACGACAGGAGCGTATCAAGGCTCGAAGAAACAAGCGTGGTATGGAAAGATAACCTTTTCCATTATACTCACGACTTAATGACTTCTTGAACTATTGAGAAACTGCGGTTATTGGGTGTTCTAATATGAATGCCCCACAATCAAATCTTACGAAAGAAAGGAACGGACTATATGAAAGAACAGAAACATTCTTATTCACAACGCATTGGAAAGATAACATTCATCGTAAATGTAAAGCAGTCCGAAAGTGCCAAAAAGCCTTTGAATACGGTGTTTCAGGACATCTGCAAGCACGAGGTTTTGGGCGGCTTCTTTACGGACAAATCGTTTAATTTAGAAAATCCACAAAAAGTATCTTGACAAACTCAATCCCGATGGAGTTATTTTTATCAGTATTGATGATAATGAAGTAGAAAATTTGAGAAAGATATGTGATGAGATTTTTGCTGAATATAATTACAGAAATGCATTATTGGTAAGAAGGAGAATAAAAAGTCTGAATTCGCAATTTGCAAGTAATGGGCTTTGGAGTCTGAATGTAGGATTTGAATATATTCTTATTTATGCTAAATCTGATTTATTCTTGATGACGGCGTTAAGATATAAAAAAGAGAATTCTTCAAAAAAAGGGAGATGGGATGTGTTTTGGAGTAATGCGGATAGACCGACTATGCGTTATGATATACTGGGTTTTACTCCAGAAACTGGACAATGGAGAAATTCAAAAGAAAAAGCATATATTGCAATTTCAAATTATCAGACGTACGTAGAAGAGTATTCTGATAAGATGACTATTGAAGAGTATGCTGAAAAATATGGGATAACAGAGTTTGTTAGACGAATTCCTAATGGAACTGGTAAAAATGGAGGAGTGCAACATTGGGTTGCTCCATCTGATACCGCATTAAGAACGAATAATTGGACAGATATTGAAGTTTCACAAATAGGTAAAGAAATACAGTTGCCATTTGATAATCCAAAAAGTAAACAGTTAATTGCTGAATTAATAAGATTGTGTGGATGTAAAAATGATATCATCCTCGACTTCTTCTCCGGCTCTGCTACCACCGCTCACGCAGTCATGCAGCTTAATGCCGAAGATGGCGGTAAGCGCAAGTTCATCATGGTACAATTACCGGAAGTGTGCGCTGAAAACAGCGAAGCCTACAAAGCAGGCTACAAAAATATCTGCGAAATCGGCAAGGAGCGCATCCGCCGTGCCGGTAAGAAAATCAAAGAAGAAAATCCGCTGACAACCCAGGATTTAGACATCGGCTTCCGCGTGCTGAAATGCGACAGCAGTAACATGGAGGACGTGTACTTCACGCCTAAGGAATACATGGATAAACAGCAGAGCCTGTTTGTTGACAATATCAAAAAAGACCGCAGCGATGAGGATTTGCTATTTGATGCTATGCTGAAGCTGGATACGCCGCTTTCCAGCAAAATCGAAAAGATAAGCATTGCCGGTAAAACTGTCTACAATGTGGCGCAAGGTCATTTAATAGCTTGCTTTGATAAGAATGTGACGGATGAGGTTATCACTGCCATTGCCAAAGAAATGCCGAGCTATTTTGTTATGCGTGACAGCTCGCAGGCTGATGACAGCGTAGCAATTAACTTTGAGCAGATTTTCAATACCTATAGTCCGCAAACAGTGAGGAGGGTGCTGTAATGAAGTTCAGTTTTAAAATTCAGCAGTACCAGACGGATGCTGTCAATGCAGTGGTTGACGTGTTCAAGGGACAGGTGCGTCCTGCGCAGGATACTAGCTACTTTTTTGATCCGGGCAGACTTGTGCCGGTGAAAACCAAAAATGCAAAGAATAGCAATGGTTATAACTTGTTTCAGCAGGAGCTTGACGAAAAGGAAGCTAAGCAGGATATAATACTTGGTTATGCCAATGCGCCAATAAAATTGGATAAGGTGCAGCTTCTGGAAAATATTAAGCTTATTCAAGGCAATAATAATATAACTCCGTCGAAGGAGCTTATAGATGGTCAGGGAAAGTGCAGTCTTGATATTGAAATGGAAACAGGTACAGGCAAAACCTATGTCTATATCAAGACCATGTTTGAGCTGAACAAGCAATATGGCTGGAACAAATTTATTATCATCGTCCCTTCTGTCGCAATCCGTGAAGGCGTCAAGAAAAGCCTGGAAACTATGGAAGAGCACTTCATGAGCCAGTATGGCAAGAAAGCGCGTTATTTCATTTATGACAGCAAAAACCTGACGAAGATTGATGATTTTGCCAAAAGCAACGAAATCAATGTAATGATTATTAATAATCAAGCCTTTGCCAAGTCCTTGAATGAGGAGAAGAATAAGGAGGGACGTGGCGGTGATAAGGGTGCGTTGATTATTTACAGTGAACGTGATGAATTCGGTTCACGCAAGCCTATTGATGTTATTGCCAAAACTAATCCTATTTTGATTCTTGATGAACCGCAGAAGCTGAATGGTCCTGCTACACAAAAAGCAATGAAGCGTTTTAATCCGCTTTTCAGCGTCAATTATTCTGCTACGCATAAGCAGGAGCATAATGAAGTATACCGTTTAGATGCAATAGATGCCTATAATCATAAGCTGGTCAAAAAGATAGAGGTTAAGGGTATTGAGGTTGTAAATCTTAAAGGCATTGACGGTTACCTTTACTGCGACAGCTTTGTTACTTCCAAAAATAAACCTCCCATGGTAAAGCTGGAATTTGAACAGCAGCTGAAAAGCGGTACTGTTAAGCGTGTTTTACGCAATTGTGCTTACGGAGATAATCTGTACGAGCTTTCTAACGGCATGCTGCAGTACGAAGGCTACAAAATCAGTGACATTGATGCCAGCGATACAGGCTGCGTAAGATTTACCAACGGAGAAGAATTACATGGCGGTGAAGTTGCTAACAACAGTCAGGAAATGTCTGATTTGCGTCGTGTACAGATTCGCGAAACTATAAAATCTCACTTTGAAAAGGAAGAGCAACTTTTTACGCAAGGCATCAAAACCTTATCGCTGTTTTTTATTGATGAGGTTGCCAAATACAGATTATATGACGAAGATGGCACACAAAAGCTGGGCGAATACGGCAAAATATTTGAAGAAGAATATCAGAAAATTTTCAGAGATAGGATGCAGGAGCTTTATCAAACGCCGTATGGCGAATATCTGAGAAATATGGCTGCGGATGTAAGTGCAGTTCATACAGGCTACTTCAGCATAGATAAAAAAGGCCATAGCGTTGACAGTAAATGTGAACGTGGCAAGGATACTTCTAACGATGAATCCGCCTATGATTTGATTATGCGTAACAAGGAAGCACTGTTAAGCTTCAATAATCCTGTGCGTTTTATTTTCTCTCACTCCGCATTGCGTGAAGGCTGGGATAACCCCAATGTATTCCAAATCTGTACCTTGAAGCAATCCAACAGCAATGTCAATAAGCGTCAGGAGGTCGGTCGTGGCATGCGTATCTGCGTTAATCAGCAGGGTGAGCGCATGGATGAAAGCGTATGCGGAGCTAATGTGCATGTGGTCAATAAACTGACGGTTATTGCCAGCGAAAGCTATGCTGGTTTTGTCGACAGCCTGCAGGATGAAATCAAAAAAGCTTTGTATGAACGTCCTGAAAAGGTATCTATAGAGTACTTCTTCGGCAGAGTAGTAAAGGTTGGCGATGAAACTTATAAAATTGAAGGCGAGCAGGCACGTCAGATAGTGAAATATCTTGATAGACATGATTATCTTGACGATGATGACAGAATCACCGAAAAATATAAGCAGGATGCCGCCAACGGTACTTTGGAGCCTGTGCAGGATAAGCTTAAGGATATTGAGCCTGCTGTACATGTACTGATTAAGAGCCTGTATGATAAAGATTCGCTTAAGGATATGATTACTAACGGTAATCAGACAACCGTTGAAAACAAGCTCAACAATAAGAATTTTGAAAAGCAGGAATTCCAGAAGCTGTGGAAGCGTATCAACCGTAAGTGTGCTTATACCGTAAAGATTGACAGTAATGTGCTGATTGATAAGGCTGTGGCAGCGATTGATGCCAAGCTGCAGGTTACTCAGACACTTTATACATTGAGCGTCGGATATCAGAAAAATAATATGCAGGCGCATGAATTAGAGCAAAAAACCAGCTTTGTAGCACCTTCACATACTACAAATGTATTGGAAAATGCTCATGACAGCAGCTTGAAGTATGATTTGCTGCACGAGCTGACGCAACGGACTTCTTTAACACGTCGCACTGTTGCTGCTATTTTGAGCAGAATCAATATGATGAAGTACAGGAAATTCCGTGATAATCCGGAAGAGTTTATCAGCAAGGTTGCACGTCTGATTAACGAACAGAAGGCCGGCCTGATTGTAGAAGGCGTTACCTACAATACAACAAATGAAGTTTTTGACAAAGAAATCTTTACAGCGGAATGTCATCGTGTAGCTTTGTCTAAGGTATTTCCTGCGTTGCATGCCGTAACTGATTATGTTGTTACTGATGGTACAGCAGAGCAGAGTGTGGAGCGTAAATTCGTTGAAAATCTGGATAAAGCAGATGAAGTCGCAGTATACGCAAAGCTTCCGCGAGGTTTTTACATTCCGACACCTGTAGGCAAATATTCGCCTGACTGGGCAATTGCTTTCAAAGAGGGAAAGATTAAGTACGTATATTTCATTGCTGAAACCAAAGGCACTAATGAAAGTACGGAACTGAAATCTATGGAGCAGGCAAAAATTAAATGTGCCGAAAAGCTTTTTGAAAAGCTTTCCAATGGCGAAGTGCATTACGGTCAGGTAAAGGATTACAAGAGCCTGATGGATATTGTACTGGATAGATAAACCAAAACCGAATATGGAATAATTCACGCTGATAGTTTGCTTGTGCCTATGTGTATACTCTTTTTGTAAAATCTTTACACTTGCTGTTATAAGAAGATGCTAATAAATTTCCTCGTTGACAAATAGCAGTAACAGTAATATAATTTTTCTAATAGCAAACCATTAAGATAGAGGCGCGGAAAGCATGAGTAGGTTGTGGAGCGGGAGCTGAGAAGCATCACAAAAGGGCTAACGCCGAAGTGCAATGGCAGCCGTGTCGTTGTGCTGGGCCGTCAGTGAAAGCTGCCGGACTGTCGCTGCATCTGCAGCGGAGGGCTATCTCGGCTATGGGTGTGAATATTATTTAGCATGCTAACCGTTGAGATAGAATCCAAAGGAAATATCTCAACGGTTGTTTTTATGATTAAGGAGTGAACGACATGATTCGTGTTTTGGTAAATGGTGCGCTGGGCCGTATGGGCAGCGAGGTATGTAAAAAGGTATATAGCGAAGCTGATTTGGAGCTTGTTGGTGCTGTTGATATTAAGGAAGGCACCGTGCCTCTGGGTGACGGCGTTAAGGTAACTACTGACCTGGTTGCTGCGATTGAGGCTGCCAAACCGGACGTTGTTGTTGACTTCACCCGTCCTGATGTTGTTATGGGTAACCTGCGCAAAATGCTGCCGCTTGGCGTGCATGCTGTAGTAGGCACTACAGGCTTCAGCGATGCAGATTTAAAAGAGGTTGATGAGCTGGCACGCAAGCATAACACCAGCCTGCTGATTGCTCCGAACTTTGCGCTTGGTGCAGTTGTTATGATGAAGCTGGCGTGTGAGGCTGCCAAATATTTCCCGCATGTGGAAATTATCGAGAAGCATCACGATAACAAGCTGGATGCTCCCAGCGGTACTGCAATTATCACCGCACAAAAAATTGCTGAGGTGCGCAAGGCTATGCATCAGGGTAATCCTGATGAAAAGGAAACCATGGCAGGTGCGCGCGGTGCGGATTACGAGGGCATGAAGATTCACAGTGTCCGCTTGCCGGGTTACGTTGCTTCCCAGGAGGTTATCTTCGGCGGTCAGGGAGAAACTTTGAAAATCAGCACCGACCCGATTAACCGCGAATGTTACATGCCGGGCGTTGCGCTTGGCTGCCGCAAAATTGTTGATCAAGCAGGCCTGGTATACGGCTTAGATAAATTACTCTAAATAGTGAGGGGGAGAATTTTATGAAAAAGTATAACGTTGCTATTTTAGGCGCTACCGGTGCTGTTGGTACTGAATTTCTGAAGCTTATTGAAGAAAGAAACTTCCCATTTGCAGAACTGCGTCTGCTGGCTTCCAAGCGCAGCGCAGGCAAGCAGATTGAATTTATGGGCAAAACATATACTGTGCAGGAGGCCACCAAGGACTCCTTCGAGGGCATTGATATTGCTTTGTTCGCAGGCGGTAGCGTTTCCAAGGAATTTGCTCCTTACGCTGTGAGAGCCGGTGCCGTTGTTATTGATAACTCCAGCACCTTCCGTATGGACCCCGAAGTGCCGCTGGTTGTGCCGGAGGTTAACCCCGAGGACATCCTGAAGCACAAGGGCATTATTGCCAACCCTAACTGCTCTACCATTATTATGGTTATGGCATTGAAGCCGCTGTATGACCTGGCACGCATTAAACGTATCGTCGTTTCTACCTATCAGGCTGTTTCCGGCGCCGGTAAGGAGGGCATTGACGAGCTCACCGATCAGACCAAGGCTTACAGCGAGGGCCGTGAGATGGAGGCACACATTCTTCCGTCCGCAAGCCTGCCGAAGCATTATCCGATTGCGTTTAACCTGATTCCGCAGATTGATGTTTTCCTTGATAATCTTTACACCAAAGAAGAGATGAAGATGATCAACGAAACCAGAAAAATTATGCATGATGACGAAATGCGCATCACTGCTACTACCGTGCGTGTGCCTGTATACCGCAGCCACAGCGAATCGGTAAACATTGAGTTTGAGCATGATTTGGAGCTGAAGGATATGGCAGCTGCAATCAACGCTTTCCCCGGAATTCAGATGATGGATGATCCGTCCAATCAGATTTATCCGATGCCTTTATATACCTCGGAAAAATATGACTGCTTCGTTGGCCGTCTGCGCCGCGATGAGTCCAATCCGAACACCTTTAACCTGTGGGTAGTAGGCGACCAGATCCGCAAGGGCGCTGCGCTGAACACGCTGCAGATTGCTGAGGTTATGATTAAAAACGGCTGGTTAGAAAAATAATAATGCACCTCTGCGGTGTAAAGACTAAACGGCGTACAGCTTGTACGCCGCAGCCTTTCCGGCATCCGGTACATTTTGCATTTTAATTTAAACAGATGAGGAGCAATTTACATGAAAATCATTGTGCAGAAATTCGGCGGCACCTCCGTCGCGAGTGAGGAAGCCCGCGTTGCAGTTAAAAACAAGGTACAGCAGGCTATCCGCAACGGTTACTCCCCGGTAGTCGTAGTTTCAGCTATGGGACGCAAGGGCGCTCCCTACGCAACCGATACGCTTATCGGCGCACTGAAGGACGTTAACCTTTCCGTTAATGTGCGTGAGATGGATATGATGATGTGCTGCGGCGAAATCATTTCCTCCTGCGTAATGGCGGCAACCCTGCAAAAATTCGGCATTAACGCTATGGCGCTTACCGGCGGCCAGGCAGGTATCATTACCGATTCCCAGTTTGGGGCAGCACGTATCAAAAATATCAATACTTCCAGTCTTATCCGTTTGTTGGAGGCAGGCATCATTCCGGTTGTCTGCGGCTTCCAGGGTATGACGGAAAATAACTATAAATTTACGACCTTGGGTCGCGGCGGCAGCGACACTTCTGCTGCTGCACTGGGCGCTGCACTCAAGGCTGATTTTGTGGAAATCTATACAGACGTTGAGGGCATCATGACTGCTGACCCGCGTATTGTCGAGAAGGCTAATATTCTGCAGCAGATTTCCTATGCTGAGGTTTGCCAGATGGCGCAGAACGGTGCTAAGGTTATTCATCCGCGTGCCGTTGAAATTGCCATGGGCAGCAATATTCCCATGTATGTTAAATCCACCTTCAGCGATGCTCCCGGCACTCTGATTACCAGCGAACGCATCGGTCAGGGTAACGGTGGCGAAATTGCGATTAACGAATCCTGCGCCAGCGGTGTAGCTCATCTTAATGATCTGGCACAATTCCGCATTGACCTGAACCCGCAGGATATTACTGCAGGCCGTAATCTGTTCGAAGATTTGGCGGATGCAGGCATCAGCGTAGGCTGCCTGAACCTGTCGGAGAAGGAAGCAATGTTTGCAGTATTCTCTCCGGACGTAGAGCACACCTGCAAGGTGCTTAATGAAAGCGGCTTTAAATATACGCTGAACGAAGGCTGCGGCAAGGTTTCCGTTGTCGGCAGCGCTATGCGTGGTGTGCCTGGCATTATGGCTACCTTTGTAAGTGCGCTTGCCAGCCATAATATTGCTATTCTGCAGACTGTGGACAGCGATACTACGATTTCCGCGATTGTTAAAGAGGAGCATTTGGTGGAGGCGGTGAAGGCGCTCCACGAGGCCTTCAAGTTATAGTCTGTGTATAAAGCACCGTCTGCGTTGTTGTGTTTCCTCGACGTACTGTTAGTACGCCGTCGTCAACGCGCCTAGCATCCGGCACTTTCTCCACAGCCTGTTAGGGTAAAGAGGAAATAAAGCACCGCCTGCGTTGTTATGTCTCCTCGACGTACGTGAAGTACGTCGTAAAAAATATAAAATCATTTAGATAATAAGCAATATATCATAGAGAATTTTAGTTTCTATTAGTTTTAAGAGGTGGAATTACAATGAAAAAACCGTATTTTGGCAGATTATTAACGGCAATGGTTACGCCGTTCAACGCTGATGGCAGCGTTAATTATGCAGCCGGTGCAGATTTTGCTGACTGGCTGCTGGCTAACGGCAGTGACGGCCTGGTAGTAGAAGGCTCTACCGGTGAAGCTGCAACCATGGACATGGATGAAAAAATTAAATTCATGCAGACCATCGTTGCTCGTGTCAACGGCCGTGCCAAGATTGTTGCCGGTGCAGGCACCAACTGTACTGCCAGCACTATTGATTTGGTTAAGAAAATGGAAGCCTGCGGTGTAGACGGCGTGCTCGTAGTCGGACCGTACTACAACAAACCGACTCAGGAAGGCTATTATCAGCATTTTGCAGCCGTAGCAAAGGCTACTAAGCTGCCGATTATCGTTTATAATGTTCCGGGACGTACCGGCGGCAACATTGCTCCGGAAACTGTTGCACGTCTGGCAGCAGATTTCAGCAACATTGTGGCTATCAAAGAGGCAGCAGG
The DNA here is from genome assembly GCF_000188175.1 of Phascolarctobacterium succinatutens YIT 12067. Taxonomy (GTDB): domain Bacteria; phylum Bacillota; class Negativicutes; order Acidaminococcales; family Acidaminococcaceae; genus Phascolarctobacterium_A; species Phascolarctobacterium_A succinatutens. The sequence continues at coordinate 18,826 of NZ_GL830864.1, read as the reverse complement.
CAATGTAGCACAGACTGCAGAGCTGTATCGTGTACTGCCGGAAGATTTCTCCATTTACAGCGGTGATGACGGCCTGATTCTGCCGTTCATGTCCGTTGGTGCCTGCGGTCTGATTTCCGTTCTGGCCAATGTTAACGGCAACCTGCTGCAGCAATTGATGCAGGCTTACAGCGAAGGTCGCGTTAAGGATGCCGCTGACCTCAACAAGGTTATGGTACCGCTGGCTAAGGCTATGTTCATAGAAAGCAACCCGATTCCTATTAAGGCTGCCGTTACCAAGGTTACCGGTATTGAAGCAGGTGCTCCGCGTCTGCCGCTGACTCCTATCAGCGCTGCCGCTGAGGCTAAGCTTGATGCAGCTTTAAAAGCAGCAGGCATGATAAGATGAGCAAGCTAGTAGTAATTATCCAGTGTGATACGGTGCAGCAGCGTTGTTGCGGCTACAACTGTACGCACGCTTTTTACAGTCGCGAGGGTAAGTTTGCCGGTTATCCAGAGGATACGCATTACATGAGCTTCACCTGCGGTGGCTGCTCCGGCGGTGCGCTGACGGTTAAGCTGGAGAACCTGGCGAAGCGCCTGCGCCGCTTTAAAGAGGATGGACAAGAGATTTGCGTGCATCTTTCTACCTGCATGGTATCGGATAATTCGCATAAGCCGCCTTGCCCGCATCTTGATTACATCCAAAAGATTTTAGCGAAGAAGAAGCTTACCAATATTGTTCATGGTACCTACGTTTCCAAAACGGCAACCAGACGCCGTGAGGAAGGTATCTACAAGGATTTTGCATAAGCTTTGTATAAGCAAATGAAAACACCCTGCGTATTGCCGTTGGCAGTGCGTAGGGTGTTTTATATTGCGTATAAGGAGCTAATTTCTCTGTTTGGCCTGCCTTGTTCAGATACAGCGATTGAAAAAACAGAATCTTATCATATACATTTTTAGCACTTATTTTTTATACATTTTATGCATACGGATTGTATAAAATGTGTTATAATAAGAAGATAATAATGTATAACTGTCTTCATTACGCTGTCGCGCTTTTGCCGGCACGTAAGCGAGCAGGAGGTGCCGGATATGGAAGAAAAAAATATAAAGGACACTATCAGGGCCAAGGCTGCAGAAGCCGCTGAAGCTGCTGCCGAAGCAGCGGAAACACAGGACAAGGAAGAATATGGTGATATACGTATTGCCGACGAGGTTATCTGTATCGTTGCCAGCCTGGCGGCGCAGGAGGTGCCGGGAGTTGTAGGCATGAGCGGTGGCCTGACAGATGGCATTAACCGCTTCTTGGGCAAGGAGAACGCTTCTAAGGGCGTACATTTGCATTTTGAAGGCAAGACGGTAAATGCCAGTGTGTATATTGTTATTGAATACGGCTGCTGCATTCCGGAGATTGCTTTGGAGGTGCAGGAAAAGGTTAAAGATGCCATTGAGGCTATGACCGGTTACGAGGTGCAGTTTGTCGATGTCAATGTCGAAGGCGTGGCCAAGAGGCGTGAAAGCGAGCTGGAAAAGGAAAGCTCATCTGATGTAGATATGGCAGAGATTTTGCAGGCGCAGGCTAAGCGTGCGGAAGCAACGGAGGCCAATTCCTTTGAGCAGCAGTTGGTTAATCTCCATGATAACCATGATTTTGAGCTGCCGCCGGAGGAAGACATGGATGAAAAGCATAGGAAGTTTTTAGAGGAGGATTAACTGTTATGGGTATTGCGGATAGAATTATCCTGACGCTGTATACGATATTGATGACGGTAGCTTCAGTGCTGACGCTGCTGTGCAGCCTGGGCGTTTTCTCTGATACAGGTATGGTAGCGTTTATCAGCCATATCCCGGGCAACTGGGTTTATGCTGTCGGCGGTGTGATTATGCTGCTGGTGAGCGTACGCCTGCTGATCACCGGCCTGGGACTGACTGGCGTAAGCTCGCTGAAGCTGAGTGACAGCGATAAGGGCAAGGTGCTTGTAGGCAAGGGCGCATTAGAGGATTATATTGCTGTTCTGTCGCAGGAAATATACGGCATCCATCATGTAAAGGTTATTGTGAAGTTGGAGGATCAATGCATTGATGTACGCATTAATGCTTCGATTGAACCCGGCATAAATATTCCGGAAACCTCCGGTGAGATTAAGACCAACGTCCGTGAAACCATCAAAAAGGTTACTGGCATTGAGGTTAAGGAAATAGAGCTGTTCTTCAAACAGATTAAAGCAAAGGAAGAATAGGAGGCAGAAGCTATGTTTAACGATATTCTTAATGATATCTGGAATAATTATCGCGGCCGTCTGCTTTGCTCGGTGTTTGGCCTGTTTATTGGCGTGGTTGTGCTGTGGCTGGGATTTTTTCAGGCACTGTTTCTGATGATCTGCATCGGCTTGGGCTTTTTTATCGGCAACAAGCTGGATAAGAAAGAGGATTTGCTGGAGTGGTTGGATAGGTTGTTGCCTCCCGGCTATCACAGATAACGGCGGTGGCGGCAAAAGATAAGGCACCATCTGCCTAATCTGAATACATCATCATACAAGATATTTATTAAAATTTTTTATACAAGGAGAGTGTGCAAATGATTCGTAGACTTGCAAGAGAGGTTGCCTTACAGGCGTTATTCCAAATAGACTTTACCGGTAATGAGGTAGAACAGGCTGTTGACGCAGCTTTAGATGAGCACGAGGAGCTGCATCCGGAGGCTGCGGTAGACAAGGCTTTGGACCAGCATAAGGAGCTGGGGGCAGCAAGTGCCAGAAACTATGTTAAGAAGTATTCTATGGTGCTTGTTAACGGTGTTGTAGAAAACAAAGAAGCTATTGATGCGACTTTGAACAGCTGTGCAACCGACTGGACAGTAGAGCGTATGCCTGCTACCGACAGAAATATCCTGCGCGTAGCAGTTTTTGAAATGCGCCATGAAAAGCCTGCCCTGGCTGCAGGTGTTGCTATCAATGAGGCAGTGGAGATTGCCAAGGCTTATGGAACCGAAGAATCTCCGCGCTTTATTAACGGTGTTTTAGGTAAGCTGGCAAGAAAATGAGCCAAAAGGTTTATTTAGGCATTGATACCAGCTGTTATACTACCTCTGCCGCTCTTTTGGCGGAGGATGGCAGCCTGCTTGCCGAGGCCAGACAGATTTTAAGCGTTAAGCCGGGACGCTGCGGCCTGCAGCAGTCCGAGATGGTTTTTCAGCATACACGCAATCTGCCGCGCTTGGTGGAGGAGGTGTTTGCCGACAAGGACTGCACCTTGGCAGCGATTGGTGTCAGCGGTTATCCGCGTCCGCTTGCGGACTCCTATATGCCGGCGTTTCTTGCCGGCATGAGCGTTGCTCGCAGCCTGGCGGCTGCCTATAAGGTGCCGTTGGAGGTCATCAGCCACCAGGAAAATCATTTGGAGGCCGGTCTTTGGTCGGCAGGCGGTCCGCAGGCGGAGCGCTTTTTGCTGCTGCATGCCAGCGGCGGTACTACCGATTTGCTGCTGTGCGAACGCCGTGAAGACAGCCGTTATAACCTGACGCAGGTTGGCGGCAGCCTCGATTTGCACGCCGGTCAGTTTGTTGACCGCATCGGTGTGGCGTTGGGACTGCAGTTTCCGACAGGTCCGGCACTGGAGCAGCTTGCAGAACAGGCGGAGAAACCGCTGGAGCTGCCGGTGTCCGTGCGTAAGCTGGATGTGAGCTTATCGGGACCTGCAACTGCCGCTATGCGCAAGCTGGAGGCGGGGGCAAATGCTGCCTCTCTGGCCTTGGGTGTGGAGCATACGCTGGCGGAAACCTTTGCCCGTCTGCTGCGCAACGGTGCAGCGGCATATGGTGTGCGAGATGTTATTTTGGTTGGCGGCGTCGGCTCCAACAAGTACATCCGCAAGCATGTTGAAGAAAAGCTGGCGAAGCGCCGTGTGCGCCTGTGGGTGCCTGAAGGTCGCTTCAGCTGTGATAATGCCAGTGGCTGTGCCGCTGTTGCCTGGAGATTACATAAGAAAAATGACTGAAGCTGTTTATTCGGTAAGCGAAATAAATAATTTCATAAAGCATATACTGGAGCAGGAGCCGGAGCTGCGTAATCTGCAGGTTGTCGGTGAAATCTCTAATTTTAAGCGATATCCTTCAGGTCATTGCTATTTTACTTTGAAGGATGCTGGTGCGGTGCTCAAATGCGTAATGTTCCGCAGTAAGGCTGTTAATCTGCGCTTTCAGCCGCAGAACGGCGATACTGTTGTTGCCGTAGGGCGCTTGGCAGTCTATGAACGCGACGGCGTTTATCAGCTGTATACCGATTTACTGCTGCAGCAGGGCGTGGGCGATTTGATGCAGGCTTACGAAAAGCTCAAGCAGAAGCTGGAGCGTGCAGGCCTGTTTGCGCCTGAGCGTAAACAGCAGCTGCCGCTGCATCCGCGTACCGTGGGAATTATTACCTCTCCTGCAGGTGCCGCTGTGCGTGATGTCATAACAGTGTCACGAAGGAGAAATCAGGGCATAAAGCTTTTGCTTTATCCTGTCAAGGTGCAGGGTGAGGGAGCTGCGGCGGAAATTGCTGCAGCGATTGAATTCTTTAACCGTAAAAAACTGGCCGATGTTCTGATAGTAGGACGTGGCGGCGGTTCTATCGAGGATTTGTGGGCCTTTAACGAAGAAATTACCGTAAGAGCGGTGGCTGCCTCCAAAATTCCGGTAGTCAGCGCCGTAGGTCATGAAACAGATTTTACGCTGTGCGATTTTGCTGCCGACGTGAGGGCTGCGACACCGTCGCAGGCCGCGGAACTGGTGGTGGCTGATGTTGAAGGCTACAAGCAGCGCGTTGTCTATCTGGAGCAGCGTGCGCGCAGTCTGTTGTCGGCTTTGCTTACGCAGCAGCAGCGCAGATTGGACAACTTAGTTAATTCGTGGGCGTTGCGTGACCCGGAAAGGCTTTTTGCCGACCAGGCGCAGCGTCTTGATACTGCTTCGCGCAGACTGCGTGAGGCCTTAGAGCTGCATCTGCAGCAGGATGAGCATAAGCTGGCGCTGGCGGCGGCAAGACTGGATAGCCTCAGTCCGCTGGCTGTTTTGGGACGAGGCTATTCAGTGAGCCAAAAATCCGATTATACGCTGGTAAGCAGTGTTGATGACCTCAGATGGGGCGACGAGCTGCTGACAACAGTAGCAGATGGTGTGATAACCTCAGTTGTGCAGCAGGTAGAAAGGCGGTAAAGGATGGCAACGAAAAAGATTGCAAAGAACATTAAGTTTGAAGATGCCTTAAGCGAGCTGGAAGCACAGGTACAGCTTCTGGAAAGCGGCGAGCTGCCTTTGGACAAGGCTCTGGAGGTGTTTAAATACGGTGTGGAGCTGAGCCGTGTCTGCAGCAGCAGACTGGAAACAGTGAAGCAGGAGGTTGATAAAATCGTTGTTACCGACAGTAACGACGTTGGCTATAAATTAGAAACATTCCAGGATTTGGAGGTAAAATAATGGATTTTAAAGCTTATTATGCTAACCAGCAAAAACTGGTAGAAAACTATTTGAAGAACAGAATTGCCAAAAAGGGTATTTCCAAGGTAGATGAAGCTATGGAATACAGCCTGATGGCAGGCGGTAAACGCATTCGTCCGATTCTGCTGATGGCTGCGGCAGAGGCTGTGGGCAGTAAGGGCTACAATTATTTGCCCGTGGCTTGCGGTCTGGAAATGATTCACACCTATTCTCTGATTCACGATGACCTGCCGTGCATGGATGACGATGATTATCGCCGCGGCCGTCTGACCAATCATAAGGTTTTTGGTGAAGCTATGGCAGTGCTTGCCGGTGACGGCCTGCTCACTTTGGCATTTGAGGTAATGCTGGAACAGAAGAATGTTGATCCTAAAGTTTTGATTGAAACTGTACGCGAAATGGCTATGTGTGCCGGTAACTTCGGTATGGTTGGCGGCCAGGGCCTTGATTTGGAATTTGAAGGCAAAAAGATTACGCCGGAGGAGCTGCGCAAACTGCATGCGGGCAAGACCGGTGCGCTTTTTATTGCTGCTATTCGCGGCGGTGCGCATCTGGCCGGTGCTAATGACCAGCAGCTTTTGGCTCTTACCAAATTTGCTGATTTGCTGGGACTTGCCTTCCAGATTACCGACGATATCCTTGATGTCGAAGGTACTGAGGAGGAGCTTGGCAAGCCGGTAGGCAGCGATGCCAAGAACCACAAATCTACTTATGTAACACTGTACGGCCTGCAGGCAGCACACGAGTTGGCAGAAAAGACTGTGGCAGAGGCTTTGGAATGTCTGGAAATGTTTGGCGAGAACGCAGAGCCGTTACGTGAAATTACTCGCCTGATGACTGACAGAAAGAAGTAATTATGGCAGAGAATAAATTTTTAGATAAAATTAATTCACCGGCTGATGTCAAAAAGCTTTCCGTGCCGCAGCTGGAGCAGCTGGCTAAGGAAATCAGACAGCTTTTAATCAGCGTTATTTCGCACACCGGCGGCCATTTGGCGCCGAATCTGGGCGTGGTAGAGCTGACTTTGGCCTTGCATAAGGTTTTCAATACGCCGGAAGATAAGATTATATTCGACGTAGGTCACCAGGCCTATATCCATAAAATTATCACCGGACGCAGGGAGCAATTTCCTACGCTGCGTCAATACGGCGGTCTTTCCGGCTTTCCTAAGCGCAGCGAAAGCGAGCATGATGCCTTCGGTACCGGTCATTCCAGTACATCTATTTCCGCTGCTCTGGGCATGGCCTGCGCCCGCGACCTGCAGGGTGAGGATTATAATGTCGTAGCCGTTATCGGCGACGGCTCCATGACCGGCGGTATGGCTTTTGAGGCGTTGAACAACGCCGGTATGCTGCATAAGAATATGATTGTCGTGCTCAACGATAACGAAATGTCTATTTCCAAAAACGTGGGTGCGATGAGCGAATATCTTTACCAGCTGCGTACAGGCGAAACCTATAACAAAATTAAAAATGATATTGAGGGCTGGCTCAAAAATATGGAATTCGGCAGTGATGTGCTGAAGGCTATCCGCCGCCTGAAGGGCAGCGTAAAATACCTGATGGTGCCGACCTCTATTTTTGAAGAGCTTGGCTTTACTTATTTGGGACCGGTTGACGGACATGATCTGGATGGCCTGCTGGATGTGCTGCAGGCTGCAAAAAAGATTGACGGACCGGTTATGGTACATGTGCTGACGAAAAAGGGCAAGGGCTATAAGCCTGCCGAGGAAAGCCCCAATAAGTTCCACGGTACAGGCCCCTTTGATATTGCTACCGGCAAAAAGATTACTAATCCGAATGCACCCGTAAGTTATACCGAGGTTTTTGGTAAAACTTTGACTAAACTGGCTGATATCGACGATAAAATCGTGGGTATTACTGCTGCGATGCCTGACGGCACCGGCTTGAATATTTTTGCCGAGGCGCATAAGGATCATTTCTTTGATGTTGGTATTGCCGAGCAGCATGCGGTTACTGCGGCTGCAGGCATGGCTGCTGCCGGAATGAAGCCTGTGGCGGCAATTTATTCTACCTTCATGCAGCGTGCTTATGACTCCATCATGCACGATATCTGCATGCAGAAGCTGCACGTAACGCTGTGTCTGGACCGTGCCGGTCTTGTGGGTGATGACGGCTATACGCATCATGGCGTTTTTGACTACGCTTATCTGCGCAGCATTCCTAACATGACCATTATGGCGCCGAAGGATGAGAATGAACTGCAGCACATGCTGAAAACAGCGCTTGATTTTGACGGACCTGTTTCCGTGCGCTATCCGCGCGGCAGCGGTGTGGGCGTTGCGCTGGATACGCAGTGGCAGGATTTGCCGATTGGTAAGGCAGAGGTGCTGCGTACAGGCAAGGATGTCTGCTTCTGGGCGATTGGCAGCATGGTGCAGACTGCTCTTGATGCAGCGGAGCTGCTGGAAGCGCAGGGAATCAGCGCAGGTGTTGTGAATATGCGTTTTGCCAAACCGCTGGATGTTGAACTCTTGCGTGAGCATGCGCAAAGCTACGGAAAGATTATTACTCTGGAAGAAGGCGTACTGGCAGGCGGTGTCGGCAGCGCAATTCTGGAAGAGCTTAATGAAAATAAATTGCTGGAGCAGTGTGAAGTACGTTGCTTCGGCATTCCTGACGAATTTGTTATGCATGGCGACAAAAAGCTGCTGTTCCGTGATTTGGGACTGGATACGCCAACCATTGCTGCCAAGGCTGCAGCATTTGTAAAGGGTGAAGAAGAGTGAAAAAAGAAAGACTTGATGTTCTGTTAGTTAACCGCGGTATGTTTGAAAGCCGTGCCAAGGCGCAGGCTGCGGTTATGGCAGGACAGGTATTGGTCAATGAACAGAAAATAGATAAACCGGGGACACCGGTAGCACCGGAGGTTACTATCCGTCTGCTGGGCAATAAGCTGCCCTATGTAAGCCGCGGCGGCCTGAAGCTGGAGAAGGCTTTGCAGATTTTCCCCATCAGCGTAGAAGGCAAGGTTGTTGCCGATATCGGTGCTTCTACCGGCGGTTTCACCGACTGTGCGCTGCAGAATGGTGCGGCGAAGGTTTATGCGATAGACGTGGGCTATGGTCAGCTGGCGTGGAAGCTGCGCAACGATGAGCGCGTAGTGAACATGGAGCGTACCAACGTGCGTTATCTGGAAGCAGACAGCCTGCCCGAGCAGGTTGATGCTGCTACCATCGACGTAGCTTTTATTTCGCTGGATAAAATTTTGCCTGCGGTCCATAAAATTCTCAAGCCTGAAGGCTTTGTAGTGGCTTTAATCAAGCCGCAGTTTGAAGCAGGCAAGGAAAATGTCGGCAAGAAGGGCGTTGTACGTGATGCTGCCGTGCATGAGCAGGTTATCAATAACGTTATCAGTTTCGCCAAGAGCGAAGGCTTCGGTATTGCCGGTCTGGATTTTTCTCCTATCAAGGGACCTGAGGGTAACATTGAATATTTGCTGCACCTGACGCTGGGTGACGACGATGCCGTAAGCAGCGAGCAGGTAGCACAGCTTGTAGGCCGCAGTCATGGCGACTTAGATAAGAAAGCAGAAAAGACAGAGGCATGAGATGCAAAAGAAACGTTTAGGGATTTTTCCCAATCTGGGTAAAGAAAACGTCCGTATCGCTCTGCCGGAATTTGTTCAGCTCTGCAAGGACTGGGGACTTGAACCGGTGCTGCCTGAGGAGGTGGCGCAGCAGTATGGCGTGAGCAGCTACAATAAAAGTGAGCCGCAAACGCTGAAAACACTGGACTATGGTGTTAGTCTCGGCGGTGACGGTACACTGCTGCAGATGGCGCGTCACCTTGCGCCACTTGATGTGCCTGCGTTCGGTATCAACTTTGGCAAGCTGGGATTTTTGGCAGAGATTGATTTGCAGGGTATGTATAAGGCTATCAGCCGTCTGGCACAGGGCAACTATACGCTGGAAAGCCGCAGTCTGCTGCAGGCCAGAGTTATCTGCGGCGATAAGCTGCTTGCTACGGCGCATGCGCTCAACGATTTAGTTCTGGCTAAGGGCATGTTCAGCAAGCTGGCGCATATGATGCTTTTTATTAACGGACGTTTATCCGGTAAATATGCGGCAGATGGTCTGATTATCGCAACGGCAACCGGTTCTACGGCATATTCTCTCTCAGCAGGCGGACCGCTTGTTATGCCGGAGCTTGATGTCAGCGTCATTACTCCTGTCTGCGCACATTCGCTGACGAACAGAGCGCTTGTTATTCCTATGTCGGAAACAATAGAGCTCAGGCCGATTCCAGGCAGTGAGGAAATGCTGCTTTCGGCTGACGGCGAAAATGTTATAGAGGTGCCTAACGATACCAGTGTGCATATCGCCAAATCGCCTTATGAGATGAAGTTTGTAAGACTTACGCGACGCGATTATTATCAGACTTGGCAACAAAAATTAATGCGCAATTTATAGGCGGCGCACGATAATGCACCATATACTTCATCAGGGCCCTCGACGTAGCAGTAGTACGCCATCGTCGCCCTTCTTCGTCTCCGGTGCCTTCTCGTGTGCCGTGACGTAAACGAAGGATAGATGTACAGGGCGTAGCGGCGCATGATAAGGCACCGTATACGTCATCCATAAATAAATACGTAAGGCATTACTATAAATCATAACCTTTATAGAAGTATCATGATTATAGGAAAGTACGACATAGAAATATTTTGCTTTTAGAGGTGATTGACTATGAAAATGACCAGACACGCTAAAATTAAAGAGATTATTGACAACAATAAAATTGAAACGCAGGAGGATTTGGCTTCCGCTTTACGTCATCAGGGCATTGATGTTACGCAGGCTACGGTTTCGCGTGATATCAAGGAACTGATGCTGGTCAAGGTGCCGGATGCCAACGGACATTATCACTATGCTTATCCGAAGGAGCACAGCTCGATGCTGACCATGGAGCGTCTGGAGCGTACCTTCAACGATTCTATCGTAAGTGTACGTGCTTCCGACAGCATGGTGGTAATCCGCACGCTGCCGGGCACAGCGCAGGCTGTTGCCTTTGCCGTAGACTACATGAAATGGCCGGAGATTCTTGGTTCTATTGCCGGTGATGACACCGTTTTCATTGCTCTGCCAAATAAAGAAGCTGTAATCACTCTGCTGGAACGCTTCAAGAATTACAGATAAGCGAGGCAAGGGATTATGCTGCAATCATTGCATGTTCACAATTTTGCACTATTAGAGGACGCGCATGCTGATTTTACCCCCGGCTTCAATGTTTTTACAGGCGAAACCGGTGCCGGTAAATCTATTCTGATAGATGCCTTTGGCATGGTGCTTGGCGGGCGCTCTTCTGCCGATTATGTGCGCAGCGGTACTGACGGACTGTGGGTGCAGGCTGTTTTTGACGTGAGCGGTCAGCAGGAGATTAAAGCGCTGCTGGCGGAGCACGGTCTGGAGCCGGAGGAGGATTTATTTCTGAAGCGTCAGATAAGTGCTGCGGGCAAGAGCCGCGCTTATATCAACGGCGTGCAGGTGCCTTTGGCTGTGCTGAAGGCTATCGGTGCGCGTTTGGTGGATATTCACGGCCAGCACGAGAACCAGGCCTTGCTGAAGCCGGATGCGCCGCTGCATCTGACAGATGCTTTTGGCGGTTCGAAGCTGGCGCAGGCACTGCAGGAGTATAAGCAGCTTTACAGCGAGTATACTGCTGCGGTAAAGCATTTGAGCAATTTGGAGCAGGAAAATGAGCAGCAGGATTTGCTGCTGGATCGTTACGCCTGGGAAATCAAGGAGATTTCGGACGCTGCCTTGAAGCCTGGTGAGGAAGATGGCCTGGAGGCGGAGGCACGCCTGCTGCAGAACAGTGAGCGCATTATGAAGGCTGTTGACAGCTCTTATCAGCAGCTTGATGAGGAGGACGCGATTCTTTCGCGTCTGGCGCGAGTGCGCGACCAGCTGCAGTATGCGGCACGCTACGACAGCCGTCTGGCGCCGTTGGCAGAGTGTGCTGACAGTGCCTGGATCAGCTTGGACGATTGCCGCACGGAGCTGAGCGAATATATGGCAGGCAGTGAGTTTAACGGTGAGCGTGCAGCGCAGGTACAGCAGCGCCTTGATATTATTTACCGTCTGCAGAAGAAGTACGGCGGCAGTACACAGTCGGCGTTGGAATATCTGCAGCAGACGCAGGAAAAGCTGGAACAGCTGCAACAGATTGCAAAGCTCTTAGAGCAGGCGCAGAAGGCGGTAGCGGAAGCGGTTGTGCGTTTGGGACGTGCTGCCGCAGTGCTGACGCAGTTGCGTGAAGCCAGCGCCAAGGCGTTGGCGCAGCGTATTACGCAGCATATCCGCGATTTGGCGATGCCTAACGGTGTGCTGCAGATAAAGTGCGGTCAGCTGGATAAGTTTATGCCGCTGGGCCGTGATGAGCTGAAATTTATTTTCAGTGCGAATATGGGCGAACCGCTGAATGACCTGGAAAAGGTAGCGAGCGGCGGCGAGCTGAGCCGTATTGCTTTGGCGGTTAAGACTGTGCTGATGAACAGCGGCGATGTTGCTACGATGGTATTCGACGAGATTGATACCGGTGTCGGTGGCGTTACGGCGCAGAAGATGGCGGAAAAAATTGCTGCTATTTCCGGTGTCGGCCAGGTGCTGTGTATTACACATCTGCCGCAGATTGCTGCCTTTGCGGATAATCATATTCATATTGAGAAGCAAAGTACTGACGGACGCACGGTAACGCAGCTGACAACGCTTGATTATAACGGACGTCTGCAGGAGCTGGTGCGCATGACGGCAGGCGCAACTGCCAGCAGGGCAGCCTTTGAAAGTGCTACCGAGCTGCTGCAGGGTGCGGAGCAGATAAAAAGCAGCTTGAAGCAACTGCAGGAGAAATGAGGTAAGATAATGCTGAAAAAATTTCATGAGGCGGCTTTAGATGAAATATATGTACCTGGAAGCAATGAGGAGGTCTTTAGCGGCCGCCTGCTGAAGGTGCAGCGTGACCACGTAACGCTACCGAACGGTAATGATACAACGCGTGAATATATCCGTCATCCGGGCGCAGTGGCGATTGTACCAGTGCTGGCTGACGGAAGCGTGGTGCTGGTAAAGCAGTGCCGTTATCCGCTTGGTACATTGCTGTGGGAGATTCCGGCAGGCAAGCTTGACCATGGTCCGGATGAGGATCCTGCGGAGTGCGCGAAGCGTGAGCTGAGCGAGGAAACAGGCTATGACGCAGAGCATTGGCAGCAGCTGATCAGCATTGCGACTACGCCGGGATTTTCTGATGAGATTATCCATTTATATAAGGCCTGGGGACTGCAAAAGTTTGCTCAGCATACCGATGAGGACGAATTCATCGGCGTGCAGGCCTTTACTCCTGCAGAGCTGCGTCGCATGGTTGCCGACGGCGAGCTGTATGATGCCAAAACCCTGTGCGCTCTTTATGCTGCTAAGGTAATTTGAAAAAGTCAATCACAATAGTTATTTGAGGCTGCTGAGAAGGCAGCCTCTTTTTTCGTGCCGTAGCTTGTCAAGCTGGCGCTACTTCTTTATAATAGAAAGTAAGTGTTTAATAAATTTCTATGAGGGAGCAGATGATACAGATGAAAAAGATGCAATATGTGGTTGCTTCGCTGCTAGCGGCAAGCGTTTTTACAACTGCTGCTGAGGCTGCCAATTTTAATAATGAAGTAAAAACCCAGCAGGGTGTTGTTGCCGGTGCTTATGACGACAAGCATCAGGTAGTACAATGGCTGGGTGTTCCGTATGCGCAGCAGCCGACGGGCGCTGACCGCTGGCGTGAGGCGCAGCAGGCTAAAAAGCATAAGGGAATTTTGGACTGCACCAAGGCTGCACCGGCGAATATCCAATACAACGGCAAAAAGGTGCTTGGGCAGGAGGGCATGCTGACGTTGGATATTGTGCGCCCGGATACGCAGGAAAAGAATCTGCCGGTACTGGTTTATATTCACGGCGGCAATAATCAGGCCAGCAACAGCCATCTGATGGAGGGCAACAGGCTGGCGCAGGAAGGCAACATGGTTTATGTTTCCGTACAGTATCGCCTGGGACTTTTTGGCTTTAATAATCTGCCTGCTCTGGCAGATGGTAACAAGAAGGAACAGAGCGGTAACTTCGGCTTCCTTGACCAGGCTGCAGCCTTGGACTGGGTACGCGAAAATATCAAGGAGTTCGGTGGTGACGCCAAGAATATTACTGTTTCCGGTTTTTCCGCCGGTGGACGTGATGTTATGGCGATGCTGATTTCGCCTGTTTTCAAAAATAAATTTGATAAGGCTATTTCCTTCAGCGGCGGTCTGACTGTTGCCGATGCTGCCAAGAGTCAAAAAACTATCGCGCAGAAATTAGCACCGATGGTGGTAGAGGATGGTAAGCAGAATAACCTGATTAACGCCGAAAACTGGCTGCTTAGTGACAACGGCAAGGATAAAAAGGCTGTGCGTCAATATCTGCAGGCAATACCGGCAGAGCGTCTGGCGCCGGTGATGGCAGGCGCTGTCATCCGCATGAGCGCATTTCCGCATCTTTACGGCGATGGAGAGGTGCTGCCGATAGAAGGCTTTGCTACGAAGCATTACTACAGCGTACCGCTGCTGATGCTGGCAAGTGCTGACGAGTTCAGCTCCTTTGCTGCACGTGATCCTTTCTTTAAGGATCGTCTTGGCTTAATCAACAACGATTATAAGACTACGAGTGAATTTAAATTTGCCAATAAATACGGCAGTGCTTTGTATGGCTTCTTCAACGGCCAGCAGTCTGCCGAGGTTTTGTATCCGCATTATAAGGCAGATATGTATGTCTGCAGCTTTGCCTTTGCTCATACTGCTGACGTTGTCGGCAAGGAATATATGGTGCGTAACGGTGCGTTGCATGGCATCTTCCAGCCCTTCCTGACGGATCAGGGCTACGGCTATACCAAAAATACCGATGCCTTTGAGCAGGCAGGCTCCAAGGAACTGAGCAAAGCATTTATTGATTCGATTGCAGCCTTTGTGCGTACCGGTAATCCTAATACTTCGGCTTTGGGAACAACGTGGCAGGCATGGAATCCCACCTACCGTCCGGAACTTGTATGGGATGCCAACCGTCAGCATGCACGCATCAGCAGTATCAACAGTAGAGTAAGCTATGCCGGTATTTTGGCAGAGATGGCTAATGACAAGAGCATCAATGAGCAAAGCAAAAATTATATCATTCATAATGTGCTGAACGGACGCTGGTTCAGTGACGAGCTGGATGCTCAATACGGCAATCCCAGCCTGTGGCCTAAATAAGCAGTTTTATAAGGAGCTGATTGATAATGACAGAAGAAAAAAATACTACTCCGCTTCATGGCAGCAATGTTGCAAGAGAGCAGATTCCGACAGCCTGCAAATGGCATATAAGCGATATATATGCCGGTGAAAATGATTGGCAGGCGGCCTGCGAAGAATATAAGAGCAAGCTGCCGCAGCTGCAGGCTATGCAGGGCCAACTGAATACTGCAGCCGCAGTCTGTGCAGCCTTAAAGCTGCAGGAAGAGTTGGCAAAGCTGCTGGATAAGATTTACGCTTACGCACGCTTGCAGCAGGATGCGGATAATACGGACCAGAAGCTGCAGGCGCTCGCAGGCGAGGCTGAAGGTATGGCGGCAGCCTTCAGTAACGCTAATGCTTTTGTAGAGCCGGAAATGCTGGCCTTAGGTAAGGAAAAACTGCTGCAAATGCTGGACGAAGAGCCTGCATTGGCAGAATACCGTTTTTATATTGAAAATATGGTTCGTTTATCAGACCATGTTTTGTCTGCAGATAAAGAGGCTGTTTTTGCGCAAAGCCATTTGGCAACAGGCACGGCGGCAGCGGCCTTCCGCGCACTTGTGAGTGCCGATATGCAGTTCCCGGAGATTACCGACGGCCAGGGCAATAAGGCAAACGTCAGCGAAGGCTGCTATCTGCTGAATATGACATCGCCTGACCGTGTGCTGCGTAAAAATTCCTTTACCGGCCT
This sequence comes from Phascolarctobacterium succinatutens YIT 12067, assembly GCF_000188175.1. Classification (GTDB taxonomy): domain Bacteria; phylum Bacillota; class Negativicutes; order Acidaminococcales; family Acidaminococcaceae; genus Phascolarctobacterium_A; species Phascolarctobacterium_A succinatutens. Next base: position 3,380 of record NZ_GL830864.1, on the reverse strand, counting down.
GATGAATACCTATCATCAATACCGCAATACCCTGGCAGCAACGCTCACAGGCTCTGCGCGCACCGGATATTTTTATGCTACCGTGCATAACTATAAAGATACACTGGAAGCAGCGTTGGCAGAGGATAATATTCCGTCCAGTCTTTACGACGGACTGATTGATACCGTGCATGATAATTTTGCACCGCTGCATGAATACATCCAATTAAAGAAGGATGTACTTGGAGTAGATGAATTCCATTACTATGATATGTATATGCCTATTTCCACCGCAGGCGATAGCTTTGCCTGCAGCTTCCCGGAGGCCTGCGCTAAGGTTGAGGAGGCACTGGCACCGTTGGGCAAGGAATATCTGACGGCACTCCACAAAGGCATGACCGAAGGCTGGATTGACGTTTACGAAAACAAGGGCAAGCGCTCCGGTGCATATTCCTGGGGCGTGTACGGCGTGCATCCCTTTGTGCTGCTCAATTATCAGGCGCGCTACAACAGCATTTCTACCATCGCGCACGAAATGGGCCATGCTATGCACAGCTATTTCAGCAGCCAGGCACAGAGCTACGTTAATTCGGAATATACGATTTTCTGCGCTGAGGTTGCGTCCACGACGAACGAAAACCTGCTCTTGGAGCATACCTTGAAGCATGCTACGGCGGAGCAGAAGATTTATCTTTTGAATCAGTTTTTGGAGGCAGTGCGCACAACAGTCTACAGACAGGTGCAGTTTGCGGAATTCGAAAGATATATTCACGGCGAGATCACAGCAGGCCGTTCACTGCAGGCCGAAAAGCTGGAGGAATACTGGCTGCAGAGCAACAGGGATTACTATGGCCCGGCGCTGACTGTGGACAAGGAACTGGCAAGCGAATGGTCACGCATACCGCACTTCTACACGCCGTTTTATGTGTACAAGTACGCAACAGGCTACAGTGCAGCGACCGCCTTCGCCAGCGCAATTTTAAGCGGCGAAGCGGGAGCAGTGGAAAAATATCTGGGCTTCCTGCATGCGGGCGGTAGCGATTATTCTCTGAACATCCTGAAGAACGCCGGCGTGGATCTGAATACGCCGCAGCCTGTAACCGTAACTTTGCAGAAGTTTGCTGCTAAGCTCAAGGAGCTGAAGGCACTGTTGGGAAAGTAATCCTCTCTATAAGAATTTTTAAATAAGGCTATTGACAAAGCTTTAAGAAACGAGTATAATTACTATTGTTCCGAGTGATTGGAACTTATGCCGAAGTGGCGGAATTGGCAGACGCACTTGACTCAAAATCAAGCGGGTTCACGCTCGTGCCGGTTCGAGTCCGGCCTTCGGCACCAGTAAATTTAGGCTCTACAATTTCGGTTGTAGAGCTTTTTCTGTATTTGTGGTTAAAAATTTGAGGAGCAAGGAAATGCAAGTAGTATTAAGCGCAATTAACAGTAAATATATTCATACGGGTCTTGGCCTGCGCTACGTCGGCGAATATGCCAAAACGCAGGGACATGAGGTAACACTGATAGAAGAAACTATTAACACGCCTATTTTGGCGGTGCTGGAAAAAATCATGGCAGTGCCGGCGCAGGTTTACGGATTTTCGGTACATATTTGGAACAAGCCGTTCGTATTTAAGCTGATCCGTATGTTGCGCAAGCTGCGTCCGCAGGCTGCAATCGTGATTGGTGGACCTGAGGTAGCATTCGATGCGGAGAGAATTTTTGCGGAACTGCCGCAGGCAGACTATATCGTGCAGGGTGAGGGCGAGCTGGTATTCAGCGAGCTGCTGCAGTATTTGGCTGGCGGTGGCGCTGTCTCTCAGCATATTGCGTATCGCGAAGGGGAGCAGGTGAACCTGAACGGAGGCATTACTGTAATAGAAGATATGTCCCTGCTGCCGTTTCCGTATCCTGATCTGGAAAAAATGCTGGCAGAGCATAAAATAGTTTATTACGAATGCACGCGTGGCTGTCCTTTTAATTGCGCTTACTGTCTGTCCAGCATTTCGCGCTCTGTGCGCAAGCGTCCGCTGGAGCTGGTGCTGCGCGATTTGGACCGCTTTATCGCTGCAGGTGTGCCGTTGGTGAAGTTTGTCGACCGTACCTATAATTTGGACGAAAAATACTTTCTGCCGATGATGCAGCATCTGGCGCAGGCTGATACAAATGCTACCTTTCACTTTGAAATTAAGGCCGATATACTGTCAGAGCGCGTTATGGATTTCCTGGCGACGGTGCCTAAGGGACGTTTCCAACTGGAAATCGGCATTCAAAGCACGCATCAGCCTACATTAAAGGCCATCAACAGGCAGGATAACTGGGAGAAGCTGGCAGCAAATGTCAAACGTCTGCTGTCCTTCGGTAATATGCATATCCATGTTGATTTGATTGCCGGCCTGCCTTATGAGGATTTGCCGACCTTTGCTAAATCCTTTGATGATGTTTACGGTTTGGGTGCGGATATGCTGCAGCTGGGCTTTTTAAAGGTTCTGCCTGGTACGCAGATGCGCAGGGAAACAGAGCAGCATGATTTGCGTTATATGGACGAACCGCCTTATGAGATTTTGGCGACTAAGTATATGCCATATGAGGATATGCTGTATTTGAAGCACTTGGATAATATTCTGGACCAGACGGCCAACAGCGGTGGCTTTAAGTATACGCTGAGGGCATTGCTGCGTGCTTCCGGTATGACGGCATTTGCTTTTTATAAACAGCTGACGCAGTGGTGGGTGAAGGCAGGCTTCTATCCGCAGACGCATAATGATAAGGGTGTCGCAGCTATCTTAAAGCAGTTTATAGAAGAAAACTATGTAGAGCAGCAAACGGAATTGCTGGAGATTCTGCGTTTTGACGTATTCTGCGAGATACCGCAATGGCGTCCGGAGTGGCTGAAGTGGCAGACGGAGGCAATTTATGAGGTAGTTTCTGCTTTTTGGCGTGATGAGGAAAAGGTGCGTCGATATATTCCTGCATATAAATTCAGCAGCTGGCGACAAATCCATAAGTTGTATCCGATTGAATTATTTAAAGCAGACTGGGAAACCGGTAATGCAGAAGAAATTTTTGTGATGTTGGATAACAGCGGCGAGCAGCAGAAGCTGATTAAGCTGCCAATTGAAGTAAAATAGAATAGTATTAGTACAATAAAAAACGAGCTGGCGAGAGAAAAAATTCTTGAGTCAGCTCGTTTTTTTGGAGAAATATACGCAGATTTTACCGTTTTTCGGTAGAAATTTTAACTTTTTTTGAGATTTTTTTGAAGAAATTTTAGGTGCTTTAAAGCGTGTATACATGATACTTCTTTTGAATACAGAGCCACGTGTTTCACGAAAAAATGTTAAAAAGTAACAAAAAAGATGTTGACATAATGCAGGTCACATGGTATTATATACAAGTCGACGCGA